>NZ_LR733630.1:2563964-2872053 GCF_902506275.1 Exiguobacterium sp. 8A | reverse complement strand
GTTATAGTCAATAAATTAAGCTCAATCAAATTACCACATTCATTTTTTGTAATTTAAACATCTATAAATTTCTATTTTAGATATATTAAATTTCTGAAATATTTGTTTTTTAAACTTTAACTAATCATAGTTTCCAATTATAAAATCAAATTATTTTAACCTTTTTTACTTCCATATGTATGATATAACATCTTTTAAGGATGCTATATCTCATTTCCTCAATAAAACATATACCATAGTGCCGCTGCCACTAAGAACAGCCCGGCCCCGATGAACAAAATCTTAGCCAATCGTTCGTATACCATGTCTTCACCTCACCAATGCCGCGCCGACGACGAGGGAGACCCCAATCGACAGCAAGAATGCCAACAGTCCGACGGCGATATTTCCTTTTTGAATCTCATCGTTCACCTTCAGAGTCGGTGTCAAAAATTCAAACAACCAGTAAGTTGCGAGAAGCAACATGAAGCCGAATCCTCCACCGATGAAGATGTCGATTGTGCTCTCATGATAGCTCTCGACAACACGGAAGATGTTGGCGAGACCGACAATCTTCCCGCCCGTTGCCAAGGCGACGGCAATATTTCCTTTTTGAATCTCGCGCCAGTTGCTGTATGGCGTCGTCACTTCGAAGATGGCAAGACCGACGATAATCATCAGTCCCGCCATCGAATAGAGACCAAACGACTCCAGCATCACTGCAAACGTTAACGTACCCATTCCCAGACTCCCTTTACTTTAGTTCGACGACCGTGACACCGAGTCCACCCTCGCCCATTCCTCCCGGGCGCTGGCTCTTCACGTGACGATGTCCTTTTAAAAATTCTTGTGTCGCCTGACGCATCGCCCCGGTACCTAAACCATGGATGATCCGAACGTTGTCATAGCCAGACACGAGCGCTTCATCGATGTACTTGTCTAGACGTATGAGTCCTTCTTCGACACGGACGCCACGAAGGTCGAGCTCGGACTTCGTCGAGCTCTGTCGTTTGAGCGAGCTGCCTTTCGACTGAAGCGACTTCTCTTTCGAAGGTCCAATCTTCTGAAGGTCGTCCGCTTTGACGTTCACTTTCATGATGCCGACTTGGACGTTGTACTCATTGTCGTTGATTTGTTTCACGATGTAGCCTTTTTGATTGAACGTCGTCACTTTCACTTCTTCGCCCTTACTGAACGTACGTTTCTGCTGGGCTTTTTGTTTCACTTTTTGGATCTTTTTCTCTTGAAGCGTCGGTTTTGCCGATTCGAGCTCTTTCTTCGCCGCGATAATCTCGTGCTCTTTGACGATTCCTTGCTCACGTAGCTTCTTCAAGCGGTCGATGACTTCGTTCGCCTGACGCTTCGCCTGTTCGACAGCCTTCTCGGCTTTCGCCTCGGCCGCGCTATACAAGTTGTCGCGCTCGCGCTCGAATTCGGTCATCTTCGCCTCAAACGCCGCCTGTTCTTCTTCGAAGTCATGGCGCTTGACGATGAGCTCTTGCTCGAGCTGCTCGGCACGTTGCTTCGCTGCTTCAAGCTCATTGATCATCGATTCGACTGACTCTGCATCACTACCGACGTGGCTACGTGCCTTGTCGATGACTTGCTCAGACAGTCCAAGACGACGACTGATCTCAAAGGCGTTCGAGCGACCGGGTACGCCAATCAAAAGACGGTACGTCGGGCTGAGCGATTCGATATCAAACTCCATCGAAGCGTTCATGACGCCTTCGCGGTTATAAGCGTATGCCTTCAGTTCAGAGTAGTGCGTCGTCGCCGCGACGCGTGCCCCTCGACGTTTCACTTCATCTAGAATCGCGATGGCGAGCGCTGCCCCTTCTTGCGGATCTGTCCCGGCACCGAGCTCATCGAAGAGGACGAGTGACATGAAGTCGATCTTGTCGAGCATGCCGACGATGTTTGTCATATGCGAGCTGAACGTCGAAAGACTCTGTTCAATCGATTGCTCATCCCCGATATCGGCATAGACCGCGTCAAACACGGAAAGCTCTGTCCCGAACTCTGCCGGCACGTAGAGACCTGATTGCACCATTAACTGAAGGAGTCCAATCGTCTTCAACGTGACGGTTTTCCCGCCGGTGTTTGGTCCGGTGATGACGAGTGACGTATAGTCTTCCCCAAGTTCGACCGTAATCGGCACGACCTCATCTTTCGGGATGAACGGATGACGTGCCTGCTTCAATTTGATCTCCCGATTGTCGTTCAACTTCGGCTCGGTCGCTTTCATCTCTTGTCCGTAAGCGACTTTCGCGAAGATGAAGTCGAGTTCGGCTAATACATCGATATTCGTCATGATGGCATCATGCACTCCACCGACCTCGTTCGAGAGCGCACTCAAAATCCGATCGATTTCAGCACGTTCCTTCAAGCGAACTTCTTGAATCTCATTGTTGATGGAGACGATGGCTTGCGGCTCGATGAAGAGTGTCTGACCCGAAGCCGACTGGTCATGGACGATCCCACCGAACGCTTGGCGGTACTCTTGTTTGACCGGCACGACATAACGGTCGTTTCGAATCGTAACGATCGCGTCTGAGAGCATCTTCGCATTATTGCGAAGGATGTTGTCAATGCGTGACCGGACACTCCCTTCAAAGCTCCGGAGCTGTGTCCGAAGTCCTCGGAGTTGTGAACTCGCGGAATCTTGGACCGTTCCTTGGTCGTCAATCGCATGACGAATCGCCTGTTCGACTTCAATCAGCTTCGTCAACTTGTCCGCATACTCGTCAAGTCGAGGAATGCGAATCTCTTCATTGTCCTCATGAAGCTTCTCGAAGAAGTTCTTCACTTGGCGACCGCCATACATGACGGCAGCAACGGCGAGCAGTTCGCTCGTCGAGAGGACAGAACCGATTGCGGCCCGTTTCACTTCCGCACGGACGTCCGTGAACCCGCCGAGCGGCAGACGGTCACGAAGACGGACGACCTCGGTCGCCTCTTTCGTCACGTTCAAATTCGAGAGTACCCGGTCGTACGAGTAGTCCGGTTGCATCTTCAGCGCCAAATCTTTCCCGAGCGAGCTCGCCGCATGTCCGGCAAGCTGTTGGCGCAATTTTTCATATTCTAATACGCGTAACGCGTGATCCATCTAGCATGTTCCTTTCTATCGCTTCGCCGCAAAGAACGCCTTGGCGTCTTCAAACGTGAAGCAGTTGATAATATCCGATGGTTCGAGATAGGCTTTCCGTGCGTGCAACACACCGAGGGCCATGTCTGCCATCATATCTGGGTGATGCGTGTCCGTGTTGATCATCACTTTGACGCCCGCTGCTTTCGCTTTCTTCAGCGTAGAAGCTGTCAGGTCGAGGCGGTTCGGGTTGGCGTTCAACTCGAGCGCCGTCCCTGTCTCTTTAGCGAGTGCGATCAGCTTGTCCTCGTCGATCGGATAACCGTCCCGACGACCGATGAGTCGACCTGTTGGATGGGCGATCACGTTGACGTACGGAGAACGGCAGGCGTTCTCCAGACGAGCCATGATTTCGTCGACCGATTGGTCCATCTTCGAATGGATGGAAGCGACGACGTAGTCGAGCGTCTCTAGAAACTCGGGTTCATAGTCGAGTGTCCCGTCAGGACGAATATCCATCTCGACGCCTCGTAACACGTTCATGTCATGTGTCTTCGCTGCTTCTCGGATTTCTTCCCCCTGTGCTTCGAGTCGTTCCTCGGTCAAGCCATTGACGAACGTCAAATACTTCCCGTGGTCGGTGATGGCCATCCATTCATAGCCGCGATTTTTCATCGCCACGACAATTTCGTCGACGGTCAACTTCCCGTCCGACCAGACCGTGTGCATGTGCGCGTCAGCCTTGATGTCTTCGAGCGTGACGAGCTTCGATAAGTCGTGCTCGAACTCTGCATGCCCCTCCCGAAGTTCAGGCGGGATGAATGGGAGACCATACCGTTCGAACAGTTCTTCTTCGGTTTCCGGTTGCCACAATCCGTCTGCTGTCTCGACCCCATATTCGGAAATGGACTCTCCTTTTGCTTTCGCGAGTTGGCGCATGCGGACGTTGTGGTCTTTTGATCCCGTGAAATGGTGAAGCGTCGCAGCGAACGCGCCTGGCTCGACCATACGGAAATCGACCGATACCATCTCTTCACGTTCGAGGACGAGCGAGACTTTCGTCTCGCCTGCCGCAATCACTTCGTTGATGAACGGCAAAGCGAGCAGCTTCTCACGTAGCTCAATCGGCTCCTCGGTCGCGATGATGAAGTCAAGGTCTTTACACGTCTCTTCGGCACGGCGGAAGCTTCCTCCGACCGAATGACGCAAGACGAGCGTCTCCTTCTCTAACACCTCATTGATTTCTTCAACGATTGGTCGCATGACTGCATAAGCCAATCGTTCTGGACGTGATTCGAGGTTCTTCGCGGCGGCGAGTAATTTCTCCACACTCTTCGCCCCGAAACCGGGTAGTGATGCAGCCGTCCCGTCTTCGAGTACACGGATGAGCGACTCCAAGTCGACGACACCGATTTCACGGAGTTTAGCAAGTTTCTTCCCGCCGAGCCCTTGAATTTTCAAGAGCTTCATCAAACCGAACGGAATCTCTTCTTGCAGTGCTTCAAGTACTTCACTGCGTCCTGTGTCTCGATACTCTTCAAGGACTGCAGCCGTCCCTTTCCCGATTCCTGAGATGGACGTCAAGTCGTCGATGTCCTCGAGTTCAAGGTTCGTGTTCTCGAGCGCTGTCGCCACCTTGCGGAACGCATTGATTTTAAACGGGTTCTCCCCTTTGATCTCCATATATTGCGCGATTTTTTCGAGCAACATCATCGCTTCTACTTTATTCATATGCTTCCCCCTCTTCACACAGAAAAGACCGAGACACAAGCACTAGCTTGCATTCCGGCCTGTCGTGTCACAACATCTTATTTGAAAACCAATCCGATAGATATGGCGTGTCTTGAATGATATATGTCGCTAGCGACGATTTGTCGACGGCGTTTTGAACGCTCGCCATCGGCACGAACGCGATCACCCAAAGGATGAAGAATGTGATGACATATGCCTCGAAGAATCCTAGGACAGCTCCGATCACACCTTTTAATTGGCGCAAAATTGGCAAGTCCGTCAAGAAGTCGAGCATCGCCAAGATGAGATGCAAGACGAGTTTCGTAATGAGGAACAAGACGACGAACCAAAAGACGTTATAAAATGTCATCTCAATCCCTGAAAGGGAATTGAGGTCCAACACGCCACCCGGGAGCGTTCCGTCGAGCTGAGACGGATACGGGATCCACAGCTTGAACGCTTCGGCTAACTCTTTATAGTACGTATTGGCGACGAGAAAACTGATGATGAGCGCGACCCAATGGCCGAGCTGTAGAATCGCGCCACGACGGAAGCCGTTGACGATTCCGATAAACAAGAAAAACAGTATAAGTAGCGTAACCATGGATTGATTTATTCTCCCATATTTCGTTTAGTTTTGACGTGGTCGCTCGCGATTTGAATCGCAGCCAAGACCGCTGCCTGACGAGCATCTAGATGAGGGGATTGTTCACGAATTTCGCGGATCTTACTGTCGACCAAAAAGCCTACTTCCCTCACATGGTCAGCGGGTTCTTCGCTTACGATCGTATAGTCTTGACCCGCAATGTGAATCGTTGTTCGTTGTAACTGCACGCGCACCCCTCCTTTACGTCTGTCAGAATTAATCATAACATCGTTTTTATATTAGGAAAAGGAGAAGCCCCTTCCCTTGATATGTACAACATTTTCTAATACCCTTCTAAACAGTTGTCAAACGTCTTTCTTTAGAAAAATTGTAAGAGAAGGTGGCAACATTCCGTAAAATGTGCGAAAATATCAACTATTCAAACAAACAGAAAGGGTGATTGATTTGAAATTACGTATTGGCCTCTTAGGTCGCATCATCATCGCGATCGCTTTCGGTATTTTACTCGGGAGCATCGTACCAGAAAGTCAGAACTGGATCGTTCGGACGTTCGTGACGTTCAACACGGTCTTCGGGCAGTTCTTAGGCTTCGCTATTCCATTGATTATTCTTGCTTTTATCATCCCGGGTATCGGGGAACTTGGAAAAGGAGCAGGAAAGCTGGTCGGACTCACAGCACTCATCGCTTACGCATCAACCATCATCGCCGGAACATTAGCATACTTTGCAACAAGCAACTTGTTCCCGCAAATTTTGACACGGTCGACGACAGGAGCCGAAAATCCAGAAGAAGCCTTGTTGAAAGGGTTCATGGAATTTGAGATTCCACCTGTATTCGGTGTCATGACCGCACTTATCTTAGCTTTCGTCATCGGAATCGGGATTGCCGCGATCGAAAGCAAACGGTCACTCGACCTCGCCATGGATTTCCGCGATATCATCGAACTCTTAATCAGTAAAGTCATTATTCCATTACTTCCAATCCACATCGCCGGAATTTTCATGAACATGACGTACGCTGGTCAAGTCGCTGAGATCCTATCGGTCTTCTCGCTCGTCTTCGTCACAATCATCGTCCTTCATTTGACGATGCTCATGATTCAATATTCAATCGCAGGTGGTCTCAACAAAGAGAATCCGTTCAAGTTGCTCAAGACGATGATGCCGGCTTACTTCACAGCCATCGGGACGCAATCATCGGCCGCGACGATTCCAGTCACGCTTCGCCAAGCGAAGTTGAACAACACGGACGAAGGTGTCGCGAACTTCGTCATCCCGCTCTCGGCAACGATCCACTTGTCAGGGTCGACGATCACACTCACATCGGTCGGTGTCGCGCTCATGTACTTGAATGGCATGCCGATGTCTTACGCCATCGTGCTTCCATTCATCCTTGCACTCGGTGTGACGATGATTGCAGCACCAGGTGTACCGGGTGGAGCCGTCATGGCATCGCTTGGATTGTTCGGCTCGATCCTCGGGTTCGACGCAACGATGCAAAGCTTGGTCATCGCGCTCTATTTGGCACAAGATAGCTTCGGGACAGCGACAAACGTCACGGGTGACGGTGCCATCGCGAAGATTATCCACTACTTCAAACACAACACAAAACTTCTCGACAACACGTCATCGAAACAAGAAGATATCGCATAATGAACGACTTATAAACGGGCAAGCCATCAGGTTTGTCCGTTTTTGTCTACATATAATAAAGGAGAGATACATATGGAATGGATGGAATGGAAGAACCCTGATCACTTCTCAGACCGCGTCATGACGGCATTACTCGACGAGGAGGCAAAGAATAGCCTCATGATTGGCGTCTTGAATAACGTCAAACAAGGAATTTATGAAACGTTTCATCAGTTCACAGTCGAAGAGGACGGAGAGCTTCTCGCCATCCTCCAAGTGACACCACCGCATCCACTTCACTATATCGTCGTGAAGAAGGAGCGCTCGGACCTTCTCCCGTCTTTCATCATCCCCCACCTTTTGAAAGAAGAAGTCCCCTTCTCGGAAGTCGTATCGGAACGACAACAGGCGGAACGGTTTGCGACAGCGTGGCAAGAGATTACATCTGGGACGAGCAAGATGTTCATGTCCCAAGGTCTTTATCGCCTCGACAGCGTGGAAGACATCGACATGGCGACTGGGAGGATGCGAGAAGCGACGGTTGCCGATCAGGCGCAGCTTGAGGCTTGGTATAGTGCCTTCGAAGCCGAATCAGGTCTCCGTTCATCTCCACCAGAGAAAGTAACAAAAGCCGTACAGACGATGCTTGAAAGGGAAGAAGCTGTCTTTTGGGAAGTCGATGGACAGGTCGTCTCGTGTGCGAAACGCGCACGTCCAACCGAGAACGGAATCACTGTTTCGTTCGTCTACACATCACCTAGTGCACGAGGAAAAGGGTATGCACGAAGTCTCGTCGCCGATCTCAGCCGACAGTTACTCGAGACAAAATCATTCTGCGTCCTCTACACTGACTTGACGAACCCGACGTCGAACAAAATCTATCGGGAAGTCGGTTACCAACAAATCATGGACTCTGCCTGGGTCCGATTCGCTAGATGAAACACATCGCCTCCCCTATACTAATAGAGGAGGCGATTTTTCATGAACAGATTATTCGGTTGGTGGCTACGTATCCCGCGACAAATCCGAGTGACCGCTTTGACACTTGTCACGCTCGCGATACTCGGCTATATGGTGTTCCTCGGGGGCCGGAGCATGCTCGATGACCCAAACTTCGATACGCTATGGCTCAGCGTCATCGGTGCCGCACTCTTGACGTTCATCGTCTATCAGGCAACAAAAAAGTGATCGACGCGTTCGTCGATCACTGTCTTTGTGTTTAGAAGAATGATGCTGGGTTAACTGTGCTTCCCGCGCTCGATGAAGAGTACGAATAGCCGCCACGGTGAATCTCGAAGTGAAGGTGTGAACCTGTCGAGTTCCCTGTGCTACCCATGCCGCCAAGGTTTTGTCCTTGTGACACGCGTTGACCCGCAGAAACTGATACCGAGCTCATGTGAGCGTATACTGTCGTCCATACTTGCCCGTTGATCACGTGTGCAATCATAACATGGTTTCCGTATGCGCCACCCCAACCTGCACGGAGGACCGTACCTGTTTGTGCTGCATAGATCGGTGTACCGACTGGACCTGCGATATCAAGACCGTTGTGGAACGAGTAGCCGTTCGCACCGCTTGCTGGACCCCACCCTTGTGAGAGGCGACCGCTTGCTGGACGTTGGAACATGCCACCGCTTGCTGGTGTAGACGCTACCGGTGCTGTTGAAGCACTTGAACCGCTATTCGAGCTTGAACCTTGTTGCTTTTTCGCCGCCGCAGCTGCTGCCGCTGCACGACGTGCTTCTTCTTCAGCACGACGTTGCGCTTCGATTTCTGATTGAATCGCTTGTTCTTGAGCTTTGAGCGTATCTTCCATCTCTTGAAGGCTCATGAGTTTCGATTCGAACTTCACTTTTTCAGCTTCAAGTTTCTTGATTTTCGCAGCGCGCTCTTTCATTTTTTGATCGAGCTCTTTCTGACGTTTTTCAAGTTCTTCTTTTTGCTTCACGAGTGAATCGCGCTCTGCTTTCAAATCAGCTTGCGCTTTCGCGAGTTTTTCTTTCGTTGCTTCGTATTCTTCGAAGATTTGTTGGTCGTTCTCTTGGATCGTACCAGCTGTGATCATGCGTGTGATCAAATCACCGAAGTCTTTAGAACCGAAGATGAACTCAGCCCAGTTGACTGACGAGCCACCGTTCTTTTGCATCGTCGCCATACGATCTTTCATAAGATCTTCTTGTGCTTTCATTTTCGCTTCGTACTTTTTAATTTGTGCTTGAAGCTTTTTGATTTTTTCTTCAGTTGCACGAATCTCAGCTTTTTTCTGAGCGACATCGTTGATGACGTCTTGGAGTTCAGCATCTAACTTGTTGATCTCTTGTTGCTCTTTGCTGATGGCTTGCTCACGTGATTGAATCGAAGAGTTTGCTTTCGACTGCTCGCTGCTATTCTTTTGTCGTTGTTCTTGTACTTTCTTCTGCTTCTCTGTAAGTGAGGCTGCATAAGTCGGTGACGTTCCGCCGATCAAGAGTGCGCCTAGAGTGACTGTAGCTGCAAATTTCTTCAAGTTACCCAATGTGCTTCCCTCCGCTGATTCCCGTGTAGTTTTTATCTATAGTCGTGCAATTATTTTTTAATAAGATAAGTCGCGACATTTCGTTCGCTCTGTGACTCATTATAGCAATCTAAACCAAAAGTTATTTTACACTTATATTTCATTCGTATGACATTGACCTAATTTACGTTTTATCCTTTAAAAAACGTGGGTATAGACAATATTTTGTTTGGTTCGTTGTCACAAAATAGTTTTAAAAAGAAAAAAAGCACTTCAAGAAAGCGCTTTTCACATAGTAACCCATTCATTTTTTTGACTACCTTAAGGCAACATAACCGGTCCGTTTGCTATTTTTCCGTTTCGAACGAAGTAATAACACCCCACCGAATAAGATGACACCTGCGGCAGCACCCGTACTATCCAAAAGGACATCTTCTAACAGCGCGGTCCGTTCAGGAGTCAAACTCTGATGATACTCATCAAAAATCGCCACCGTGTTCGCAAGTGCCCAGGCGAAGAGTAAGTTCAGTCCCGCATGAAGATTCGTTCGCGAGATGGCCTTCACGAATAATGCACCGAGAACGAGGAACGTGACGACATGTGCCGTCTTCCGCATAAAGAACTCAATCAATCCTGTCGTCCCCAACGTATCGAGCGAGATTTCCTTTCCTGCATAGTCGAACTGCACGTTCGCTAGCGTCGGTTCGATCCAGCTCCAATTGAATCGCTCGAGTGGCGAAACGATAGACTGGTCCGAGTAAGGCGTCGCACTTGATAAAAAGAGTCCGATTAAAATAAGCGCAATCCATATAAATTCATTTTTTAAAAATCGCATAACACCGTTCCTTTCTACAACGTTTTTCATTATACGGATTCTTTCTTCGGAATGATGTAACAGCGACATCATGATTTCATAACAATTTGATTGCACGCAACGCGTTCAAGTTCGAGTCTGTCTCCTTCTCTTGGTATACTACAAAAAAAGGGGGAATTATCATGATTTATGATTTTGAAGCAGTAGACATGAAAGGACAATTACAACCGTTAGCTACATATAGAGGCGACGTCTTACTCATCGTCAACACGGCGAGCAAATGTGGATTCACACCGCAGCTCGAAGGCCTCGAATCACTTTACAACACCTATAAAGGACAGGGCCTACAAATCTTAGGTTTCCCGTGCAACCAGTTTGGTCATCAAGACCCGGGCTCCAATGAAGAAATTCAAGAGTTCTGTCAACTGAATTACGGGGTATCGTTCCCGATGTTCGCGAAAGTCGACGTGAACGGCAAGGATGCCCACCCACTCTTCACCTATCTCTCAAAAGAAGCGCCCGGGCTTCTCGGGTCGAAGGCGATCAAATGGAACTTCACGAAGTTCTTAGTCGACCGTGATGGAAACGTCATCGAGCGCTTTTCGCCACAGACGACACCGGCTGAAATTGAGGATGCGGTGAAGAAACTGATTTGACCTCATCCTGAAGGCGTAGATTGATTTCTCTCTACGGTCTAATTGGCGTTTACACTTAAGCCATCTATCATATTCTATGCACAGTAAATCGTGAAGGAGTGTCACACTTGTATAGAATGAAAAAAAGAATGGTGCTGGGAGTCAGCGTACTCCTCGCACTTTCAGTAACTCTTGTATGGCTTGCCCAAGGAAGAACGGACCCCATTTTCAAAGATGAATATGATGAAAAAGCCAAAAGTTCTAGATATACATCTAGTTGGGTTTGGCCCGAGAAGGACAGTGTCTCACATCGTGGAGGAGAAGGTAGCGGTGTCTCTACCTCCCCTTCAGGATATGTCTATTACTTACACCGCGGAGATGGAAGCTATGCGAATGAAGAATTGATCACGACCCCTACAATCACAGTGTTTGATCCAAACACAAACGAGATTGTCGATGAATTTGGGGACAACCTGTTTCAATCTCCTCACGGGATCGAAGTGGACGCTCAAAACAACATTTGGGTAACGGATATCATGTTGAATAAAGTTTTCAAGCTGGATGAACGTGGCAATGTTCTCGCTACGTTTGGGGACGATTATCGCCTCGGCACTGAGACAAGCTTACGGATTCGAAATGAACTGCCTAACTTCCCTGTCCCGATGAATGAATATACTTTCGCACGGCCAACTGATGTGACCGTAATGGAAGATGGTTCATTCATTGTGGCTGATGGATACCGAAATCATCGTATTGTAAAATTCAATCGTGATGGGAACATCCAATGGGAAGTTAATGCTTATGGTTCTTCCGATGGTGAGTTTAACTTGCCTCACGGAATCACTCACGATCAGTCAGGGAACATATATGTGGCTGACCGAAATAATGCTCGCATTCAAGTGTTTGACCAGGATGGACAACATCTTTCCACATGGGATGACACCGAAATCGGAAGACCTTACGGAATCGATACAGGGAACGATGGCAACATCTATCTTGTCGATGGTGGCGATTATCTGAACGGGGAACGTGAAACTCCTAACAGTCAAATTGTCGTTTTAAGTCCGAAGGGAGAAGTCATTGAGCGATTTGGTTCTTGGGGGAACAAGATGGGTCAATTGCGCATCCCCCACGATCTCACTGTACAAGAGGACGGGACAATTTTTGTCGCCGAACTACTAAACGAACGACTTCAAAAATTCACAATCACTGAATAAAGCAAACGAAAGAACGCGCTAAATTCGTCATTAGCGCGTTCTTTTAACGTGGTGTGATGAAGTTAATTGTATAGAAAGGACTACCGTCGTCGTTGTAAGCGAGCCCGACGGCAGCATGGGTGAAGCGCGGCTGCATGATGTTCTCACGATGCCCTTTCGAGTTCATGAGTCCCCAATGCGCATGGAACACGCTCATCTGTCCCATCGCCAAGTTTTCGCCGGCCATCGAATACGAAAGTCCTGCTTCGTCCATTCGATCGAACGGGTCTTGTCCTTCCGGGTCTGTATGGCTGAAGAAATCGCTTTCTGCCATGTTTTGACTATGCGCCCGCACGACCGGATAGAGCGGTTCATAGTCGGCTAAAGCGTTCAATTCAAACTTTTCACGGTCCCAATTCATGAGGATGCGCATCAACTGCTCATTGGCGACCGTTCCCTCTTTCGACAAATCACCATAGTACCCCTCACTCGCCTCTTCGACACGGCGGTCGACCGACAAGATCCCTTTCAGGAGGTCATCATCATGCTGGTCAAAAAAGAAAGTGACATACTGACCATCGATTGCAAAAACGGAAAACGATGGATCGTCCGGAATCAAGTATCGATTCAATCCCTTATTATACGAAGTCACCGCCTCGAAGCCGATGTCCTCGACTTGATCACGGGTCGTTTCATTCAGTACGAGACCTCGATACGTGCTGCCTGTCTCGAACTGATAGAATCCTTTTTTCGCACCGTCCTCATCAATCAGTTCAAGTCCGCGGTCACCGCCACGTTCGACCAAATACCAGTCATGCCCGGCATACTGACTTGCGAACTTTGGCGCGTCTGTCGCTCGTTCGGTCGCCACCTCAGACTCAACCTGAATGCTCGTCGGGGCAGAGACGTTCGGCATCTCATATTGCCAAGCCATATAGAGTCCAATCCCCATCAAGAGGATGATCAATTTTCGAAACATGGCTCCTCCTTCCTTACTGCTCGCGCTGACGCTCCCCGAAATCGTGTAGTCTCGTCTTGATATCGGTAAGCATCTCCATGTATGCGACATACGTCGCTTCGTCTATATTCAGCATACCACTTACTTGTAGCGGCACATTCGCTGCCTGCTCACGCAACGCGCTACCGCTCTCGGTCAAACGAACGATGATTTTTCGTTCGTCGTCAGTCGCACGACTTTTCTCAACATAGCCGATTTGGATGAGCCGTTTGACGAGCGGCGACAATGTCCCAGAGTCGAGCGTCAACCGCGATCCGAGTTGTCGCAAATCGATTCCATCCTCTTCCCATAAGACAAGCATCACGAGATATTGACTATACGTCAGGTTTAGCGGTGCTAAAATTGGGCGATATAACCGGGTAAGCTCTTTTGAGGCGGTATACAATTGAAAACAGATTTGATGTTCTAACTTTAACGATTGGTCCATACGTAATCCTCCGTACTCTTCTTTAGCCAAGCATATCACTTGCGAAACTTTTTGACTGCTCTATAATTTAAATTGTGCACAACTTAATTGTTAAAAATGAAATGGAGGAATTCAATCATGAAATCACTATTCACAGCATCAGCAACAGCAATCGGTGGCCGCGAAGGTCACGTGAAATCAACAGATGGCGTCATCGACATGAACGTCTCGATGCCTGGCGCGAAACACGTAGACGGTGCCACAAACCCGGAACAACTTTTCGCAGCTGGCTATGCGGCTTGCTTCGGTAGTGCCCTCAACCTCATCATCGGAAAAGAACGTGTGAAGACAGACGGTTCAAGCGTCACAGGTCACGTCACATTAAATCAAAATGATGAAGGGTTCTTCATTTCAGTCGAACTTGAAGTCGAAATCAAAGGTGTCGACCAAGCGACAGCAGAGCGCCTTGTCGAAGAAGCACACCAAGTGTGTCCTTATTCAAAAGCAACGCGCGGCAATGTCGACGTCAAATTGACAGCGAAAGCTGCATAACATTCATCCCGCTCTCTGGAGCGGGATTTTTTTTGCTTAACCCTGCCTATCAGAGTAAGATAGAGACACGATTAAGGAAGGAGGGAGCACTGATGAAGAAACATAAATCGACTCTTCTTTTTGTTGCACTCGGCATTTTGTTGTTCACGGCGACGTACAATGGGTTGACCGTCCGGACGTATGACGTGACGTCCGATAAACTGTCAGCAGACGAGTCTCTCCGCATCGTGCTCCTCTCCGACTTACACAGCGCCTCATACGGTTATAAACAGTCGATTTTGATCGACCAGGTTCGTGCACAGAAACCGGACCTCATCGCTTTACCGGGCGATTTACTCGACCGATATCGTTCACCTGAACCCGCCTTCGAACTAATCGAAGGGCTTGAAGGGATTGCGCCGATGTATTTCGTGACCGGCAACCATGAAATCGATGGATCGGATGACTATGTCCGTCACAATGTGAAAGACGTGTTTCGCTCATCTGGTGTCAACGTTCTCGAAGACGAATGGGAGACGGTCACCATCAACGGAATCGACCTCGTCATCGGCGGGCTAGAAGATCCTCTTCGTGGGTTCAGAGAAAATATTTATACGGATTGGGATGCGGAGTCGACTGCGGCGATGCAGGACATCGCCCCCGATGAGACGTTCAGGGTACTTCTTTCGCACCGTGCCGAACAAGTCGATACGTATGCCAAACTTCCATTCGACCTCGTCTTGTCCGGACATGCTCATGGCGGGCAAGTGAGAATCCCTTACTTGATGAACGGATTATTTGCACCTGATCAAGGATTCTTTCCTGAATACGCAGGTGGACTCTATGAGCATGAGACGTTCACCCATGTGATTGGACGGGGATTCAATTACAGCTTCAACATTCCACGTATTTACAATCCACCAGAGATTGTCGTGATCGATGTGAACGGAAAATAACGGACACTCAAGCGAGTGTCCGTTTTTCTTACCAGATGATTCGTTCTTCACAACATTGTCGTTCCCGCTCAATCTGGACCGTCGAACGTTCGAACGTCCCGTATTTCCGGATTCGTTCCGTCACTTGTCTCAAGACGTCTTGATCATCTGTCTCTTCTCCAATTAAAACGTGACAAGTAGCCGCATGTTCGCTCGACGAGATGGACCAGACATGCAAGTCGTGAACTTCCTTCACCCCTTCAACCTTCGAAATCTCTTCTTGCATCGCCCGTACGTCAATCTGTTCCGGTGACCCTTCCATCAAGATATGAATCGCGTCACGCGTCACACGATAACCACTGATTAAAATCAAAATCGCAACAAAGGCGCTCGCGACCGGGTCCGCCCACGTCCATCCGAACAACATGATGAGGATTGCTGCAGTGATGGCTCCGACCGAGCCGAGCAAATCTCCGAATACGTGCAACAACGCACTCTTCACGTTCAAATTATCTTTCTCCCCGCGCATTAAAATCCAGGCGGCAAGGATGTTGACGAGTAGCCCGATGATGGCGACGACAAGCATCCCACCACTTAGAATTTCTGGTGGCGCGCTAATTCGTTGGTATGCCTCGACAAGAATATAGACCGAGATGACGAGTAGTGTCAGCCCGTTAATGAATGCCGCTAAAATCTCGAAACGTCGATACCCGAACGTCCGGTTCGGTGTCGCCGCTTTCGCCCCAAATCGGACAGCGAGGAAACTGAGTCCTAACGCCGCCGCATCTCCTAACATATGCCCCGCATCCGATAATAGCGCCAAACTGTTCGTCCATAGTCCGCCGATCACTTCGACGACCATGAACGCCGCAATCAAGAGAAAGGCGAGTAAGAGCGCCCGCTGATTCGTCGAATGATGGTGATGGTGGTCGTGATCATGATGATGTCCCATAACTGACTCCTCCTTCTACTGTTTATCTTATTCCATTTTAACCAAACATTCAAACGTTCATTTGAATGAAAAACAATAAAAAAAAACGGGAGAATGAACTCTCCCGCTTTGTCTCATTTTTGCTCCAGACGGACACGCATGACGCCGCTATAAGGGAACAGTTTCAATTGGACCGTCTCACCCTCGAACCAAATTCCGGTCGCTTGTTCGCGAGTCGGTTGTAAGTCTGGCGTCGCGGTTGCTTGTTTGTCCCAATCAACGGCCCGTACTTTTTGGTCCCGGACCATGAGGAAGAATCCATCATAGAAATGATACTCGTTAACTTGGTCACGTTGAACGGCAGAAGGACTGCCAAGCTCCGCACGGACGGTTTCGAGATCTTTCCCAATCCAGTCGAGGACGGACTCCGAAGCGTTTGGGACGACTTGTTGCCAAGCGGCAATCACCTCGTCATCCGATAAAGCTGTCGCCTCTGTCGTCACACTTTCTTCTGTGACCCAGCCGGTCAACCGCTCGTTCAACTGAACTTTCACAAATCCACTTACCGTCTCCAACCGTTCAAATCGATCACCCAAGTCGGCTTCATAAACGACCGTGACCCGGTCATCCGCGTATACTTTCGTATACGGTTGCCCGATATAAATCTTATCTGCCGATTCCGTCTCAGCATCAGCATCAGCCGGTTGTTCCGACTCGGAGTCGACCATTTCCGTGGCAATCTCATCAGATTCCGGTAAAGCCGAGTCCTGTTTCTTGTCAATCAGTGCCGCGAACGCGATGATCCCGACCAAGGCGAGCATTAATGCCAATGCCGTCGTGATACGGAACACGCGTTTACGCTTCCGCGTCGTCGCACGCGACAATCTTCCTCCATTCATGTTCTTCACTCCTACTCGATTCGATTCATTTCACTCGTTTCGTCAAATGGTAGGAGGTTTCCTGCTTCATCAAAAAATTTCAATTCATCTTTTGTCAATTCGTCCATCGTTCTGACCATTTGTTCGACATCGACCGGTTCATCGCGCTCATCGTTCTCACGTATGACAATGTGCTCTCCTAATTCAATCGTGCGCGAAGTCAGACGATGAAAGTAGCGGTCGTGGGAAATCAACAATAATCCACCCGGATAGACGGACAACGCCGCCTCGATTTGTTCGCGTGTCGCCACATCTAAATAGTTCGTCGGTTCATCTAATGCCAACAGATGGGCATCCGAGAAGTACAAGATGAGAAACGCGATTCGACACTTTTCTCCCATGCTCGCCTCGGTAATCGGTCGGTGCACTTCATCTCGCCGGAACAAGAAGTGAGCGAGCAACGTCCGCGCCTCCGTCTCTCCGATCTCACTATTGGCGAGTAACGCCTCAAGTAACGTCCCGGTCTCCGGAAGACGCTCGAGCGTTTGTGAGAAATATCCGATTTTCAGACGAGGATGTCGCTTAATCACGCCCGAGTGTGGTACTCGCTCACCGATCAGCACGTTTAATAATGTCGTTTTTCCGCTTCCGTTTGGTCCGGTAATCGAGATCCGCTCTCCTTTATTTATCGAGAAGGAAAACGGTTCATAGAACGGCTTGTCGTATCCAAACGTCACATCCTCACACGTCAGCCATGTCTTCGCTTCGAGCTCATCCGCCGCAAAACGGACGGAGATGGGTTTCTCCTCTTTTGGTTTTTGTGGACGATTGTCTTCGAGCTGCCTTAACTTCTGTTCTCTCGCCTTCATTTTGACTGCGAGATTGGCCGCTCCCTTTTGCGCTCCCGGACTGCGGACACTCGCTGTCGCTTTCGCCTTTAAGTGCCACCCTTTATATTGGGCAATCATCTCGAGAAGTTCTGCCTTTCGGTTCTCGTATCGAGCATGTGCTCGCTCGTCACGCACGCGTTCTTCTTCTTTTTGATGTTTATACGCCGTATAGTTTCCCTGATATCGTGTGACCCGGCCTTCTGACAGTTCAAGAATTGTCGTTGCGACATCGTCCATCAGTTGACGGTCGTGTGAGATGATGAGCACCGTTCCCTTGAACTGGTTTAACCACTTCGTCAGCCAGTCAATCGACTCGAAATCCAGATGGTTCGTCGGTTCGTCGAGCAGGACGAGGTCCACCCGCTTCATCGTCAGTGTCGAGAGCTGAGCTCGCGTCTTCTCGCCTCCGCTTAGCTCGTTAATGTTTCGGAAGAGGTGCTCCTCCAGCCCAAGTCGAGTCAATGCTCTTGTCGCCTCTTGTTCCAAGTTATAAACATCGAGCGCGAGCGCCCGTTCATAGGAGCGCATGACACGTATCTCGTCACCAGAAGATACATCTTCATAGAGGGCATATCGTTCAAGATCACTGCGCATCGTCCACTCAAGTACGGTCATATCTGTCGACTCGATTGTCTGCCGGACGAGCCCGATCTCGCCTTGACGTTCAATCGTCCCGGCTTGCGGGGTCAACTCCCCTGTCACGAGTCGGAAGAGCGTCGTCTTCCCGCTCCCGTTCAGTCCAAATAATACGGCACGCTCTCCAGCCGCGACCTCGAATGAGACCGCGTCAAATAATGGTTTCCGGTCATAGTCAAACCGGACTTGTTTTACTGCTAACATCTGTTTCACCTCGCTTATTAATCCGATACGCGATGAAACAAAAAACACCATCCGCTTCAAAGCGGTGGTGTGAAGGAATCCGTTCAAAGAGGAAAACGAGAGCTTCCCGTATTTGAAAAAATGGACACACTTCACCCGTGACTGTTCAAGCGAACAGTGATGATTCATCTCATCGTTGGAGTGAACGTGTATTTTTCATGGCACGGTATACCTCTCTTTCCTAAGTTACTGCCACCTTATCAAATTGAAAGCGGATTCGCAAGAGTGCACCCCACAATCTCCCATTTTTTCTACTCCTTTAGGCGGATGCGGTGCATCTGTCCTCGCGATATGATGACAATATATTCGAACAGTGAGGTGATGCATGATGCGTCGACGCATCCTCGTTCCGAGTGCCGTCTTGGCGAGCGTCGGAACGTTTCTCTATACACGATTCAAACGTCGTCTCCCCCGTCCCCGCTTTAAATGGCCGGAACGTCCAGAACTGACAACTATTGATGAGACGCATGTGCAGGCAACGTGGATCGGGCATTCGACGGTCCTCATTCATTGGTATGGGCTCAAGATTTTAACAGACCCCGTCTTCTCAAAACGAATCGGTGTCCATCTTGGACCGCTGACAGTCGGCATGAAACGTCACACCGCTCCGGCCCTCTCCATTGAGGAGGTCGGCCCGGTCGATGTCATCCTACTCAGCCATGCCCATATGGACCACTTTGACCATAAAAGTTTGAAGCGACTCATCACTCGCGAGACGATTGTCGTCTCTGCTCCTGGGACGAGCCGGCTGTTGCGCCGATACCCGAGTCTGCAGACGCTTGAACTGCATCCACATGACAAAGTGACACTTGCGAATGGACTCGATGTCCGCGCCATTCCCGTCAAGCATTGGGGCAACCGTTTCCCGTGGGACAAACATATGGGGTACAACGGATACCTGCTCAAATACAAAGGGATTCGTATGCTCTTCGCAGGAGACACGGCGTACACCGACTCCTTCAAAGGACTCGCCGACCGTGAACCGATCGACCTCGCTTTCTTCCCAATCGGTGCCTATCAACCGGACTCGTTCCAGGAAGCGCACTGCACTCCGGAACAGGCTTGGATGATGTACAAAGAGAGCGGAGCGAAGCGTTTCTTCCCGATGCATTGGGACACGTTCGTCCTTTCATATGAACCTGTCGAGGAGCCGTATCACCGTCTCGTCGCGGCCGCAAAACTCGACCGTGACCAAATTGTGATCAAGGCGCACGGGGAAAGCATCCGTCTGTAGTTTTTACTTTCCCTTCATCCAAAATTTCGGTAACGTTATAGACGAGAGGGAGGGATTATTTATGGAATGGACGACGTTGAATAATGACGTCAAGATGCCGATGCTCGGGCTCGGTGTCTATAAGGTTGAAGATGGAGCGGTGACGGTCGATACGGTCAAAGCTGCACTCGATGCAGACTATCGATTGATTGATACGGCTGCGATTTATCAAAATGAAGAGAGTGTCGGACAAGCGCTTCGTGAAGCAGGCATCCCACGGGAAGACGTCTTTGTGACGACAAAGCTTTGGAACGAGTTCCACGGATTTGATGAGGCGCTCCAAGCGTTTCAGGATAGCCTAGATCGGCTCGGACTCGAGTATGTCGACTTGTTCCTCATCCACTGGCCAATGCCCCGTTTTGGCAAGTTCGTCGAAACGTACAAAGCACTCGAACAGTTGTATGAAGAAGGACGCGTCCGAGCAATCGGCGTCTCGAACTTTGAGATCGAACATTTGGAACAAATCATTCAATCTTGCTCGATTGTCCCGGCCGTGAACCAGGTCGAGATCCATCCATATTTGTCTCAGAAAGAACTGATTGCATTCTGCAAACGATATGACATCCAAATTCAAGCGTGGAGTCCACTCATGAAAGGACGCGAAGCGCTCGAAGATGAGACGATTGTCAAGATTGCGAACGCTCACGGCAAGTCACCGGCTCAAGTCATCTTGCGTTGGCATTTACAGAACGGAGTCGCTGTGATTCCAAAATCGGTCACACCGAGTCGAATCAAAGAAAACATACAGGTATTCGACTTCACGTTGACGAAAGAAGAGATGGCGGCCATTGATGCGCTCAATCGTGACGAGCGGACCGGGTCCGACCCGAAAGAGATGCATAAAATCCATTACTGAGGAGTGAATGACATGTTCAAAAAACTAGCTTCTGATTTGACTGGCTTCAGCGACATCGGTGAGGTGATCGACCCGTCCGATTTCGATAAGGCGGACTCGGATGATTACGTCCTCCATGAGGATAACGAAAAGATCTACTTCTTGATCAAATCAAAATCGGATGAGTACTGCTTTACAAACTTAGGTATGATTCACCTCGACGGGACGAGCGCGATGAGTTCGAAACGAGTTCTGTATCGTTACCCTTACGCACACTATCCGATTAAGCACGTCATGTTCGAGACAGCCGGCACCGTCGACCTCGATGTCGAAGTCAAATTCACAATCGGCGAAAAGCCATACTCAATCGATATCAACAAGAAGCAAATCGAGCACGTGAAAGATTTGTACAAGGCACTCCTTGCGATTGAAGAGATTCAGCGAGAAGGCCGTCGCATGATGGAGTATGCGAATACGTCGCTCACACACTCGGTGTCGATTTTGAGCGGACTCCGTGAAGGTGACATGAACGTCCCGAACACGTTCAAGGAATTGAACGAGCAATCGTTCGATTGGCTACAACGTCACTATCATGAATGGAACCGTAAAGACTTCGGTGCGGTTTACGAGAAGTACATCAATAACTAAAAAACAACTCCTCCACAGACGATTCGTCCTCGGAGGAGTTGTTTTAGTTCTCATCAATCAATTGCTCGGCCAATCGCTGATACAAGTGGCTCATATGCACGGCAGACGCGATGGCAAGCGTTCGCTTAACACCGCCCTTATCTTCGAGTGATGTATTTAATAGCGTGTCCGCCTGGGCTTCAAACGCTTCTAGATTCTTCACTTTCTGCGCCTGATACGCCTCGTAGAAGTCTTCAAGTGAGAACGTCTCATCCGACTCGTTCAACGGTCGGAGCGTCTCTTTGATGTCACTGATCGACAAGAGACCTTTCATCTCATAAATCAAACTAAGTAACATCAAATGTTCGTTCGTATACTTTTTATTTTTGACGGGATGGAATAACTTGCCCTTCGCATAGTTGTTGATCATCGTCTTCGTCAGTATGGTCTCATCCTCGTTTCGCTTCATCTTCCCATAATGCTGCTCGAACAACTGGATGACCTGGTCCATGTATAAATCAACGGTCGGCAATACGTCCCGTGGGAGTGTACCTTCCGTTTCGGTAATCTGTTTTGCTTTCATCTGCCTCACCTCACCTCTTCAGTATAATGAAAACGTCGACTTGTCGAAAGGTATACCTTGCTGTTTGTTCCTCTTCAGTATATCATGTAGTTATCGATACTACATGATATGATAAGGAGTGTTTTACATGCATTCGATTTTCCGTGAACCCATCAACGCACTGACGCATCTTGCCGGTGCAGTACTGGCTTTCATCGCCCTCATCGCGATGGTCGTTAAAGCTTCGTTACTCGGCTCGCCACTTGCGATTATGGCCGCGATTCTATTCGGGATCAGCCTTGTTTTTCTTTACTTATCGTCAGGTCTTTACCATAGCATCATCGCCTCACCGAACGTCATCGCTTTCTTCCGGAGAATCGACCATGCGATGATTTACGCGTTGATTGCGGGTACATACGCACCGCTTACGTTACTCGCGCTCGAAGGACCGACGCGGTGGGTCCTCTTCGGTACCGTACACGCACTCGCCTTGTTCGGCATTATTTTTAAACTCGTCTGGTTCCATGCCCCTCGTTTCTTGTCGACCGCGCTCTATATCGGGATGGGATGGTTGTCAGTTTTCTTTATCGGACCACTCCATGACGTGATCGGCAACGCCGGCATCTTCTGGCTCGTCCTCGGGGGCGTCATGTATACGATTGGCGGACTCATTTATGGGTTCAAACCCAAATTCGTCAACTGGCGAGGATGGGGTTTCCATGAAGTGTTCCATCTGTTCATCTTGTTCGGAAGCTTCGCCCACTTCGTCTGTGTGTTTTGGTACGTCTTTTAAGTCCTCCTCGTGGAGGGCTTTTTTTCATGAGCCGTTTCCTGTACTTTGAATTCAAGATTTCCTACACTAAGGACAGGAGGGATTCATCATGAAAATTGAAGTATGGTCAGATTATGTCTGCCCGTTTTGTTATATCGGTAAGCGTCGTCTAGAAGAGGCGCTCGAACAGTTCCCACAGGCAGACCAAGTGGAAGTCGAATTCAAGAGTTTCGAACTCGACCCAAACGCCCCGACGAATGATTCACGTACCATCTATGAGGCACTCGCAACGAAATATCGGATGCCGATTGAACAGGCAAAAGGAACGACAGCACAAGTCGCCGCTCAGGCCCGCGAAGTCGGACTCGACTATGATTTTGAGAACATGGTCGTGACGGGTACGCTCGACTCGCATCGTTTGACGCATTACGCGAAGACGGTCGGGAAAGAAAAAGAATTGTCGGAAGCGTTGCTTCAGGCGTATTTTGTCGACGCGAAACACATCGGGAACCACGATGTGCTCCTTGAAATCGCGACAAGCGTCGGACTCGATTCTGACGCGGTTCGTGACGTCTTGACGACTGACGTGTATACGGAAGAGGTACGTGCAGAAGAGAAGCGCGCGAGCGACCTCGGCATCACGGGTGTGCCGTTCTTCGTATTCGACAACAAGTACGGGGTGTCCGGTGCTCAGCCGACAGAAGCGTTCACGCAAGTGCTCGAAAAAGTCTGGTCTGAGAACAATCCGACAATCCAAGTCCTTTCGAACGGTGCGACGTGCACTGACGACAACTGTGATATTTGATTGATGAAGAAGCCGATGTTCGGCTTCTTTTTTGTGGCTAAATGAATCATTCTCAAGCATAATTATTATCAACAGATAAGAATCGAGGAATACATCTATGTGGAAAAATCGGAACGTCTGGATCATCTTGACGGGCGAATTCGTCGCCGGTCTTGGTCTATGGCTCGGCATCATCGGGAACTTGGAATTTATGCAAGACCGTGTCCCCTCTGACTTTGTGAAGGCGGTCATTCTCGCCATCGGTTTACTTGCCGGGGTCGCCATCGGTCCGCTCGCGGGTCGCTTGACCGACCAAGGTTCTAAGAAAAAAATCATGCTCATCTCGAGCATCGTCCGGGCGCTCAGCGTGATCTTCATGTTCGTCGCCATCGAGACGAATTCGGTCGTGTGGATGGTCATCTTCTTGATTATCTTACAGGGATCGGCCGCTTTTTATTTCCCTGCCCTCCAGGCAGCGATTCCGCTCATCGTGAAAGAACGGGAACTTCTTGCCTTGAACGGCGTTCATATGAATGTGTCTACCTTGTCGCGTGTCATCGGGACGGCGATTGCAGGTGTCCTTTTGACACTGATCTCGCTCCGTAACGTCTACGCGCTCTCGCTCGTCGCCTACCTGTTGCTAGCGGTCGCGACGCTCTTCTTGAAACTCGATGAGACGAAAACGCCCTCGGCGAAAAAGGTCGATGCGAAAGCGTCGAGCGGTTTCAAAGACGTCTTCCCAATCATCAAATCGATTCCAGTCATCTTCATGACACTCGTCATGACGCTCATCCCGCTCCTCTTCATCGGAGGATTCAACTTGCTCGTCATCAACATCAGTGAGTTGCAAGATTCGACGGCGATTAAAGGATGGATTTATACGGCAGAGGGACTCGCCTTCATGACAGGTGCCTTTATGATTAAACGGATCGGAGAAAAATTCTCGGCGTTCTCGATTTTATTCTCGTTCTCGTTTTTAATCGGTGTCGCCCAACTGATGCTCTATTTTGCGGACATCCCGTTCATGTCCATTGCTGCGTTCGTTCTCTTCGGCTTCTCGGTCGGATGTTTCTTCCCGACGGCGGTCACGATTTTCCAGACACGGATGCCAAAAGAATATCACGGTCGTTTCTTCTCGTTCCGAAACATGCTCGACCGGATTATCTTCCAAGTCGTCCTTCTCGTGACAGGATTCTTCCTCGATTTGATTGGACTTCAGCTCATGGTCGTCTTGTTTGGAATTAGTTCGATTGCGATGACCGGCGCATTTCTTGTATACACGAGAAAGCATCAATTGCATATCGAGGAAGATTCCACAGAGAAGATGTCTTCCTAACAAAAAAACAAGCGGTGACCGAGGTCATCGCTTGTTTGCGTCTTCGAGCTCTCGCCACCACGTCGTCGTATCATTCCGACCGTCGAGCGTGATTCTCTCCCCGATTTTTGGAGTGAGGACGACTTCTTTTGGTAAGAGAGATGCCATCTGTTCTGCCGGGTCGAACCAATCATGAAACGAGAGCGTGAAAGCCCCCCAATGAATCGGCATCATCTGATCGGCACGTAGATCACGAAACGCTTGCGCGGTCTCTTCCGGCTGCATATGGACGTCTGGCCAGCGCACATCATATTGCCCGCATTCGAGTGCAGCGAAATCAAACGGTCCGTACTGTTCGCCAATCATCTTGAAATGCGGAGCATATCCACTGTCCCCACTGAAGAAGAGCCGATCCGTCTCACCGAGGACGACCCACGACGCCCACAGCGTGCTGTTGCGGTCCGTCAACGAGCGACCGGAGAAGTGACGCGCCGGCGTACAGATGAATGTCCACGACCCGAACGCATGCGACTCGCCCCAATCCCGTTCTACGATTCGTTCTGCCCCGATACCCCATCGTTTCAAATGGCTTCCGACACCGAGCGGAACGATGAACATGGCGACCTTGTCTTGGATGGCAAGGATTGTCCCATAATCGAGATGGTCGTAATGATCATGCGTCAATAAGACGACATCGATTTCAGGCAAATCTTCGAGTTCAAACGGCAAGTCTTCACTGAAGCGCTCATTTTTGGCGAATGGGAGTGGGGACGGGCTGCGTCCAAACATTGGATCGACAAGCATCGTCTTCCCGTCCATTTGTACCATGAGAGCCGAATGTCCGAGCCAATAGACTCTTGTGAAGCTCGACCCCGTCTTCTCCTCGAAATCGATCGGCACGATCGGAAGACGTTCGGTAGGTTTACGCAATGACGTCACATCACGATAGTCACGCGCCATCGACACCATGTCCTGCGCAGAAAAGGTCATCGGCGTCTCATATTGATTACGAAACTTTCCGTTGACCCGGTTCGGAGATTGAAGCGATTTAGGCTTTCGTCCGAGCGGTTTGTACTGTGTCAGAATCGTTCCGGTGACAGCCGCCATTCCGACCAATGAGAGCAACATCATCTTTTTCATGTAAATCCTCTTTTCTAATAGTTCGTTGAATTGATTATAGCGCGCCTTCTCCGTTTCTATACGAGAAAGTATGTCGATTCGCCTATCTTTCAAAAAATGGCGTGGTCTTCATTGAGCATTCTGGTTATTCCATTATAGCAGGTCTCTTAAACCAAAAAGACCTGCCCACCCGTGTTTGGTGGAGCAGGTCTTCAGTTAAGACTTTTGTAAGATTTTAATGTCATTGATGATGTCTTCGGTCGGAACGTTTTGGAACCCGGGATAAGCCTTCATAATCTTACCTTCCTGGTCGACCAAATAGAAATACGTGCCGTGGTCGACTTGTGTGCCTTCGTCAGGCTTCCGAACGAGCGCCTTAAAGTTCTGTTGAGCAAATGTTTCAATTTCGTCTTGCGAATAGCCTGAGAGGAACTGCCAATCTGCTTTCGCAAGGTCATAGCCACTCATAAACTCCTTCATTTTCTCCGGAGTATCCACCGTCGGGTCGACGCTGAACGAAACGAACTGCACGTCTTCGACGCCTTCTTTTTCAAGCGCTTCATTCAGTTTCGTCATATTATATGTCATCGGTGGACAGACTGTCTCACAGCTTGTGAAAACAAAATCCGCCATCCACACTTTCCCTTTTAAATCGTCAAGACTGACCATTTCTTCATCTTGATTCGTATATTCGAACGATTCGACTTCCCAGTTGAGCGGGTCCTCAATCTCTTGACCACATCCTGCTAGGACGATGAGCATCGTCGTCAAACCAATCATCCACCATTTCTTCACACGTGCCAACTCCTTATCGCTTTTTGACGTTCCACATGAGGATTGTGATGAGCGTGAAAGCCGTCAATGCGAGGAACGGGATCGTGATGAACCCGAGCCAGTTAATGTATTGACCGCTACACGGAACTCCTTGTGCACAAGGTTGAATTTCTGCAAAACCTGGCACTTTCTGTACCAAGTAATGGTAAAGTGATACGAAACCGCCTATGATAGTAAGCGGTAACACATATTTCCGAACCGCCCGATCGTCCGTGAAGACGGCAATTCCCAAGAGGATGGTCAGCGGATACATAAAGATACGTTGAATCCAACATAGCTCACATGGCACGAACTCCCGAATCTCACTGAAGTAGAGACTGCCGAGCATCGCCATCAACGAGACGAGCCAAGCGAGGTATAACCCATACTTTTCGAGAAATGATTTCATCTTACAAATCCTGCTCGATCAGCTCTTGGATTTTTTCGTAATCGAACGGGTCTTCGAGCATCACGCCGTTGATCATGATGGACGGGGTGAATTGAACACCGTTCTCTTTTACAAGACCGTCATCCGTACTGACTTTTTCAAGTACGGTCGATTCTTCCCCAAGGTCTTGCTCAAACTTCGCCAAGTCGACCGATGTCGTCTCGCCTGCGATTTCTTTCAGCTTCTCGACGGTCACCCACGCATTGTCGTGTTGTTGTGATTCCGGTTGCGCATCGTAGAGCGCCTTATGGAACTTCCAGAACGACTCAGGGTCTTGCTCGTATACCGACTCGGAAGCGAGGGATGCCAAGATCGATTCTTGTCCGTGGAACAAGACGTTAATATAGCTGAAGCTGACGTCTTCCTTGTCGAGATAATCCGCTTTCAGTTGCGGGTAAATCGTTTCACCCCACTGTTTACACGAAGGACACTTGTAATCTCCGAACTCGACGACCGATACTTTTGCGTCCGGGTTTCCGAGTGTCGGTTGTCCTTCAATCGAGACGTGATCGCCACGCTCAGCTGTCGTCGACTCATCTTGGTTGAGTAAGACGAACACCAATGCGATTAATGCGACCGCGACGATGGTCAAGATGACCAACAATTGATTCTTTTTCATTCTCTTCACCTCTATCTATTTTCGACTCGTCTTTCATTATAGCGGAAGCTCTTCTTCCTATCATGATATCGACTCGTTTTTCATAATTCTCTTTAATTCAAGCTTTAGGAGGTTTATTTACGCATGATCAAGTCTTTTACGATGCGCCTCGGACTCATTTTGGCGCTCAGCATTGCCACGCTCGTCTTTTTACTGACGATCGCACTCACTTCCCTCATCAGTCACCGGGCATCTGACGCGCTCGAGAAAGAAATCGGGGAACGCCTCTCGACGACATCACATCAATTGGCGGACAAACTCGATTTTTATATGTGGTCACGCTATCAAGAAGTCCAACTCTTACAAGGCCTCGATTTAGAAGACCGAGACGAGACACGTCGACTCCTCGACCAAGTCCAATCAAACATCCCCGCCTTCTCTTGGATGGGCGTCACGGATGCGGACGGGACCGTCGTCGCTTCGACGAACGGGATTCTCGAAGGGGCATCGATTGCGGAACGACCGGTTTATCTTGAAGCACAAGATGCTCCCTTTATCGGAGATGTCCACGAGGCAGTTCTCTTAGCTGAATTATTGCCGAATCCGACGGGAGAACCGCTCCAATTCGTCGATATCAGTGTCCCGCTTTTCCAGGACGGCTCGTTTCAAGGGGTACTTGCCACTCATTTAAGCTGGGCCTGGGGGAAAGAAGTACTCGAACATTTCAATCGAACGCTTCATGAACAAGTCGATGATACGGATTTATTCGTCATCAGTGAACGAGACAGTGTCGTGCTCCTCGGTCCAGACGACATGGTCGGAAAACCACTCCCTGTATCCTTTACAGAAGGCGCCTCCGTGAAAGAGTGGGATGACGGTCAAGACTATCTGACAGGCATGTCAATCGGAGAAGGATATGATGAATATCCTGGACTTGGTTGGCAGGTCGTCGTCCGTCAGCCGACGGCAGTCGCGTTTGCACCAGTCGAGACACTTGAAACGAGAATTCTATGGATTGGTTTATTGGCCTCACTTGTGACGGCTGTACTCGGTTGGCTACTCGCTTCGATCGTGACGAGACCGTTGAAGCGAATCACCGAAACGGCTTCGCTCATGGAACAAGGGAAAGCGAACACGTTCCCCCATCAATCAGGAATCGAAGAGATTGAGTCGCTCGCGTTCGCGCTCGAATCGCTCGTCACCTCCCTGACAGAGTCTGAATCGGAGCGGGTACACTTTGAAAAACTAGCAAACCGTGACGCACTGACCGGTCTTTCAAACCGGGTCGCCCTACGTGAACAGCTGAATCAACTACACACCTCGCAAGAACCGTACGTCTTCTTTTATCTCGATCTCGACGGCTTCAAGGCGGTGAATGATACATATGGTCATGCGGTCGGGGACGAGGTATTGGTCGAGGTCGCACACCGGTTACGGGCGCTCCCCATCGAGGAGGTTTACCCCGTCCGATTGAGCGGAGATGAGTTCTTCCTCATGTTCCCAAGGACTGAGCGCTCGACCCAACAGGTTCGGGAGGTCGGAAGCACACTCATCGAGATGATTTCTGAGCCGATTACGCTAGACATCGTATCGGTAAAAGTCGGGGCTAGTATCGGGGCGTCCATTTGGAGTCCACCGGAACCACCGCACATCGCTATCGAACAAGCGGACGAAGCGTTATATCGGTCAAAAGCGAACGGGAAACACCAACTTTCCTTCCATGAGTCGCTCTCATGACATCGTTTCCCCATGCAAAAAGGAGTTCATGATGAACTCCTTTTGCTTATTCTTCCGTTTCCGTATCCACGACTTTCTTCTGCACGTGTCGCCAGTCCGTTCAAGAATCCAATGACAGCATACATTTCCTCTAACAATACGTCCTGTTCTTTATCGATTTCATCGAAGATAGCTTGTTCCCATCGTTCAATGATTCCGCAGAGTTGAAGATAGTTATCGTTTTTGATTTTATTCTTGTCGCGCAACAACTCCAAATAGTCACGAACCTCTTTCAGATTTTCATGTGTCATCGAGATGGCACCCGCTTTTTCTGTCGCCAAGACTTTTTGATGGGTGATCAGATGCATCGCATCGACGCGATTGTCTTTTCTCGTTGATTTCCATCATAAATATTTACTCAACAAAAAAACCTATAATAAGATTTTTTCTAAAACCTGACATAAAAAAGCACTCGCCCCTAAATAGGAGCGAGTACTTCCTGTTCTTACGCTTCGAACAACAATTGTTCTGGATCTTCAATCATGTCTTTGATGTGCTTGAGGAATGTCACAGCCTCACGACCATCTACGATTCGGTGATCATACGAGAGTGCCACGTACATCATCGGACGGTTCTCCATTGTATCCGCATCGATGGCGACTGGACGGAGTTGAATCGAGTGCATCCCAAGGATAGCGACTTGCGGTCCGTTCAAGATTGGTGTTGAGAGGAGTGAACCGAACACGCCACCGTTTGTGATCGTGAACGTACCACCTGTCAAATCACTCAACCCGAGCTTGTTGTTACGCGCTTTGTCCGCGAGGTGAAGGATATCTTTCTCGATTTCCCCGAAGTTTTTGCGGTCCGCTTCACGGACGACCGGAACGACGAGACCATCTGGAGCCGAGACGGCAATCCCGATATCATAATATTTCTTCAAGACGATTTCGTTGCCTTGGATTTCAGCGTTCAAGTAAGGCATCCGCTTGAGAGCTGCCACTGCTGCTTTCGTGAAGAACGACATGAAGCCGAGTTTGACATCGTTGTCTTTCACGAACTTCTCTTGGCGACGTTTACGAAGTGCCATGACCGCCGACATATCGATTTCGTTGAACGTTGTGAGCATCGCTGCCGTCTGTTGCACTTCGACGAGGCGGTTCGCAATCGTTTGACGACGACGTGTCATTTTGATGCGCTCTTCTTCTTTCCCATTCGCTGCCGGTTGTGGTGCCGGAGTGGCAGCCGCTGGTTTCTGCTCTTTCACGGCTGGTTTGTCTTCATGTTTTGAAACGTCATGGACGTTGATGCGACCGATTGGATCGTTCGTTTGGACAGCTGAAAGGTCGATACCTTTCTCTCGAGCGAGCTTGCGTGCAGCAGGTGTCGCGATTGGTCCTTTACCCGGGCTCGCCACGTGCTCTTCACGTTTCTCGACTTTCTTGCCTTCTTCAATAGACTCTGTCTTTTTCTCAGTCGGTGCTTCTGTTTTCGTTTCTGTCGCGTTTTCCGTCTTCGTCTTCGTCGCGACAGCCGTTCCGCCACCAGAACCTGAACCGAGACGTGCGATGACTTCACCGACTTGAACCGTGTCCCCTTCTCCGGCAAGTTGTTCTTCTAACACACCCGCTTCGTCAGCTGGGACTTCGATATTGACCTTATCTGTCTCGAGCTCGACGATTGCTTCCCCTTTTTCGACTTGGTCGCCTGGCTGCTTGAGCCATGTCGCGACCGTTCCTTCCGTAATGGACTCTGCTAATTCCGGTACTTTGATTTCGATCACAATGAGTTCCCCCTTAACTTATTTACGATCTTTTTGATATGTGCTCGTGCCTGCACCGCTCGAGACGACGTCACGAGAGAGTGCTTCACGGATGATGCGTGCTTGTTCTTGTTTATGAGCTGTCGGATTCCCTTCAGCCGGACTCGAACGACGGCGACGGCCGATATAACGGACATCGAGTCGGTTCGTTGTGACCGCTTCTAAACGAGGCTCGATATATGTCCAAGCCCCCATGTTTTTCGGTTCTTCTTGAACCCAGACGATTTCACGCGCGTTCGGATAACGACTGATGACATCACGAATCTCACGAACCGGGAACGGGTAAATTTCTTCGACACGGACGATATGCAAGAAGTCGAGTGACTCTTCTGACTTGCCGACCGCTTCCGCGAGATCGATCGCCATTTTCCCTGTGCAGAAAACAAGACGTTCGACTTTCTCTGTGTTCTCCCCGAGACCTGGCTGTTCGACGATTGGTTTAAAGCTCTCTTCCGTAAACGCCTCGACTGGTGACGTGGCGAGCGGGTGACGAAGCAGACTCTTCGGTGTCATGATGATCATCGGACGAATCTCTTCTTTCCCGAGCATCTCTGCTTGACGACGGAGAATATGGAAGTATTGTGCCGCAGACGAAAGGTTTGCGACTGTCCAGTTTTTCTCCCCGGCAAGTGTCAAGTAGCGTTCCATACGTGCACTTGAGTGCTCCGGCCCTTGTCCTTCGTAACCGTGCGGCAAGAGCATGACGAGGCCTGATTTTTGACCCCACTTCGCGCGTCCCGCCGAGATGAACTGGTCGAACATGACTTGCGCCGAGTTCGCGAAGTCACCGTATTGTGCTTCCCATAGGACGAGTGTATCTTGTGCGAATACGTTATAGCCATATTCAAATCCTAGCACCGAACCTTCTGAGAGCGGGCTGTTATAGACCGAGAATGATGCTTTCGCCGTCGACAACTCATGGAGTGGCGAGAATTTTTTACCTGATTCGACATCGTTCAACATGATGTTCCGTTGGGCAAACGTTCCACGCTCTGAATCTTGACCGCTCAAGCGGACCGGCGTACCATCTGAAAGAATCGACGCGAAGGCGAGCGTTTCCGCATGACCCCAGTCAATTTTCCCACCTTCGCTGAACGCGTCACGGCGACGGTCGAGCACTTTTTGAAGCTTATGGAAGACACCAAAGCCTTCCGGCCAGTTCAGTAACTCTTCGTTCAATTGCGTGAGGAATTCCCGTTCGACGCTCGTGTCGACTTTCGGGAATCCTTTATGGACCGCATCCGGTAATACGATATCTGCATCTTCTTCTTCAGAAGGAACGAGATCACGTGCTGCCTTCAAGGCCTGTTCGATTTTTTGTTCAATTTGCGCTTTCTCATCTTTCGTCATGATGCCTTCTTCCTCAAGTCGTGCGGCATAGACGTGACGGACAGACTGGTGTCCTTTGATGGCTTTGTAAAGGACCGGGTTCGTGTTCATCGGTTCGTCCATTTCATTGTGACCGTAACGACGGTACCCGATCAAGTCGACCAAGATATCTTTATGGAACTTGGCACGATACTCACTGATCAACTTCGCGACGGCAACACATGCCTCCGGATCATCCGCATTCACATGGAAGACCGGAATCTCGTAGCCTTTGGCGATATCACTTGCGTAACGCGTCGACCGTGAATCGTTCGGGTCCGTTGTGAAACCGATTGTGTTGTTGGCGATGACGTGAACCGTCCCACCTGTACGGTAACCCGTCAAGTTCGTCATGTTGAGTGTCTCCGCGACGATACCTTGTCCTGGGAAGGCCGCGTCTCCGTGGATCAAGATTGAGGCTGCCAAATCGTCGTGCTGTACAGCCGATCCTTTTTCAGAACGGTCATCTTGTGCGGCACGCGTGTATCCTTCGACGACCGACCCGACGAACTCGAGGTGACTCGGGTTGTTCGCCAAGTTGAGACGGACTTCTTTTTGCTGTTCGACCACTTTCCGGTCAAGACCGAGGTGATATTTCACATCACCTGACCAACCGAAGTTGATGCCGATTGACCCTTCAGATGGAATCAATTCTTTGTTCGGTGCGTGCTGGAACTCCGCAAAAATCATTTCGTATGGTTTGCCGAGAACATGGGCAAGTACGTTCAAACGTCCACGGTGGGCCATCCCGATGTTGATATGTTCCGAACCGCTCGAAATGAGGCCTCCGACCATCGCATCGAGAAGTGGCACCATCGCATCCAATCCTTCGATCGAGAAGCGTTTTTGTCCGACGTATGTTTTATGAAGGAATGATTCAAACAGTTCTGTTTCAGCCAAACGTTTGAATAACTCAATTTTTTCTTCTTTCGAGAAGGTTTGCTGTAACGCCCCTTGCTCGACTTGACGGCGAATCCACTTCTTCTCTTCCATGTCATCTAAGTGACGGAGTTCGATGGCGACCGTTCCTGTATAAACGTCAAGCAAGTGACGGAATAGTTCCAAGGCGCTCGCGTTTGGTTTTGGTGCATCGTCTGATAATAGGCGGGCTGGAATTTGTTTTAAGTCTTCTTCTGTCAAATCATAGCGTGACAGTTCGAATAACTCCTGCTCGCGCGGGTGATCTTTTAGTGGATAAATATCAGCTGCTTTATGACCGAAAGCACGGATGTCGTTGATGAGCCGTGTCGCCGAGACGACCTTCTCTAAATCAAACGATGGACCCGAGACCGGCACTTCTGTCGGTGACGACGTTTCCGGTGCCCCAAATTCGTCAAAATATCGACGCGTTTCTTCATCGACCGATGATGGGTCTTCCAAATATTGTTCGTACAGTTCAATGATGTAGCCTAAGTTAGGACCATAAAATGCTTGCGATTTCTCGTGAACATTCGACGACTCTCCCATTGAATAAATCCCCCTTATCCATTCCTAAACGTCCAATCTGTGAACGCTTTCATTTTAACATGTAGCCCGAAGCAGTTCACCTTTCTCCTACCCTGGTGAACAAAACCAAATCTTGCCTCTTACGCTCAACTTCATACTACACCTTTCGTCGCAGAAAGACCCTTACAAATTCACAATTCGTCCATACTATTTCAATAAGTTTTGCTTATCGATAAATTGTGTCTTGATGTATTTGTTTCAACAATTTCAAAAAAAGATGAAACCTTATTTCAAACAGCCCCGTAATAGGGAGTGTAGGCATTACACTATTACTCTTAACAGAAAGCTAGGTGACCACATGTTATCCGTACAAAATGTCCATAAAAAGATGGGAAAAGCAACGGTATTGACAAATGTCAGCTTTGACGTCGTTCCAGGAGAAATTTTCGGATTCCTCGGACCGAACGGCGCCGGGAAGACGACAACTATTCGAATCATCACAGGCCTCATGCCTGCGACGCACGGGACCGTGACAGTCGATGGGTATGACGTGGCGAACAACCGCCAAGAAGCGCTCAGCCGAATCGGGGCCATCGTCGAGAATCCTGCATTCTATCCGTACATGACGGGCCGGGAAAACTTGATTCATGCGATGAACTTGATTCCGAACTTGAAAAAAGTCGACTTGAATGCACTCGGTGCCCTCGTCGGACTCGACGGAAAGCTCGATATGAAAGTCAAACAGTACTCACTCGGGATGAAACAGCGCCTCGGGATTGCCCGTGCCTTGTTGCATAACCCAAAAGTGCTCATCTTAGATGAGCCGACGAACGGTCTTGACCCAGCTGGGATCGCCGACCTTCGGAATTACTTACGCCACCTTGCGGACCACCGCGGAATCGCCATCCTTATCTCGAGCCATTTATTGAGCGAGATGGAATTGATCACCGACCGTTTCGCAATCATTGACCAAGGACAAATCAAGTCAGTGGAAGACGGACAGACGAAGGCTGACAGCGTCATCCTCTGTAAAGTTGCCAAGGAGCAGATGAACGAGGCACTTGACGTCGCAGCACTCGCCTTCGATGATGTGAAAATCGTCCAGCAGTCTGCCGAGTCGTTTATCGTACCGCGTCAAGAGACAGACATTCCGGTCTTACTGAAACAATTAATCGAGCGCGATATCGCCGTCTATCAGATTGGTATGAAACACGAGTCGCTCGAAGAACAATTCTTGAAATTGACGAAAAAAGAAGGAGGTACGAACAATGCGTTCATTACTCAGCAATGAATGGATGAAATGGCGTCGTACGATTAAACCATACGTCGCCCTAGGCGTGTATACGGCAATCATCCTCATCGTATACGCTGTATTGGCCAGTGGTGAAGGGACACCAGAAGCGGCATCGTTCTTTGAATTTTCAACGATGGGTGCCATCGCTTTCTTGAGTATCTTTACGATTGTCTTTACGGCAGAGATGGTCGGGAACGAATTGAAATTTGATACGTTGAAACACCTGTTGATGAGCCCGTACTCTCGCGACCGCATCTTATTGTCGAAGCTCGTCATGGCCGTCCTCGTCATGTTGCTTCAATTCATTTTCATCTTAGTCGTCGCGTTCGGGTTCTCACTCACGTTAGATGGCTCTGTCACATGGGATGTCGTCCGTCCGATCCTCATCAGTGTGAGCGGACCGATCTTCATCATCTTCTTGACGCTCATGTTCTCGGTCGTCTTCAAGTCGGTCGGCGTCGTCATCGGTTTCACGGTACTCGCAAACTTCGCCTCAAGTATCATCGGCGGTCTTCTCGTTGCTTGGAAACCTGAGCTTGCGAAATGGATTGTCTTCTTGCATACAGACCTTTCAATCTATGACGTCAACCCAGAGTTTATGAAAGCGATGGACGCTACGATGGGCTTCTCGATTTTCTATGTCGCCCTTCATATCATCGCCTTCTATCTCATCACGGCATTTATGTTCCGCAGTAAAACGTTCGCGGAATAAGCATACTTCAAATGAAAAAGTGGTACCTCTTTGCTATAGGAGTTTTATAGTAAGGAGGTATTTCTATGTCTAAGACGGCATTACTCATTATTGATTTGTTCAATGATTTTGATTTTGAAGGTGGCGACATGCTACGTAAACATACGGAAGCGATTGTTGAACCGATTCTCGAGCTTAAAAAGCATTTTAAAGAGTTGGACTTGCCCGTCATTTATTGTAATGATAACTTCGGACAATGGAAAGATAGCACGGAAGACATCATTGAGTATGTAAAAGCTTCTAAGGGTGAACATATTGCCTCGCAAATCGAACCGGAAGATGAAGAGTATTTTATTATAAAGCCAAGGCACTCCACTTTCTTTGGAACTCAGTTAGATATTTTACTTCGTCAGTTAAACGTGACGAAATTGATTTTAACCGGAGTCGCGACGGATATTTGTATCCTCTTTTCTGCCAATGATGCATATATGCGTGACTATGATATATATGTACCTCGTGATTGTGTGGCGGCAGAAACATCCAAACGTCACGAAAGTGCCTTGACGATTATCGATGAAGCACTGGGAATTGAAATATCTCCTGTGTCTGAATATATGAGTCACATTCAAAAGTGATTTATAGTAATCAGCGTGGTCACAAAATCCCAACATTTAGAACGTTTTCAAGCTCTTCTTTTAACTAAATCAGGCGAGAATTCTCCCTCCTCTAAGCTTCTCGGGGCGTAGCCCAGCGTAGGTGGGAGATGAATCGCCCGGTCCAAAAGTCTTCTCTCCCTATGACATAATTACGAACGAAAGTTCGTGATTATGTCATATTCTCCCTCCCCCTCCACGGGTATCGGATGAGGAGGACACATCACGATCTTCGGAAGGGAGGAGGGACGGACATGCTGAAAGGCTATAAATATAGGCTTCACCCGACGCCGGCACAGGAAGAGTTCCTCATCAAGACGATCGGCTGCGCACGGTTCATCTACAACAAGCTGCTCGAGGACCGCATCGCCATCCGCGAGGAGGCGAAAGCGGGGGACGGGACGAGACGGAAACCGGCGACACCCGCCTCTTACAAGCGCCTGTTCCCGTTCCTCGCCGAGGCGGACAGCCTCGCGCTCGCGAACGCGAAGCTGAACCTCGACACCGCGTTCGCGAAGTTCTTCGCCGGGACGGGCGGCTTCCCGTTGTTCAAATCGAGACGGCGGTCGCGCGCCTCCTACACGACGAACAACCAGCACGGCACGATCCGCATCGAGAACGGCAAGGTGAGACTGCCTAAAATCGGCTTCGTGAAGTTCGAACAACATCGCCCGTTCGAGGGAATCATTAAGTCGGCGACGGTCTCGATGACGAGGACGGGCAAGTTCTTCATCTCCATCCTCGTCAATCAAGATGAGGAAAAGTGGATCCCAGCCGAGAACAAGGTCGGAATCGATCTCGGCCTAAAACACTTCGCCGTCATGACGAACGACGCGATGGTCTCGGAGAAGATTGACAACCCCCGACTCATCCGGAAGTCCGAAGCGAAGGTCAAGAAGGCGCAGCGCGCTTTGTCACGCAAGAAGATCGGGAGTAAGAATCGTGAAAAAGCCAAGTTACTTTTGGCCAAGAAACACGAAAAGATCGCGAACCAACGCAAGGACTTCCTTCACAAGCTGTCGAGACGGATCGTTGACGAGAACCAAGTCATCGTCGTGGAGACATTGAAGTCGAAGGACATGATGAAGAATCACAAGGTAGCGAAGTCCATCGGGGATGTCAGTTGGTACGAGTTCGTCCGACAGTTGGAATACAAATGCAAGTTCTACGGACGGACGCTCATCAAGGCAGACCCCTGGTTCGCATCGACGCAGATCTGTTCTTCTTGTGGCGTCAAAGGCGAGAAGAAGACGATGGATGTTCGTGAATGGACGTGTACTCATTGCGGTGTTCATCATGATCGAGACATCAACGCGAGCATCAATCTGTTGATGTTGGCAAACTAAAACGAATTCCTTCAGGGTGGGAACCCCCCGACGAGCTTGGTAAATAATCGTGGCTAATAAAAGTACGATCTTCCCAAGAAGCTCCCCCTTCAATTTGCGAAGCAAATAAGTGGCGAGTAGTTCACGCTATTCTTAAGTTATAACGGTCAGTAAAGGGTGTGATGTTTTTGTACCTAACAATCGGATTAGCCTTGCTCGTCTGTTTAATTGCAATGATTTTCACTATTATGGTCGGGCTCGGGAAAGACCGCTCCACGTACAACCAAAAGAAGAGCTGGTCGATGGTTTCTTGGCTCTACATCATCTTGCTCCCTGTCTCGTTTATCGGGCTCGGACTTCTCTACTATTTCATTACGAAGTAACGTAAAAAATCACGACGCCAGAAAATAGGCGTCGTGATTTTTTCATGCGATTAAGTCGCTCCAAATTTTGATGGTACTCGCTAAGATGAGTAGCGCTAAAATCCATTGGAGTGCTTTCGTATTCATATTCTTCCCGACATTCGCCCCGATTGGAGCGGCAATCAGGCTCGCGATAATCATAATGATGGCCGGACCCCAGACAATTTGATCGGTGATGATTTTACCGAACGTCGAGCCAATCGACGAGATGAAGGTGATGGCGAGGGAACTCGCAATCGCCATCTTCGTCGGGATGCGTAAGACGACAAGCATGATCGGCATGAGAATGAAGGCTCCCGCTGCCCCGACGATTCCTGCCGCAATTCCCACGACGAATGCTGAACTTGCCGCAATCACTTTGTTGAACTGCACTTGATCAAGTGGCATGTCGTCTACTTGCGGCTTCGGCAAGAACATCATGATTGTCGCAATCGTTGCGAGTACGGCATATACGACATTGATCATCGTCTCCGATAAAATCGTCGACCCGTACCCTCCAATGAAGCTTCCGATTAAGACCGACACACCCATATAGAGGATTAACTGTTTGTTTAAATATCCACCTTTACGATAGGCATAAATCCCACCGATTGTTGCAAAGAACACTTGAATGGCGCTAATTCCTGAAACCTCATGTGCGCTAAAAGCAGCAAATCCTAAAAGCGGTGGGATGTACAACAACATCGGATATTTGATAATCGACCCGCCAATTCCGACCATCCCTGAAATGAACGACCCGATAAATCCAATTAGAAAGATTGTAATGATAAACCCGAACTCCATATTGACTCCTCCATTTGTTTTCGTCTTCTCTACTTATTCAATCGATTCCCAAGCCATCATCCCGCCTGATACGTCATAGATTTCCGTATAGCCGGCATCCTGTAATTGACTAGCCGCCTGGGCACTTCGGTTACCGCTCCGACAGATCACATAGATTGGTTCGTCTTTCGGATACGGCAGATGGTTTGCATCTAATGAAGAAAGTGGTGCATTCACCGACCCTTCAATATGCCCCCCATCGTATTCCGATACTTCGCGTACATCAAGAAGCGTTATTTCCTTGTTTTCCAATTTGTTTTGTAGAGTTTCGACGTCAACTTTCGTAATTTCATCCTTTCCTGATGTGATTACAAAGATAAAAATTGCGATAACAGCCAAAGTTCCGACAAATAAGGAAATCCTCTTCATATTTTCCCCTCCAATTCTTTTCACTTGCGCTCATTATACCTTAGGGGGTATATTAAAGCCAACGAAACATTCTCGTTGCCAAAAACCTTAACCATGAAAAGGAGATCAAAGACTCATGAAGACGATTACGACTACTGAATTAGAAGCGTTACTTCAAGCTGACGACTCACTCAACCTCATCGATGTACGAGAGGTGGATGAATATGCTGGAGGTCACATCAAACAAGCGAAAAACGTACCACTTTCTGAATTCGGGGCAAAAGTCGATGAGCTCGATCGCTCTAAACCGATTCACGTCATTTGCGCAGCCGGTGGACGCAGCATGAACGCATCTGCTTATCTTGACTCACTCGGATTCGACGTCACGAACGTCGACGGTGGGATGATGAGCTGGCAAGGCGAAGTCGAATAAACGATTACTTTACTCATAGGGGGAAATTTATATGCTATTACGTTATTTTTATGATGAGAAACTAGCACAAGCTTCATATATGGTCGGTTGCCAAATGACGGGAGAAGCGATCTTCATCGATCCGGCCCGTAACATCGAGCCTTATCTTCAAGAAGCGAAAAAAGAAGGCATGAACATCGTCGCAACGGCAGAGACGCATATCCATGCGGACTTTGTGTCCGGTTCACTCGAACTCGCGAAGCGCACAGGTTCGAAAGCCTATCTATCAGACGAAGGTGATGCTTCTTGGAAGTATGCATTCGCGAAAGAAATCGACGCACAACTCGTCAAAGAAGGCGACACGTTCAAGATCGGAAACGTGACACTCGAAGTCATGCACACACCTGGTCACACACCGGAACATATTTCGTTCCTTCTTTATGACCGCAACCAGACACAACCGATGGGGATCTTCACAGGAGACTTCGTCTTCGTCGGAGATATCGGTCGACCTGACCTTCTCGAAGAAGCAGCCGGTGTGAAAGGAACGACGGCAATCGGTGCGGAACAAATGTTTGATTCACTCAAAAAATTCATGGCACTTCCTGACTTCGTTCAAGTCTGGCCAGGACACGGCGCAGGTAGTGCTTGCGGGAAAGCACTCGGTGCGATCCCAACATCGACGGTCGGTTACGAGAAAGCGACGAACTGGGCGCTTCAAATGACGGACAAAGATGCCTTCATCAAAGAATTGACGACGGATCAACCAGAACCGCCGAACTACTTCGCCATGATGAAGAAAGTAAACAAAGAAGGCATTCAAGAGACAACGGACATCGCTCGTCCTGAAGTCGTCGAGTCGGACCGGCTCGATACACTCGTCGAAGAAACGCAAGTCGTCGATACACGTAAAGGTGAAGATTTCGCAAATGGTCACGTACCAGGGACAATCAACATCCCGTATAACAACAAGTTCGTTTCTTGGGCAGGCTGGCTCGTCAACTTCGACAAAGACATCACGATTATCGCAAGTGCAGAAAACGTCGATCAAGTACAAACGGACCTCCAATCAATCGGTCTCGACCGTCTTCGCTTCATCGTCCCAGCCGAAGAACTCGATGCATCACTTTTGACGGAAACGTATACGGACGTGACGGCAGAAGAAGCGATTGAAGCTGCTGAAAAAGGTGACGTGTTCGTCCTCGACGTTCGAAACGCGACAGAATGGAACGCGAGCCATTACGAAAAGGCAGAACGTATCTTGCTCGGTAAGCTCGCACGTGACCACGAAGGTCTTCCGACAGACCAAACGATTGCGGTGCATTGTGCGTCAGGCGTCCGTTCACGCATGGCAGCAAGTATCCTTCAATCGCTCGGCTACAAAGATATCCACAATATCCTCGGTGGCTACGGCGCGATGAAGACTGTCTTGAACGCTCAACAAATCAAGTAATGCTATACTGACTATGAATATGGCGCCCGCTTTGAGAGGGGCGCCTTTTGTTTAGGAGGGAAAGACGTGGTCGCCATCGGTCCACTCAACATTCGTTTCGATTTACTCATCTTTTTACTAAGCCTTGCCGTCCTTTACGGCATCTTCCGCTTTCTCGGGTTGTCGAGTAAACAGCGTGAAGCCGTCATCGGGACATGGTTCTATGGTTTTCTTGCCTGGAAAGGAAGTGCCATCGTCATCGGTCTGTTGACGACACGTGACCTATCGCTCGCTCTTTATGCCACAGGAGGCGTATGGTCTCAATGGATTGCAGCTGCTGTCGTCCTTTGGTTCGTCTATCGACTCGACCGGAACCTTTTAGGGTATTGGGTGCTGAGCGGACTCCTCATTTGGTTCGGGATGACACTCGCGGTTCCAGTATACGGGACGATTTTGAACCTTTCCGACCAGCCGATTCATCTATGGAGCGCCATGCTCATTTTTCTGCTACTCGGAACGACGTGGCGCTGGATGCATGAACCGACTCGTGGAAACATTCTTTGGACAGTATGCGGTGCATCCGGCATCTGGCTATTTAAGTCATATGCGGTCGGACAGATTCAATGGTGGATGATTGTCATCGCCCTCGTCCTCTTCGGATTGACGGTCTATCTCGCCCGCCCTTCAAAGAAAGTGATTCAAATTAGTGTCGGAGTCCTGGTCGTTCTCGCGGTCGTGAATGCTGTCCTGCCAGAGAAAGCGACACAATCTGTCACGACAGAGACGGCGTCAACCGGTTTGAACATCGGGCAAATTCCCCCTTCGTTCGAATTACAGCGAACCGATGGGAGTACATTCGACTTAACTTCACTACGTGGTCAGCGCGTCGTCGTCAACTTTTGGGCGTCCTGGTGCCCGCCTTGTCGGGCGGAGATGCCGGATATGGCGGCGTTCGCGAAAGAGCGAGATGACGTGACCATCGTCGCCGTCAACACGACGACGAGTGAACGCGACCCCGCCGATGCCGTCTCGTTCGTCGAACCGTATGAAGACGCATTTACCGTCGTCTATGACCGTGACGGCCAAGTCGGAGATGCGTATCGGATTCAAGCGATGCCGACGACGTATGTGCTCGATGAATCGGGTGTGATCATCGCGAAGCAATTTGGTGCCATCGACAAGAATTGGCTCGACGCCCAATTGAATTGAACATGACAAAACCGCCGACAAAGAGTTGTCGGCGGTTTATCTTATTGCTTCAAATAGCCTTGTGCTTTCAAAAAGTCTTTGACGTCAAGACGTGTCGATTTCGACAACATGCGTCCCATTTGGCCAGTCCACGTGTCTTTACGCGGATTCGATCCCCGGACCATGTAGTAATCATGGATCAACGCGTCGTAATCCGAAAGTGACTGTTTGATCCGTTCTGGATTCGCCTCGTATGCGTTCTCATGGTAGATATGATGGAACGGTAGACGGGGCTTTTGATCTTCGACTGAAGCCGGTACACCGACGGCCATGCCAAAGAGCGGAATGACCCGTTCCGGCAATGCGAGCACTTCTTTCACCGCAAAGAGGTCGTTCCGAATGCCACCGATATAGCAGACTCCGAGCCCCATCGACTCTGCCGCCACTGCCGCATTTTGTGAGGCAAGTGCAGCGTCGATCACAGCGACAAGCAGTTTCTCATCGGTCTCAAGTGTTGCGGACACTTCTGTTTCTTGCAGTTCACCAATCACCTCATGGCGATGCAAATCCGCACAAAAGACGAAGAAGTGACCGTTCTCGACCACGTAATTCTGGTTGCCCGCAATCTCAGCGAGTCGTTTCTTTTTCGCTTCATCGGTCACCCCGATGATGGAGTAGGCCTGGATAAAGCTAGACGTCGATGCCCGTTGTGCGCTCTCGACGATGGTCTGGATTTGTTTGTCTGTCAATTTCTCGTCCGTAAAATCGCGGACGGAACGGTGGTTCAATAAAGTCTCAATCACTTCGTTCATACGTTCTTCCCCCTTTTTTTCAATCTTGGCATAAGCTATCTGAATCCACAAATGAGAGGAATCCATCGGGCACATTTTGAAGGGAGGACGCTCACATCTCGTTTTCTTATGCTATCATTATAAGCTACATAGTAAATACGATAGCGTAACTTCGAATAAGGAGCGATATAGATGAAAAGAATACCATTTTACATCCCATTCCTACTTGGGGTGCTATTCCTCTCAGGCTGCACGGATGCCGACGTGAGTGTCTCGACGTCGATGTCAACCGAAGAAACAGTGGAAAAGGAACCTGTACAAGAGGAACAAACCACCGAGACCCCTAAATCTGAAGGCGATGTATTTGAAGGCTATACGAAGATCGAGGTCGATGGCGGCAATCAGTCCGGCACACGGGAGGCGAATGTCGTCGTTGATATCGGCTTTGGCGACCGAGAGTACTGGGCGTTCACGAACGAACACGGTCAACTGGTTCGCGTGATTGCTGATGAGATCATTCTTCAAAACGACGAGACCGAAGACGTCAATTCTTCAGGACGCTATTATGCAGACGAGGCGAAAGTTCCGGGTGTCGAAGACCCTAACCTCGACGAAGGCCATATCATCGCCGATTCACTTGGCGGTGTCTCGAACGCCTATAACATCACGCCACAAAACAGCGCACTCAACCGTTACGGCGACCAGGCATTCATGGAAGATGTCATCCGGAAGGCTGGCGGGGCGAAAGACTTCGAAGCCATCATCACCTATCCGAACACGACGACTCAGATTCCTTCCCGCTACCAATACACGTATACCGTACGGGGCAATACGGTCACCGATACGTATGATAACGTGGATCCGGAGGAAGTGAACGAATCGCTCGGATTGACGGATGATTCCCCTCCTGCAGTGACGACGGAACCAGTCGAGGAACGGGAATTATCCGATATCGACCTTGACGGAAACGGACAAGTGACAATCAAAGAAGCAAAGAACGCCGGATTCGAGATGCCGATCACGCGTGACCATTGGCTGTATCAATACATGGACGACCGAGACGGTGACGGGATGGTCGGGGAATAACTATGACGAACGAGACGTTTCTCCACGAGAGAGGCGTCTTTTCGCATAGAAAAAAACCGCGGTGTAAGACCGCGGTTACGTGTTTAGTTCGACATTTGATTCAAGAATGGTGCGAGATCGACGTTCAACTCTTTCGAGAGACGCTCTCCGAGTTCACGGTCCGCACGATAGAAGTTGCAGATCAAGAGGAGAACGGTCTTCTCGTGACGAACTTCTTTGATATGCGCCACGAGGTTACGAACGAGCGCATCCTTCTCTTCCTGAGAATAGCGACGATACACCTCTCCGGCTTGTCCGAAGTCATTCGTCTTCTCAATCTTCTGACGACCCGTCACGCCTGTGATCGGTTGCGGCGTCTCGATATAGTCCGCATTCGGCTTCGGCGTGTCTTCGTAACGGTTCGGCTCGTAGTTGACCGGGCTCGTCTGTTGCTTGAACGGCATCGCCCCGTCACGCTGGTTGTTCGCGACTTGAGCGAACGGGCAGTTGATCGGGAGTTGGAGATAGTTCGGTCCGATGCGGTAACGTTGCGTATCCGAATACGAGAAGAGTCGTCCTTGGAGCATCTTGTCTTCTGACGGCTGGATCCCTGGTACGAGGACGCCTGGGTTGAAACCGACAGACTCAGTCTCGGCGAAGAAGTTATCGACATTTTTGTTGAGGGTCATCGTTCCAACCAATTGATACGGGATGACATCTTCGAACCAATCTTTCGTCGCATCGAGCGGGTCGAAGTCAAAGTTGTCCATGTCCGCTGGGTCGAGAATCTGTACATATAGATCCCATTCCGGATAGTCTCCATTTTCAATGGCGTTGAACAGATCACGTGTCGCATGGTTGAAGTCTTCTGCTTGGATTTTCGCCGCTTCTTCCATCGACAAGTTTTGAATCCCTTGCTTCGGTACCCAGCGCATCTTTATGTACACCGTGTTGCCGAATTCATTCACCCACTTGAAGGAATGGACGGATGACCCTCGCATGTGGCGATACGATGCTGGGATTCCCTCGTCACTGAAGAGATGCACGAGCATGTTCGTTGATTCCGGTGTGAGCGACATGAAGTCGAAGAAGCGGTCCGGGTCTTGAAGATTCGTTTGTGGGTCCGGCTTGAGCGAGTGAATCACGTCCGGGAATTTAATCGCGTCACGGATGAAGAAGACCGGTAAGTTGTTTCCGACGAAATCATAGTTCCCTTCTTCCGTGTAAAACTTGACGGCGAAACCGCGTGGGTCACGAAGCGTCTCCGGTGAACCTAATCCGTGGATGACGGTCGAGAAGCGCGCAAACACAGGCGTCTCTTGCCCTTCTTCTTGCAAGAATGCGGCTTTCGTATAGCGTTTCATACTATTTTTTACAGTGAAGACACCATGCGCCCCTGCGCCTCTCGCGTGAACGACACGTTCTGGTACTCGTTCACGATCGAAATGCGCTAATTTCTCAATTAGTTGGTAGTCTTCGAGAAGCGTCGGGCCCCGACGACCCGCAGTGATGGAGTTGGCGTTATCCCCGATTGGTACGCCTTGGTTAGTAGTTAGTTGACGGTGTTGATCCATATGATTGCCTCCCATTATTTATAATCATTACAATTTTGATATTAATCAAAGATTAGAATGATTACAAATAAAAAGCTCGTGAATCACGAACTTTTTTTCATATGTCTCTTTTGTTTGGATTTTTCACGTTGATGGAGCGTCACGACGAAAAATGCTGCCAAGATACCGCCTAGGGACCCCGCGATGATGTCGACCATCGTATCGTCATTCCCGTTCCCTTGCATCGTCGTGTTCAGGACGACGTCAGATGTGAATTCATACATCTCCCAAAGCGCCGCCCCAGCCATGGAAAAGACGACAATGTATACGAACAAAAATCGTTTCGGGATCTCGGTCCGAATGTCATCATCGAGCCTACTGAAGAAGTCGAATCCAAGGAATGCGAGAAAGATTCCGCTTAAGAGATGAAGGAACGTGTCCCACCAACCATTCCCGTATAGTCCGACAATCGATCCTAAATACTGGGAGGCAAACAAGAACAGGATATACGCCACCTTCATCTTGCCATCGAGTTCTGTTTTAAACGTCTTTTCAATGAAGAACGGGATGAGCCCAGAAATGATTCCGGCCCCCGCTACACTCGCATCGAACCATGATTCTTCAATGATTGATGTGATAAGTATGATCGCCATGAACAAGACGAATCCAAATTCGAGGATACGTCCTTTCGTGAGCTTCATGATGCTTCGCCTTCTTTCGTCTAGTTTGTTCTCTATATGCTCTATTCCCAACTCTCAATCGTGTTCAACCACACAATTGAATTTAGTTGGACTCTCTTGCTATTTACGAACATACGTTCTATAATTAATATTATGAATTCGAGGAGGAACTTGCTATGCCGATCAATCCGTATCTCAACTTTAATGGGAATTGTCGAGACGCCGTAACCTTTTATGCCGATGTGTTCAACCACGCCGCTCCAGACATCATGACGTTCGGTGATCAACCTGGTCCAGACGGTCAACCGGTGCCGAGTGAAATGGCCAATCTTGTGCTGCATACCCGACTCGCGGTTCACGGCTCATCGCTCATGTTTTCTGATGCGATGCCTGACGGACCGGTCACATTCGGGGACAATGTCACGCTCGCTGTCGTCACAGACGACCTCGAGGCCATCCATCGTGAGTTCGAGGCGCTCTCTGTGAACGGACGTGTCTTGATGCCGCTTCAAGAGACGTTTTGGAGCAAGGCGTACGGCATGCTCGAAGACCAGTTCGGCGTCCAGTGGCAGTTCAGCCACGAAGCATAACGACAAAAATCCCCGATTCGTCAGAATCGGGGATTTGCTTATTTTTGGGCAACGAAGAAGATGCGCTCGGCATCCGCTCCTGGTGCATGTTCGGTGAAATCAGAGGTGACTGATTTGACATGGAAACCGGCACCAATCAACCATTGCATGTACTGCCCTGGTTCATACGTCCGTTGTTCATGTGTCTCCTCAATTCGTTCATACGTCCCATCTTCAAGCGCGACGAAGAACGTTAAGTCATGAACGACCGACAGCGGGGCTTCTCCCGGGTCGGCAAACCAAATATATGAGCAATCTTCTCCGTTTGACGCATACGTCTTTTGGTTGAAGAGCGTCTGCATCTTGTTCGGAGCATGGACATCAAAGATGAACAAGCCGCCTGGTTTGAGTTGATTGTAGACAGATTCAAACGTATCAATCACGTCCGCCTCGTCTCGCAAATAGCAAAGGGAGTCGCAGAGAATCGTCACCGCATCGACCGGTTCCGGTAACTCCAACTCACGCATATCCTGTTCCCAAAGCGGCAACTCGATTTCGACCTCGAGCGCCTTTTCTTGTGCGACTTCGAGCATCGACTCGGATAAGTCGATCCCCATGACATCGTAATATTCTGCGAGGCGAATCGTCGCCGACCCGGTCCCGCACCCGACATCAGCGAGTGTCGCGCCATCTTGGACGTGACGACGCACGAAAGCGACCCACTCATCATACGGCGCGTCTTTCATCAACTCGTCGTATACATAGGCGAATCCTTCGTAAGCCATTAGCCGACTTCCACTTCGACGTGTGGCGCGTCAGCCCACAATTTCTCTAGGTTGTAGTAATCACGGTCATCACGATGGAAGATGTGGACGACGACGTTCTCGAGGTCAGCGAGGACCCAACGTGCCGTGTCCATTCCTTCGAACTTGTGGAGTGGTAAGCCGTTTTCACCAGCAACGTCTTTGATTTCACGTGCGATCGCTTCGACTTGCTTCTCCGAGTTCCCGTGACAGATAACGAAGTAATCCGCGATTGGCGAAATCCCTTCCATGTCGAGTACGACGATTTCCTCGGCACGTTTATCGTCAGCCGCTTTAACAATCAATTCTAATTCTTCTCTTGCAGTCATATTGACCCTCCTAAGGTATATTCACAAAATCGTTATACGTTTCAATCGTCAGTGGAAAAATACGCACCGACTTCTTCAATAAAAATTCAATCGTTTGTTTCAGTGTCGCGACAACCGCTGCTTCGAGCGAGCGCTCCACTTCTGCCCGCAACCGGTCGACGCCGGGATAATCCCGATTCGGTTCGATGGCATCAGCCACGAACAGAATTTGGTCGAGCCGAGACATCCCGGGCTCTCCCGTCGTATGATTCCGAATCGCCGAGAGCACCGCGTCATCCAGGTCGTATTGACGGGAAAGTAAAATCGCACCGACCGGCGCATGAAGTAGCTCGTCCCCGTACTCAAGTAGATTCGGGTCTAACCCTTCTTCCACGACGACTCGACGCATTTCTTCGACGTCAAAGTACTTCGCATAATCATGAAGCATGGCAGCAAGACGAGCCTGTTCGACCTCTTCACCGAATTGAACCGCCATGCGTTCCGCCGTCTCGACGACACCGAGCGTATGGATATAGCGTTTTTCTGGCAGCGTCTGTTTAATCAACTCGTGCGCTTCTTCAAACGTCATACAACTTATGCTCCTTCACATACTCCTCGACTGGCGTCGGGACAAGATATTTGATGGATTTGCCTCGTTTCGCCCGTTCCCGGATGTCCGTCGATGAAATCTCGAGTTGCGGCATGTCAATCGCGCGGACGTCTGCCTTCTCCGGAATCAAATAACGTGTCCCCGGCCGTGCGACCGCACCGAACGTGACAAGACGGATGAGCGTCTCATAGTCATACCAGGATTCAAGCGAAACGAGTGAATCGGCACCAATCAAAAAGTAGAATTCATCATTCGGATACTGTTCGATCAGCCGTTTCATCGTCTCGACCGTATAAGACGGCTCACTCCGTTCAAACTCAATCAAGTTCAACTTGAAGTCGGACTGATTTTGTATGGCGCGTCGCGTCATCTCGATTCGGTGGTCTGCCGAGCTGAATCCGACCTTATGTGGTGGAATCGCAGCCGGCAGGAACCACACCTCATCAAGTTCAAGCTGTTCACGCGCTTGTTCCGCGATTAACAGATGTCCGAGATGCGGCGGGTCGAACGTTCCGCCCATCAAGCCGACTCGGCTCATGGGAGTTTGATTTGGCGATTTTCTTTCTCGGTCGCCTCTTTGTACAAGACGATGACTTTTCCAATCACTTGAACGACTTCAGCCTGTGTGCCTTCAGCTAACTCGCCAGCGACATCTTTCGGCGTGTCCATGCAGTTTTGAAGTACTTGAACTTTAATCAATTCACGTTTCTCGAGTGCGTCGGCGATATCTTTACACATCGCTTCGCTGACTCCATTTTTCCCAACTTGATAGATTGGTGAGAGATGGTGCGCTTCTGCGCGTAAAAAGCGTTTTTGTTTACCTGATAACATAGTATATTATTCCTCCAATAATCCTTCGATTAACTTTTTTCCAACGGTTTCGTCCGGTTTCACGCCCGTCCATTTCTCGAACGAGAGCGCGCCCTGCCCGACGAACATGGCTACACCTGTCACAACTTTGGCTCCGCGACGTTTCGCTTCTTGAAGCATCGGGGTGACAAGTGGACGATATATGATATCACAAACGACCGTGTTTTGTCGTAATCCTTCTAATGAAAGTGGTGTCGATCTCTCGTCCATCCCGACAGAAGTGGTCTGAATGATGACATCATATCGAGAGACGTCCATCTCATCGAACGTCGTGTAGACGACTCCGAACGTGTCGGCGAGCGCTTTTGCCCGTTCCACAGTTCGATTGACAATCGTCACGTCACGCGTCGGGAGAGCTTGGACAATCCCCCGAGCCGCTCCTCCGGCACCGACAATCAGGACACGCCCTGTAAAGTCTGTGTATGGCATCAGCGCTTGGACAAGACCTGCCCCGTCCGTATTCGTCCCGATAAGTCGCCCGTCTCGTTTATACACCGTATTGACGGCTCCAGCATGTTTCGCCGCTTCGTCAAGGTCATCGAGATACCGAACGACCACCTCTTTATAGGGAATCGTGACATTGAATCCATCCCAGTCCCCTTCTCGCATTGCCGCAAATAAGGCTGGGAGTTGATCTGGTGTGGCATCGATGGCCTCATAACGCCCGAAAAGCCCAGACGCCCTCAACCACTGCTCGTGCAGTTGGGGAGAGAGCGAATGAGCAATCGGGTGACCGATGACGGCCAGATTCATACGAGCGCCTCGCGAAGTGTGACTGCGACGCCTTTTGGAGCCCATGCTGCGATACGGCCACCTTTTCCGTGAATCGCGACCCAACCGAGACCACTGAACACGATATCCGTTTTCACGCCGTCCCGTAAGCTGAACTCATGACGGACGAGTGGCGGTAAGATTTCGAGTGTCTTCTCATTCGGCGGGTTGAGCATCTTCCCAATATGTTGGTCATAGAGCTCATCGGCACGTTCGAGTTTCGTACGGTGTGCTTTCAATTCATTCGACATATAAATGACGAACGATCGCTTATTTCCTTCAAGATAATCTAAACGTGCCAATCCGCCGAAATAGAGCGTCTGTTGCGGATTCAACTGGAACACGTGCGGCTTGATTTCTTTCTTCGGTGTGATCGTCTTCAAATCTTTCGCATCGACATAGTGTGCCATTTGATGACGGTTGATGATTCCTGGTGTGTCGTACAAGTTCGCATCATCGTCGAGCGGAATGTCGATCAAGTCAAGCGTCGTTCCCGGGAAATGACTGACGGTGATGATGGCTTCATCCTCTTCACCGAAACGTTTGATCACCTGGTTGATGAGTGTCGACTTCCCGACATTCGTACAACCGACGACAAAGACGTCTTTGCCTTTGCGGTAGTACTCAATCTTTTCAGCGAGTTCATCGATGCCATGTCCTTTTTTCGCACTGATCAAATGAACGTCGATTGGGTTCAAGCCGAGTTCTTTTGCCTCTGCCTTCATCCAGTTCGCCATCCGGTTCGGGTTGACCGACTTCGGTAACAAGTCGACCTTGTTTCCGACTAACAGTACCGGGTTCGACCCGACTGAGCGCTGAAGACCCGGAAGCCAACTGCCATTGAAGTCGAAAATGTCGACGATTTTGATGACGAGTGCTTCTTTTGAACTGATACCATTCAAGATGCGCAAGAAGTCATCATCTGATAACTCCACATCTTGAACTTGGTTATAGTGCTTCAATTTGAAGCAACGTTGGCAAATGACAATCTCACGGTCAAGTGCCGATTTCGGTGCATAGCCGACCCCGTTCGGGTCTTCCGTTTGGATGGCTACGCCGCACCCAGCGCAATATCGTTTTGTTTCTTCCATAGTTATACTTACTGCCGTTCAGGTTTCCCCTTCTTCATTCACCGTAGCACCTCGCTGCTACTCCTGAAGCGTTAATTCCGACGCCTTGCTCGCCGTACATGGGCAGCCTCCTTCTTCCTGTGCGTTCGAGGTCTTATTCATCTTTTTTATGTGAATCTTCGGAACGTGGATGCATGGCCTCACCGATTTTTTCAGCGACCGCGACTTTTGCCCGTTGTGCGTCAACGGCAAGTTCTTCCACTTTTTTCGTGATCAATACATACTTCCCACGACGCTTCATATGTGCGAAGACCACTTTTTCGAGCATCCGGTTAAATTTCGTGACGAGTCCGTCCGTTTTAACGACCGGTTGCACATGAATGACATGAATGCCTGCCATGTTTGCCCCGAGAACGTCTGTGAACAGCTGGTCCCCTAAGAAGATGGCTTCCTTCGGCGAGTACCCATATTTCGAGAGTGCCGCTTTAAATCCAGATGGTAATGGTTTTCTAGCACGAGCGACATAATGAAGGCCGAGCGGCTCCGTAAATGTTCGTACACGATTCTCGTTATTATTTGATACGACAATCACATCGAAACCGTATGATTTCACTTTTTCAAGCCACATCAATAAAAGCTCTGGCGCATGTGGGACGTCCCACGCCACGAGTGTATTATCAAGGTCCGTCAAAATGACGCGCACCCCACGGTCTTTCAATTCTTGTAGGTCGATGTCAAACACAGACGCGACGAACTGTTTCGGATAAAGTCGATTAAACACGTAAAATTCCTCCAATTAGCTAAACGATTCAACTACTTATACAAGTATTGATATCCCTTCTATGGTAAACGAAAACCGACCAAACGACTAGTCTATCGTTCGGTCGGAAGAAAATTGACACAAAATTAGTTGGATTTGATTGTCCCGATGACTTCACCGAGTCGAACCGGACCGATCTTTTCACGGTCCATTTGAATCGTATCCTTCTCAAAACAAAGAACGACGGTCGAACCGAACGAGAAGTATCCCACCTCTTCTCCTTTGCCCGCCTGGTCTCCTTCGAGCGTCCACTCAATCGTGTTGACGTTCAAGGCACCGACCATGATATGTTCGTACGTTCCGGCTGGGCTGTCAAAGCGCGTCACGCGACGGTAGTTGCGTGAGAGCGGTCGAACCGTCTCCGTCAATCCGATTTCATTCACCGGTGCCGAACGGTCCCCGAGCTCATAGTGACTGAGCACACGACCAGAGAGCGGTGTGTGGACGCGGTGATAATCGCGCGGACTGAGGTAGAGAACGACGACCGTCCCCCCTGCATAACGTCTTGCTTCTTGTTGAGAACCGAGTAACTCCGCAAGCGTATACGACTGACCTTTCACCTCGAAACGACTGTCTTCTGAAATCGATTCGATGACCGATAACTTGCCATCACACGGTGCTACGAGGGTATCGGACGACTCATCAATCGTACGTGCTCCCGTCTTCAAGTGACGGGTAAAGAACGCATGCAATGATGGATAGGCAGCAAGCGGTTGCTCTGCCTCTTCTACCGCAATGTCATATACTTTTGCAAACGATGGAATCAAGTGACGACTCACATCTGATTCTGCGAAACGCTTGAGACGTTTGGCGATCCAAGGCGAGGCGTTCAGCTCAAATAACGTTTGGTAGAAACGACGCTTCATTCCTCTTTGGCCTCCTCATTTTTAAAGAACGTCTCGTATTGTTGTTCAGAGACGGCTCCTTCAATTCGACCGACCTCTTTTCCATCTTCAAATCGGATGATAGTCGGCGTACCTTCAATCCCATACGTCGTCCATACGTTATGGTCAGACAAGTTGATCGAGACCGCATCATATTCTTCGATAAGAGGTTCGACATAAGGCTTCACTTGCTCACAGTATTCGCAGCCCGTTTGCCAGAAGTAAGCGACGACTTCACCATCTTGGTCTAATTGTTGTTGCAATTCATCTGCTGTGACGGCGTTGACACCATCGTCAGTATTGTTTCCATTTAAAAAGTACAACAAACCGATTCCGATGACGATAATCGCACCGATAATGGCGAACGTGATAAAATTCGCGCGTTTTTCAGGGTTTTTCATATGTGTGATCCTCCTCTATGTTGAATAAAGAAAAAAGACTGACTCATGCACGAGTCAGTTTGATTGTAGACGGCTTACTTCTCTTGTGCAACGTCGCTGATTCCCATGTCTTGATTCAAGACATCGAGAATTGCAACGAAGATTGTGATGGCCACGCCAAATCCTGTCGCGAGCATCGCGTTGAACTCTACACCATCAACGGCAGAAATGATAAATACCGCTGTATTTGAGAGCACAATCGCCCAGATCAATGTCACTAAATAACGCATTGAACGTCCCCTCCATCTCACAGATGATTCGTAAAAATTCATACGACATTAGTATAGCATTGTTCGAATAGAATATGCGACTTCGATTGTATATTCTTTCCGTCAAATCGAAAAATGTGATACGGTCGTAGAAACATCATTGTGAAGAAAAGAGGATGACTGATGTCACGTTATTTAATCGCAGTCGATTTAGATGGAACGTTATTAAGAGATGATAAAACAATCAGCGAACGAAACCTTCGCGCACTTCAAGCGGCGCGTGAAGCTGGTCATGAAGTCATGATCGCCACAGGGCGTCCAAAGCGCCATTCGATCATGTACTATGAGCAAATGGGATTGACGACACCACTCGTCAACTTCAACGGTGCGCTCGTACATCACCCGAAAGATGCGAATTATGCGGTGACACACCGACCGATTCCGCTCAAGACCGCCCATGACATCATTGAAGAAGTAGCGGATACGAAGGCACACAATATCGTCGTCGAAGTGACGGACCACGTGTACTTCCAAAAAGACCCGCAAGAGTTCTATAGTCCGTATGCAGAACGTGCGCTCAGCGTCACATCAGGTAACTTGTTGACGCATTTGCAGGACGAGCCGACGTCCTTATTGATTCATGCGACAAAAGATCACGTCGCGCACGTCCGCTCCCAACTCGATGACATTCATGCGGAGGCGGTATTGAACCGTCAGTGGCGTATGCCCGAACATATGATTGAAGTCATGAGCAAAAACACATCGAAGGCACTTGGACTTCAAGAGGTCTCGAAGCATTTGAACATCGACCGGAAGCACATCATCGCGTTCGGTGACGAAGAGAACGACCTCGAGATGCTCGACTATGTCGGTACCGGTGTCGCGATGGGGAACGCCATCGACCAATTGAAGAATGTAGCCAACGAAGTGACGGCTTCAAATATGGATGACGGGATTGCCTTCTTCTTAGAAGAGCGACTTGGCATCAAGGTATAATGAAAGCACCGACTTTTCTAAGTCGGTGCTTTTTATGATTTATTCATGTTTAGCGACGGAACGTCCCTTCGACGTCCTCTGTCGGTAAAATATTGATCCAAACCGATGGGTCTGCATCTTTACAGATGCGCGTGATCTCACGCACCTCGTGTCGTTGTGCGACCATCATGAGCGTTGCTTTCTCGACTTTCGAGTATGTTCCGATTGCCGGCATGAGCGTGATCCCGCGGAACACGTGTTGATGTAGTTCCTTTGTCACCTCGTCCGGGTGATTCGTCACGATGAAGAGCGTTTGACGCTGTGTATTCGTGTAAATCTCATCGATGACTTTTGACGTCACATACAAGAAGACGATCGTATAAAGCGCTGTCGGCCATCCGAACAAGGCACCTGCTGCGAGGGCAATCATCATGTTCATCAAGAAGAGATAGACCCCAACCGAGTTGTTCGTAAACTTCGCGAGAATCAGCGCAACGATGTCAAAGCCACCCGTCGAGGCTCCATACCGAATCGTGATCCCCGAGCCGATTGCCAAGAGCACACCGCCAAATACAGCGTTCAAAAGTGGATCGTCCGAGAGAAGCTGCGATTGCGGAAGCAAACGAATGAACAACGTGACCGAGGCGACACTGACCAGCGTATGGATCATCATGTTCCGCCCGAGCATAAAATAACTGACGACGAGCAGTGGTGCGTTCAGAATAAAGAACCAGAGTCCTTCCCCTAATTCAAGCGGTGTACCCTCTAACAATTTCGTCAAGATTTGGGCAAGACCCGTAAATCCTGTCGAATAGACGCCAGCTGGAATTAAAAATAATGTCATGGATAAGGCAACGAACAATCCTCCGATGATCGAGACAACCCCGATTCGTGTATGTTCTTTAACGGCTTCCGTCAAGCTTCAACTCCCCTTTCTCAAAATAGCTAAGAATCAAGATAACATAGATTATTCATGCTGCATACAGCAAATATGCAGGAAATCCGATAAGTTTTTCACACAAAAACAAGCCGACCGAGGTCGGCTTGTTCGTATGAAACGATTGGTCACGCTTTCACTGTCTCGATTGTAATCGATTCATTCGCAGGAACCGTTACCGCATTTCCATACACATGGATGGTCACGTCTGTACCACCTGTTTGCTTGATTGTCACTTGTTCACGTGATGATGTGACCGTCAAGTGATGGCCGCGCCAGAGCATGTTGAACGAGTAACCGTTCCAATCTTTCGGAATCATCGGGCTAAACGAGAGGTTATCCTCTTGAATGCGCATTCCAGCGAATCCATGAACGATGGACATCCACGAACCGACCATCGACGTGATGTGCAATCCGTCTTCCGTGTCATTGTTATAGTTGTCGAGGTCAAGGCGCGCCGAACGTTGGTACAACTCGACCGCTTTGTCTTCATAACCGACTTCTGCCGCAATGATCGAGTAGACGCATGGTGACAAGCTCGATTCGTGAACCGTGCGTGGCTCGTAGAAGTCAAAGTTTGCACGCTTCTGTTCGACCGTGAAGCGGTCACCGAACGTATAGAGTCCTTGGAGGACGTCTGCTTGTTTGATAAAGTTCGAGCGAAGAATGCGATCCCATGACCAGTTTTGGTTGAGCGGAAGATGTCTCGGATCGAGGTCTTTCACCAAAATCTGCTCTTTATCCATGAATCCGTCCTGTTGCATGAAAACATCTGGAACGAGATCATCTTTTGGATAATACATCTTCGTTTGGATGTCTGCCCACTTCGCAAGTTCAGCATCCGTGATGCCGAGTGTCGACACGAGTTCTTCGAGACGTGCAGGTTCTACTTCTTTCAAGTAGTTGTACACTTCCTGCGTATATTCGAGCGTCCATGCGGCGATCAAGTTCGTATACCAGTTGTTGTTGACGTTGTTGTCATATTCGTTTGGACCTGTGACGCCTAGGATCATATACACGTCTTTGTGCGGGACAAAGTTGACGCGGCTAGCCCAGTAACGCGAGATCTCGACCAATACTTCCAATCCGTATTGTCCAAGGTACGACTTGTCGCCTGTGAAGTTCGTATAGTTGAAGATGGCATGGGCAATCGCACCGTTACGGTGAATCTCTTCATGCGTGATTTCCCACTCGTTGTGGCACTCTTCCCCATTCATCGTGACCATCGGATAAAGCGCGCCTTCCATACCGACATTCTTTATAGCATTCTCTTTTGCCTGTGGCAGTTGATTGTGACGGTATTTGAGCAAGTTCCATGAGACTTCTGGTTTGGCTGTCGCCAAGTAGAAGTGGAGGCAGTAGGCTTCAGTATCCCAATACGTCGCACCGCCGTACTTCTCACCTGTGAATCCTTTTGGACCGATGTTAAGACGTGAATCTTCACCTGTATATGTTTGATACATGTTGAAGATGTTGAAACGAATTCCTTGTTGTGCCTCGATGTCTCCATCGATACGAACATCCGCATCTTCCCAGCGTGCGAGCCATGCTTCCGTCTGTTCAGCGAGAAGTGTCTCAAATCCTTTTTCAAACGCCGCTTCGACACGTGTCATCCCAGCTGACTGCAATGCTTCAACCTCGTGGTCGCGGTTCGTGACGACCGACACATACTTGTAGGCTGTCGCTGTCTCACCGGCCGTTACGTTGACAGTGAATTTGTTGGCAACAAACAAATCTGTCGCTTCAAGCACTTCACAACGAGCGCCTTCGACGTCCGCAATCATCGATGCCGTGACATGCCAGTCGAGTTTCTTCGTCTTCGTCGTAACGAAAGCGAAACGCTCTTCCACACCACGGTCGACCGGAAGCCAGAACTTCTCATCGTAGTTCGAGTCTTCGTTGACGACATCGCCATCTAAATATGGAGTGAACTCAATTTTTGCTTCGTAGTTGACTGGTGTGACGTTGTAACGGATTGCCAAGACTTCTTTATCCACGATCGAGAAGAAGCGGATGACTTCCACTTTCGTCTCTTCTGTCCCGTTCATCAAGGTGAACGTCCGTGTGAGGACACCACGCTGCATGTCGAGCTCGCGGGTGAAATCTTTCACTTCCCATTTTGCCAAGTCGACCGGTGTACCATTGATGACCACGCGGAGACCGATGACGTTTGTCGCATTCAACACTTTGGCAAAGTATTCAGGGTATCCGTTCTTCCACCAACCGACACGTGTTTTGTCCGGGTAGTAGACGCCCGCCACGTAGAATCCTTGGTGCGTATCATTCGAGTAATCTTCCTCAAAGTTTCCTCGCATCCCCATATGCCCGTTCCCGAGCGATGTGATGGATTCTGCAAGACGGTTCTCTTTCGGGTGAAGACCTTCCTCTGTTACTTTCCATTCATCGACTGCAAACAATCGTTTCATCTGTCTGCCACTCCTTTTTCTCTACAAGGCTACCTTCGACGGACAACTAGTTCATGCAACCGTTTGTCTATGAAAGCGCTGTATTTAATCTCACCTTTCATTTTACACAACTGAAACGAGAATGCAATCGTTTGCATAAAACTTTTTCTTTCTTTTTTTCATCACATTTTACAATCAAAAAAACCGCCTCTCATCGAGACGGTTTCAATCAATCTTTCTGTCCATTTTCCTGATCCTCACCAAACGCCGCATTCGCTTCGTGTCCCTCGAATACCGCACTTCGCCCATCATTGAATCCGGTATCGGGTTCGTCGATGACGAGTGCATATCCTCCTTGTTTGATTGAAGCATGCGCCTGTTCGATTTCGTGGTCTGAGATCCCTAAATCGGTGAGCGCCTGTTTCGTATCCCGATCCTCGCTTCCCCCTCCGTTGAGGTTGTCTAGCCAGAATGTGTCACCTTCTTCTATGTTTAGGTCCGTCTCTCGTTTAAGGACATGAACGGCTTCATCCCGCTCCGTCACGACAAATAGTTCCCCTTCATCATACCCACTCTCTTTCAGCTCATTGATCTTAGACAGTAGGCTTTCTTTCGTATCGAATGTTCCGACAAATCTTCTTTCACTCATCTCTATCCATCCTTTCGATTTCGATTCCTTCGTGAAACTTGTTCCCTACTTCATGAAGCTTCAATCAAAAGGATATGCAAAAGACGACTCCGCTTCTGCGAAATCGCCTGATAAATCAAGAATTCGATTCTAATGTTTCGGTCGCCTTACTCTTCTTCTGCCCACATGATTGGCGGACGACCAGATAATGTGGCACGATGACACGCTTCCCATAAGGGGGAGCATTATCACTGATTTGTTCGATCAAGCAGTTCGTCGCCTCGAAACCGAGACCGAAGATGTTAATTTCGACCGAAGTGAGTGGCGGGTTCGAGTGCTCCGCGATATAAACGTTATTGAAACTGACGACCGCGACGTCCTCTGGGATTTTGAGCCCCATCTCGCTTAATGTGCTGATGACGCCGAGTGCCATCATATCGTCACTGACGACGACGGCTGTCGGTGGTTCCTCGTTTTGCAACAACTCACGGACGGCCTTCGCGCCACCTTTTGTCATGAATTCGGCCCGGGCGATGTAATCTTCGCATACCGGAATGCCTGCTTCCATGAGGGCTGTCGCGTACCCGTTCCGACGATCTTGTGTGACGGCGAGTTTATCCGATCCCCCGATGAAGGCGATGCGACGATGACCTAAGTTATAAAGGTGTTTCGTCACTTCGCGACCAGCCAAATAGTTGTCCGTATCGACGTAAGTGATGGAAGAAGCGTCCCCGAACGGCTTCCCGACCACGACGAACGGAAACTTCGTTTGACGTAAGTATTGGACGACTTGGTCGTCTTCACGTGAATAAAGAACGATGACACCGTCGACACGGCGTCCTTGAACCATCTCGATCACACCGGACAAAACTTCTTCTTCTGTCACGCCGGTCGTCATATAAAGCGAGTATCCATTCTGGTGCGCCTTCGTGCTAATTCCTCGTAGCACTTCCGGGAAGAACGGGTTTTGAAGTGTCTTTGTTGCCGCGCTCGGCATGACGAGACCAATCGACTGCGTCGAGCGGTTAGCGAGACTTCTCGCATGAATGTTCGGATGATACCCGAGTTCTTCCATGGAACTTCTGACCCGTTCTTTTGTCTTTTGACTGATTCTTGGGCTGTTGGCGATGACGCGAGAGACTGTCGACGGCGCGACGTTCGCGTGCTTCGCTACATCTTTGATTGTAATTTGCATGGTGTTCCCCCCTGCTTCCGTGAGTTCGATTCGTGCCTTGCGGCGTTTCATGTCTTTATTTGCGGCGCTTCCACATGACCAAACCAGTCAAGAAAATCGGAATCGTAACGACGAGCAAGCCCATCATCCACGGATTGACCGAAGATTCCTCAACGATGTAAGCGTTCGCACTTTCACCAGATAGTTCAATTGTAAACGTTCCGCGCTGATCTGTGACCAGTTGTGAGAATAAAAGACCACGAAGTCTCATATCTTCCCCGATTTCACTGACATCGATCTCAATCTCTCGATTGTCACGATTCATGTTGATTGCATAGAGCGCAACGTCATCTCCGTCTTTCCGTTCGAAGACAGCCATCCCATCTTCCGAGGCGATCATGCGTTGCTCTCCTGTCGCAAAGACCGGATACTCTTCCCGCATGCGGTTCATGGTCGCGACGTATTCATGCAACTCCTCATTTCCCGGGAATTCCGTCATGACACGGTTCGCCGGGTCGGCTCCACCGGTCTGCGCATTTTCTGTCCCTTGGAAGACGATCGGCATACCAGGTGACGCATAAAGCGCGAACAAACCGAGGCGTAAGCGTCGTTCCGCCGATTCCACACCACCGAGTTCCGCCATATGCATGAAGCGTTCGACATCGTGATTATCGAGGAACGTCGCCATCTGGTTCGGGTCGTTGAAGAACGTTTCGGCATAGCTTGCGGCAACGTCAATCTCGTCGACGTTCGCTTGCTGTTGCGTCATCGTTTTCGACACACGGTCATAAAATGTAAAGTTTGTGATGCTGTTGAACCCGAGATCGTCATATTGCGCGACGTATTGCGGATCTGGGTCGAACACTTCGGCGAGTAAGTAAAAGTCTGGGTCGACCGACCGCACACCTTCGACAAAGTCTTTCCAGAATGCTTTATCGACGTGACGAACCGTATCGAGGCGATAGCCGTCGATGTCCGTCTCTTCGATCCAGTACTTCGCCGCATCAATCAAATACGATTTGACTTCCGGATCCTCTGTTTTGAAGTCAGGTAAGTCGAACAACCAGTGCGTCTCGACTTGCTCCTGGTCTTTCCAAAATACAATCGGTAACTGTTCATGGAACCATTCCGGCTTTTCTTTAACCCACGGGTGGTTCGGACCGACATGGTTGACGACGAAGTCGAGAATGACTTTCATATCTCGCTTGTGCGCTTCCTGAACGAGTTCCTGTAAATCCTCTTTCGTTCCAAACTGTGGATCGATGTTATAGAAATCTTTAATCCAATACCCGTGATAGCCGTCCGGCATATTCTCAAAAACGGGCGTCAGCCAAATCGATGTGAAGCCGAGTGATTCGATATAATCGAGCTTCTCAATGATTCCACGGATATCACCACCGTGAAATGCTTTCGGATCATCTTTGTCCACCTGTTCATTGTTGTCCGGATTTCCGTCAACAAATCGGTCGACCATAATAAAATACATGCGTTCTTGTTCCCAAGTAGCGGCTTCCTTTGCTCCGACGACGGTCGGAAACAAAAGAAGCGACAGGAGCACGAGCACGACGCCTCGCCTCATATCGCTTCCTCCTTTTACGAGTATTATCCTTTCGTACCACCCGCTGTGAGGCCAGAAACGAAGTAGCGTTGGAACATGAAGAACAAGATGACGATTGGAAGGGCTGATAGAACTGCACCTGCCGCAAATAACGTGAAGTTATTATCGAACTGTTTCGAAATCATGTTGTAAAGACCAACTGCCAATGTTTGTTTCTCTGGTGAACGAAGGACGAGCGATGCCAAGATAAAGTCGTTGAATGGTCCCATGAAGTTAAAGAGAGCAATCGTTGCGACAATCGGCTTCGCGAGCGGCAAGATGATTTGCCAAAAGATTCGGAGGTGACCAGCACCATCCATGCGGGCTGCTTCGTCAAGTTCTTTCGGAATCGTGTCGAAGTACCCTTTCGCCAAGTACGTGTTCATCGGAATCGCACCACCCGCATAGAGCAAGATGAGCGCTGTATGTGTGTCAAGAAGATTGAGCATGTTGAGCAACACATAAATCGCGATGATCGCAACGAACTGTGGCACCATTTGAAGGACGAGGAACAAGACGAGCGAGTTCTTCCGTCCGACGAAGCGGTAACGTGAGAAGACGTATCCAGTAATCGTCACCAAGACGACTGAGAGTGCCATCGTGATGAAAGCGATTTTCAACGTGTTCACATACCATAAACTATAATCCGAAATCGTTAGGTCAAACAAGTTTTTGTAGTGAATGAACGTAGGATTTGCTGGAATAATCGTTGACGTAATCGTACGCCCCGGGTTGAACGATGTGCCGACAACCCAAAGCATCGGATAGAGAATGATGATCGACGCAAGCGTCAAGATGACATACGAGATCGCCAAATTGATTCGTTTTTGTTTTTTCATATCAGATCATATCCTCGTCTTTGAAAGATTTTGTCCGACGGAACTGGATCACGGCAAGCGTCATGATGAAGAATGACAAGATGAGTGTGATCGCAGCCGCAAGTCCGTATTGCGGGTTGGCACCGAGAGACAATTTGTAAATCCAAGAAATCAAGATGTCGGTACCGCCGGCCGTTTGTCCAGGTACAGCAGGGCCACCGCCATTAAAGAGATAGATGATGTTGAAGTTGTTGAAGTTGAACGTGAACTGCGTGATCAAGATCGGTGCAGTTGCGAACAAGAGCATCGGCAATGTGATCAAGCGGAACTTATCAAAGATCGTCGCTCCGTCAATTGTCGCCGCTTCATACAAGTCACCAGGAATCGACTGAAGCACACCCGTCATGAGCGTCATGATGAACGGGAAGCCGAGCCACCATTGAATGAGAACGAGTGCCGTACGTGTCGCCGTCGGATCGGTCATCCAGTTGACTGGGTCAAGACCGAGCGCCGGTAAGATTGTCGTATTGAACACCCCGAACGACTCGTTGAACATCGAGCGGAAGATTAAGATCGTGATGAATGCTGGGACCGCCCATGAAAGAATCAAGATTGAACGGAACAAACGACGGAAGCGAAGTCCTTCTTGGTTCAAGAGCACCGCAAGGAAGATTCCGATCGCGATGACACCTGTCGTTGAAGCGACCGTCCAGACAAGCGTCCAGCCGAGTACTCCGACGAATGTGTCACGGAAGATATCAATTTCAAAGATACGCGTGAAGTTCTCGAATCCGACCCATTCGACGAGTTTCGCTGGTGGTGCGTTGTTATAGCGATAGTTCGTGAAGGCGATCAAGAACGTGAAGATCAATGGAAGAATAACTGTAAACACTAACAAAATGAGTGATGGGATTAACATTAAGTATGGGAATCCATGGTCACGCAAGTTGCGAAGTTGCATTTGGAACGATGGAAGGTTTAGATGCTGATCACGAGCGCGACCGACACGATAGGCGTCACGAATGTTCCAAACATAGAACGCGATTCCGAAGAAAAGTAAAATTAACGCGACAATCCCCTCGACCATCAAGAAGATGGAGTGGTCGTTACGAGGTCCTGGCACTTCACCAAGCGTGATCAATCCCCAAAGTCCTCCACGGTCACCTGGTCCGGCGCCCGCCCCTTTGAAAAATAGATCATAGTTTACGGCAAAATAAGATACGACGACGATAAAGAACGCTACCGCCTTCGCGTATTGTTTGTTGTATAACTGTCCGAGTCCCGGAATGATGGAAAGTAGTCCCGCGTTCCGAGCATGGTTTGTAGGCTTGTCCGGGCGTTGGTCCGGTGATTTAGGGTTCGCAATTGCAGCCATCCTCAGTTTCTCCTTTCGATTTGAGCAAATCAATCAAGCAAACGTTTGCTCAATGCTAGAAAATGATGGGGAACGCCATGTGGCGTACCCCGTCATCTCAATTCCTTATTGGTTGTTCGCTTGGATTTGTTGTTCGATGACTTTCACTGCATCATCTGCAGATTTTTGTGCATCTTGTTTACCAGTTGCTACAAGCTGAAGCGCTTGAGCCATTGGCTCCCAAACTTGTCCCATTTCAGGAATGTTCGGCATTGGGATTGCGTTTGTTGCTTGGTCGAATACCGCTTTCGCAACTTCGTTCGACGTGATTGTCTCGTTCGACTCGAGTGCTGCTACTGGTGGGATCTCGTTGTATGCTTCAAACATTGCCAATGCGTTTTCTTCATTCGTCAACTCTTGAAGGAACATTTCAGCCCACTCTTGGTTTTCTGTGTAAGCTGAAAGGGCATATGTTTTCACACCCATGAACGTCTTGATTGGCTCACCGTTCGGAAGTGTTGGCATTGGAGCCGCTCCGAGGTTCACGCCTGCATCTGTGTAACCAGCTACAGCCCATGGTCCGTTCATGACTGAGTGAGCTTTCTTCTCAGTGAAGAGTTGGTCCATCGCTTGGCCGCCAGACTCTCCGATCAATCCTTTAGGGAAGAGGCCTTCTTCGTACCATTTACCGATGTATTCGAATCCTTCAACTGCGCCTTCGTTGTTCAAACCGATATCCGCTGGGTCGAGTGCGCCACCGTCTTCTTTGAACACGTATCCGCCGAATCCAGCGACAACACCGTGTGCGAAGTAGAAGTTATCCCAAAGTGCAAGGAATCCGTACTCGCCGTCAGCTTTTACATCGTTTGACAACTTGTAAAGGTCGTCCATAGATGCTGGAGCTTCAGCCATCAAGTCTTTGTTATACATGAGAACTGGTGTCTCAACTGATTTTGGATATCCGTAAGCTTGTCCATCGAACATGACAGCTGATTTCGCAGCGTCTGTGAACGCGTCAAGCGATCCTTCGTCAGCGATTGGAGCCAAATGACCTTGGTCTGCGATTGTACCAATCTGGTCGTGTGGTACGAGCACGATGTCTGGACCTTTTCCAGCTGGACCGTCAAGCGCGAGCTTGTCTTTTTGGTCTGTCATCTGTACTTCGACAACTTCAACTTTTACGCCATGCTCTTCTTCGAACGCCTTCGCAACTTCTTTCGTTGTTTCAGACTTTTCGATGTCTTCCCAGATGACGATCTTTTCAGGTTTGTTCTCGCTTGAAGAACCACCTTCGTTAGAAGATCCGTTGTCCGTTCCGCCACCACATGCAGCAAGTGCACCGAATGCGAATACTGCTGTTGAAAGTCCTGCTACCATTTTTTTCATCTTCATGATGAAAAACCTCCCCAAGGAAATAGTATGGTCAGATTTGCGCAATCGCACGACCACGTCAATTTTAAAACTCCGCTACGAAATTGACACGGTAGTGAAAACGTTTGCATCCTCACCTCAATTTTTATTATACAGTTGTGAAAGCGTTTTACAAGTCTTTTTTTACACTTTTTTTACGTCTGTTGACCCATTTATGTAATTTTCAAATGTTTGTTCTCAATTCTTCACTTTTTATGCGTTTCAGCAATTGACAAAATGTAAACGCTTTATTAACCTTTGCTTGAGCAAACGTTTTCGCAACATCTGTTCTCTTTGATTCCCGATGTTGTAAAATGATGTCATCCCCTATAAAGAAAGGAATGTTTTCCTTATGATGAAAGAAGCGATTTATCATCGTGCCATGTCCCCGTTCGTCTACAAATATGATCGCGAGACAATCCACATTCGTTTCCATACGAAGCGAGGCGATATCGAATCGGTCGATTTGATTTGGAACGACCCTTATGATTGGCATGCTGAAGACCCAGCCATGTGGAACTTCGATCCGGATAAGCCGAGCTACTGGCGTACATACGAGACTCCAATGGAGAAAATCGGGTTTGACGACGCCTACGACTATTGGTTCATCTCCATCAAACCGCCGTTCCGACGTCTACGTTACGGCTTCCGTTTGAATGATGGACAAGAGACGGCCGTTTATACCGAAAAAGGATGGTTCGAAGAGAAGCCGCTCGATGATACGGGTTACTACTTCTGTGTCCCATTCATCAACCCAATCGATATCTTCCATGCGCCTTCTTGGGTGAAGGATACGGTCTGGTATCAAATCTTCCCGGACCGTTTCGCAAATGGCGATGCTTCGCTCGATCCTGAAGAGACGCTCCCATGGAACTCGACAGAGCCGACGACGACAAACTTTTTCGGTGGCGACTTCCAAGGAGTGATCGACCATATCGATCATTTAGTCGAACTCGGGATCACCGGCATCTACTTCTGCCCGATCTTTAAAGCGACGACAAACCATAAGTACGATACGCTCGACTACATGGAAATCGATCCACAGTTCGGGACGAAAGAGAAATTTAAAGAGATGGTCGACCTCTTGCACGAGAACGGCATCAAAGTCATGCTCGACGCAGTCTTCAATCATGTCGGATATCATCACCCATGGTTCCAAGACGTCGTCGAAAACGGTCCGTCCTCTGAGTACCGTGATTGGTTCTACCTTCGCGATTTCCCGGTTGTCACAGAACCGAAGCCGAACTATGATACGTTCGCATTTGAAAAGAACATGCCGAAAATCAATACAGAACATCCCGAATTAAAAGCTTACTTATTAGATGTCGCCCGTTACTGGGTCGAAGAATTCGGCATTGACGGATGGCGTCTTGACGTTGCCAACGAAGTCGATCATGCATTCTGGCGTGACTTCCGTAAGACCGTCAAAAATGCGAACCCGGAAGCTTATATTCTCGGAGAGATTTGGCACGATTCACAACCTTGGCTACAAGGCGACCAGTTCGATGCCGTCATGAACTATCCGTTCACGAACGCGAGCTTGAACTATTTCGCACTCGACCGGACGACCGCTTCTGAGTTCCGCAATGAATTGACGCGTGTCGAGATGATGAACACGATGAACGTCAACGAAGTCACGTTCAACTTGATTGATTCGCATGACACCCCCCGCGCGTTGACACGAGCGAAAGGACATAAAGGCAAGTTCAAACTCTTGATGACTTCAATGCTGACTTATACGGGTAGCCCATGTATTTATTACGGGGACGAAATCGGACTCGAAGGCGAACAAGATCCAGGTTGCCGTCGCTGTATGCCGTGGGATGAAGCCGAAGAAGACCGTAATCTCTTCCGCTACATCCAAAAGCTCATCCAGCTTCGTAAGGAACACCCTGCGCTCGCCAATGCCGGCTCATATCGCTTCAACCTGGTCGACGATGCGAACAATGCAGTCATCATCGAGCGGTGTACGAAAGATGAGACATACTTGGTTTACTTCAACAACTCAGACTCTGCTTCGAAACTGAATCCGCTCGGTTATACAGGAGCCGCCACGGACCTCTTGCATGACCGTGACCTCGACTCACTCGAAATCGAACTCGCTCCATTCAGTGCTGCTATTCTGAAATTGAAATAAATTCGAAAATCACCTGATTCCTTCGGGTGATTTTTTTGTTGAAAATAATTTAGCAAACCCCTTTCTTTTTCATTTCATAAGGAGTAAGATGACCTTTGACATTTTTATAAAACAAATAGTTAATAGAAAGAATTATAGAGAAAAGGGAGAATACACTACATGCAGACGAAACAAACGGAACAGCTGACCCTGTTCAAACTGTCGTGGCCGATTTTCATCGAACTTGCCCTCCACATGGGAACCGGGATTATCGCCACATTGATGCTCGCTCACTACTCAGACGCTGCTGCTTCGGCCGTCGGGGTTGCCAACCAAATCTTAAACGTGTTCTTGATTGTCTTTAGTGTGACGTCTGTCGGGGCGACCATTTTGATCGGTCAGGCCATCGGGGCACAGCGCATGAAGAAGAGTCGCGACTTCGCCCGCTCCGCCGTCAGTTTGAACATGTGGCTCGGTGCAATCATGGTCGTCGTCATCTTCTTGTTCGGTGAAACGTTCTTACGCTTGTTCGAGCTATCGGACGAACTGTTTGCGCACGGGCTGTTGTTCCTGCAAATCGTCGGCTTGTCGTTATTCACCGAAGCACTGATCATGGCGCTCAGTTCGATCCTCCGGAGTCACGGTATGACCAAACACGCCATGCTCGCGACGCTTCTGATTGATATCATCACCGCCGTCGGTGCCATCTTTGCCGTTACCGGCTGGTTTGGACTTCCGGTCACAGGTGTTGCCGGCGTCGCCTGGGCCATCGTGATCGCACGATTCGCCGCTATGGTTCTCTTGTTCTGGCTCGTCAAACGGAAGCTCATGATCCGCTTCCCGTTAAAAGAAGTGATTCGTCCGAAGAAAGACGACATCCAGTCACTCCTTCAGATTGGAGTCCCTTCTGCCGGAGAGAATTTATCGTATCAGGCATCCCAAATTATCATCACTGGATTTATTGCGACGATGGGGGAAGCCTCTCTCGCCGCTCGCGTGTACGTGATGAACTTGTCAATGCTTGCCTTCTTGTTCACCGTCGCCGTCGCGCAAGGAACCCAGCTTTTGATTGCACGGGATATTGGGGGGAAACGGTTTAAAGAAGCCTATCATCGTGCCGTCAAGACATTGAAGATTGCCATGTTCGCATCGTTCGTCGCCTCTCTCGGTTTAGCGGTGTTCAGCGAATCGCTACTCGGTCTCTTCACATCAAACCCAGACATCATCGCGGTCGGTGTGCCAATCTTATGGGCGACGCTCATTTTAGAGCCGGGTCGCGCCATGAACATCGTCTTGATGGGGTCATTGAAGTCTGTCGGGGACGTCCGCTTCCCGGTCATGATCGGAATTGCCTCGATGTGGGGCGTCGCCGTGGCGTTCAGCTACTTGTTCGGTCTTCAAATGGGACTCGGCATCCTTGGGATTTGGCTCGCCTTCTCCCTCGATGAGTGGTTCCGCGGATTCTTCGCGTTCCGTCGTTGGAAATACGGGACATGGCAACAAAAAGGCTTCCAGTTCGAAGCAAAATCAACCACGTAAAAAAGCGGCCGCAGCCGCTTTTTTCATTTCATCAAGAATGCCTGCATCGCTTGGCGGTGCACGTCCGTGTCCCCACACTTCCGTTGCCATTTGATTTCTTCATTCAATCCGTCCTCAAATGAAGCGGCTCGCATGAGCGCCTTCATCCCTTGAACAGCGACCGGTGATTTTCTAGCGAGTGTCTCCGCATATGAAGTCAATCGCTCCGTATACATCGCATCTTCCACGAGCTCAGTGACGAGCCCGAATGTACGCGCGGCATCCGAGTCAATCGTACTGCCACTCCAGAGCCAATCTAATGCGAGGTCGTCGCGCATGAGTCGACGTAAGTGATATGGGCCGCCCGCATCCGCGACCAACCCGATTTTAATGAACGCCGAGCTGAACTTCGTCGACTTGGCGACGATTCGAACGTCTGCCGCGAGTGCCAAACTGAGTCCTGCTCCAGCCACGACACCGTGAATCCCTGCGATGAGTGGTTTCTGACATGAGAAAAGCGTACGTACGAGTGGATGATACACGTCTTCTAAATATTCCCCATAGTCCGCATCGCTCTCGATCGTTAAATCTTGTCCGGATGAGAACGCTCGTCCCTCTCCGACAAGAACGATGACACGAACCGCGTCGTCCTGTTCAAATGTGTCGATTGCCGTTTTCATTTCACGAAGCAACGTCTCGTTCAAGGCGTTTAGCTTTTCAGGTCGGTTCAGTTTCAACCACCCTACTCCATTGTGTGTCGTCAATTGAATCGTCTCCATTTTCATTCCCCTTTCAAAATGAATCACTGTTCATTTCTTCGTCATTCCTTCAAACTCCTTCCTTTACTGAAAAGTTTTTTGAAGTTCAATTGCCGGGAAGTTGGTTGATTTGCTATTCTAAAAGGAGTCGGTCACGAAAGGATGAGTCAGATGCAACTGACAAACGCCGCTCGGCAACTGAAACAGAAGAAGATTCCGTTCACCTATCATACGTATGAAGTTGATGACACCGATGTCTCAGCTAAACATGTGGCGATGACATTGAATAAACCGCTCGACGAACTGTATAAAACGATTTGTCTCATGAACGAGAAAAAGCAATATGCCTTCTTTCTCATCTCTGGAGAGCGTGACATCGATTTAAAAGCAGCCGCAAAAGCTTGGGGGGCGAAGAAAGCATCGACCGTCCCGATGAAAGAGCTCGAGACATTGACCGGTTATATTCGAGGAGGAGTCTCTCCGATTGGGGCGAAGAAGCCGTTCCCTGTCTATCTGCACGAAGCAGCTCAAGACAGAGAGACAATCACCATTTCTGCCGGAAAACGCGGCTATCAAATCGAATTAACACCTGAAGATTTACTGCAATTTACAAACGGGCACTGGTTCAGCCAATGACCTTACTGGGGGCAAAATTATGTGGAAAGAACGTATCCGTTCGTGGGTCCCAAACTCCTTTACGTTCGGAAATTTATTTTGTGGTGTCGTCGCCATCGTCTACGCCGCACGTGGTGACTTCTCAAACGCCACACTGTTAATCATCATCGCGATGATGCTCGACAGTTTAGACGGGCGCCTCGCCCGTATGCTCGGGGTCGCTGGCGATTTTGGAAAAGAATTGGACTCACTCGCTGACATCGTAACGTTCGGGGTCGCACCGGCGATGCTCGCTTATTACACCTTCTTTATTGATTACGGCAATTATGGATTGTTTTTTGCGGCACTTTTCCCGCTATTCGGCGCCTATCGTCTGGCTCGCTTCAATTTATCAGCGACAAACGTTGCAGCGAGTTACTTCTCTGGTGTCCCGATCACGGCCGCCGGGGGACTTCTCGCTGTCATCACAACGTTCGGTGACCGCGTCAGTGAACTGTTGACACCGATTTTCTTCACAGGGCTCGCCTTGTTGATGGTCAGCCGTGTTCGTATCCCGAGTTTTAAAGATGTACCATTGCCACGTCACTCGTTCATCATTACCATCAGTCTCGTCTATGTGACGTATATGATGTTCGCACGTTGGAAAGAATGGCCGACATTTTGGTTCATCGCCGTCCCGTTCTATGTCTTATTCATCGCCTTCTCGTTCGTGAAAAGACGAAAACGGATGGCCAATTGAGAGTCTCGTTCAGCGAGGCTCTTTTTTGTACATGCATTTGTTAGACGAAGACTTCAATGAGCTTTAGAATAAAAGAAGAGGTGATGGAATGAAAGTGTATCCGTTTATTTGGAAATGGTTTATTGTTTGGTATTTCATTGGGTTGATTTTAGTTGGATTCGACCTGCTCCCACCTTGGCTCGAGTGGGCAAACCCCGTCTTTTTATGGCTAGCCGGGGCGATTGGTGGAACGATTCTTTATCAAGGAATTCGACAAGGAGCTTGGATTGTTCCGTTTATTTTCTTCGGTTCAATCGCCGTTGAAACACTCGGCGTAAAGACGGGATTCCCGTTCAGCGAATACGTTTATGCTGAAGCGTTCGGTCCGACAGTTTTTGGAGTTCCTGTCACAATCGGTGCGGCATGGCTTGCCGTGATTGGCTCTAGTTTTGCCGTTGCCCGTCTCTTCACATTCCGCCACAATATTTTATGGCTCGTTCCGATTCTCGCCGTATGGCTCGATATGGCAATCGATCCCGTAGCGGCAAACGTGAAAGGCTACTGGGAATGGGCGAATGACGGCTTATACTATGATATCCCGACACAAAACTTTATCGGTTGGTTCGGGTTATCCCTTATTTTCTCATGGTTGTTACAGCGTCACGAACGCGCTGTTGATTCCTTGTTCATCCGGCACGGCGTCTATTTGTTCGTCATGCTTCACGCACTCTTCGGTGTCACGGCTGTCAATGCAGGTCTCTATGGCATCGGGCTCCTCAGCATCCTCACATCCGGAGTGATTCTACTTGAAAGGAGGGGGCGCGATGATCGAGTCACACAAAAAGAAATGGTTCAATAACCTGTTCTCGACGTTCGTGCGGGAACGTCAAATACGTCCCACCTTCCATAACATTTATATCCGAACGGACGACGTTCCGACCCCCGGATTATTTTTAAGTACACATAGCGCGTGGTGGGACGGTCTCATCATGTATATGATCAATGAACATTTTTTACGACACGATATTCATGTGTTGATGGACGAGGATGGACTACGTCGCTTCCCGTTCTTTCGACACCTCGGTGCCTTCTCGGTGAAAAAAGGAAGTCTCTCCGATGTACGGGCCTCACTGGCTTATGCGAATGAATTGCTCGCGTCCGGGAAATCCGTCTGGATGTTCCCTCAAGGACAAGAGATGCCACAGGAACTTCGACCTGTCGAAATCGAGTCTGGCGCAACGTTGTTGCTGAACGACCGCCCCGTCCAATTATGCGCCATGTACTATTCGTTTGAGAACCATGCGGAACCCCTTGTATATGTCCGCTTTCGAACAGTAGTCGTGACATCGATGACACGACGAGCTCAGAAGCAGGAAATCGCGCAAGCACTCGAGGCGCTCTATGACGACGTGCGACAAGACGCCATCATTCGGTCTGATGCCTATGTGCCGCTCTTTCGACCACGTCGTAATCTTGCTGAATGGACAGAAACGATGTTCCAACTTGGGAGGGGACGTTCATGATCTTATGGCTGCTCACCCTCTCGATGTTTATCTTTACCCTAATCAATCTTTCGTTCTTGAGACCGCTCGCCGACCCAGGACGCACACCGGCGACAGCCGTCTGCATCCCGATGCGCAATGAGTCGCGTCACGTTGAACGACTGATTTCGAACTTAAAGCAGGCGATACCGGAAGGGACTCACGTCTATATCTACGAGGACCGCTCTGAAGATGATACATATGAAAAATTGAATCATGCAATTGGGAGCGATACCCGTTTTACCGTCATCCAAGGTGTTCCTTTGCCCCATGACTGGGCCGGAAAAGTTCATGCTTGTCATCAACTAGCATCACGCACGACTGAACCGTATCTTCTCTTTTTAGATGCGGACGTCACGATCGATTCGAGTTTTATCGCCCGCATGCATGCCACGCTCGCTCGAGAGCAGGCCGTCTTTTTATCAGGTTTCCCTCAATTTCCGACGTCAACATTTCTCGGGAAATTGTTGATTCCGATGCAACACGTGCTCATCGCCCAACATCTGCCTTTGTTTTGGCGTAAAGTGAAACACCCCGCATTTGCCGCGGCGAATGGCATGAACGTACTCGTCGAGCGGAACAGCTACGAGGAAGTTGGCGGACATGCTGCTATTCGAACGTCGTTGATTGATGATATCGATTTATGTCGAACGTTCAAACGTCATCAAAAAGTCACGTCACTCGTTCAAGTCTCCCCGTTCATCTCCTGCGACATGTATGAAACGAATGAAGAAGTGTGGACCGGGTTTTCAAAGAACGTATTCAAGGGAATGAATGAATCAGTAGGACTCGCCTTGTACTTCATGACATATTACGGCATCCAGTTGACGGCTATGCTCGCTTGGATCTTTTCACCGAGTTGGCAGACGATTAGCGCAGCGATTTTCGTGCTCCTCGCGCGTCTCGCAGTCGATCTGAAATCAAATGGGTCCGGTACATGGTACCATCCACTCAGTTTAATCGCTTACTTGACCTTACTCGCGAACGCCGTCATTCGTAAATGGAGACGGTTGCCCATCACGTGGAAAGGTCGTCACTATTCCTAAGCAGACGTCTAAAGGGGGACAATTGTATGAAACAAATCGTAGTGATTGGGGCTGGTCTCGGTGGACTCAGCGCCGCCGTCACGCTCGCAGCACGAGGGTATGAAGTCACGGTCATTGAAAAGAATCAACATGTCGGTGGCAAACTCATGCCCATCATCACCGACGGTCACCGGTTCGACTTCGGTCCGAATACAATCACGATGCCGGATGTATTTCGTTCGGTCATTCGAAATAGTGGGGCCAATCCGGATGACTATTTTGAGTTAATCAAGCTCGATCAACATACCGTCAACCACTACACAGACGGGTCATCCTTCACGTTCAGTGCCGATCGGGCAAAACTTGAGGTCGAAGTACGGCGTTTGACCGGTGACCAGTTGAAACACAATCAGATGCGTGCCTATCTAGATGAAGCGGAAAAGCTGTTCGACATTGCGAATAAGCGCTTCTTCACACAAATGGACACAAAGTTGGATCCCGGTCTTTGGGCGGACATGGTCAAAGTGCATCCACTTCAAAGTTTGCACGCCCTTCACAAGAAGTATTTCAAGGACCCACGCATTATTCAGGCGCTCGACCGCTATGCGACGTACATTGGTAGCAGCCCATACGTGACGCCAGGTACGTTCGCCCTTATCGCACATTTGGAATTGAATGAAGGTGTCTATTTTGCGAAAGGTGGAAACTGGAATATCGCAAAAGGGTTCGCCAAACGGGCGAGCGAACTCGGATTGACGTTCCGACTCGGTCATGAAGTGACGAAAATTGATGTGTTGAACGGAAAAGCACATGAGGTCGTCGTCGATGACCAAGAAGTCATCTCGTGTGATGCCGTTCTTCTCAACGGTGAACTCTTGACGCAATACCCGCGACTCGTTGACGCGAAAGACCGCCCATCTTTCCCAGTCCCAACACGCGATACCGTCGAACCTTCGATTTCCGCATTCGTCATGATGGTCGGATTGTCCAAACGATTGAATTTGGCACACCATAACGTCTATTTCTCAGACGACTATGAACGGGAATTTAAAGCACTTTTCCAAGAAGAACGTTATGCAGACGAACCGACAATCTATATTTCGAATTCATCCGCAACCGATCCGTCGATGGGCGAGGCAGGAGACAACCTGTTCATCCTCGTCAATGCTCCGGCACATCTGACCGAAATTGATGCAGATACGTATGAGCATTTGATTCGCAGACGATTACGTATGTTCGGTGTGGATTGGGAAGAAAAAGAGGTGCTCTACCATAAGCGGGTGACCCCACAAGATTTGACTCGCGATTTTTATGCGTATTATGGCGCACTTTATGGCACATCGGCCAACTCGAAAAAAGGGGCATTTTTTAGACCTGCACCGCGATCGACAGATGTATCGAACATCTGGTTCGCTGGCGGTTCGACTCATCCTGGCGGTGGCAGTCCGATGGTGACGCTTTCAGGACAATTCGCTGCACGATCGATGTTAGAGGACATACCTCTGACAATATGAACATTTTGTGAACGCGAGTTTCGACACTTGTCGACAATTGAAAGACGTGATAATATCATATTCGAGTTCAAGCAGTTCTGTAGCGTTTGTTACACCTGTAGCGATCGAATGGCTTCCCCGAGCCTCATCGCGTTTTGAACTTGTCACACCCGAGAAAAAGTGATGAGCGAGTTTCCCCACTCGTATCCCGTAGTTGAGACAGCTTGCGTATGATGTTCCCCCTTAGTCCATCAAGCATCCTGTTTCGACGAAGATGTCCCAACTGATTCATTCCCCATGAATCCCGGCACATCTTTAGGGCTTCATCACAAACCGATTCATTCGTTTCCCCGATGAATGAATCACATAACGCTTACGCCACTTTTGGTCCCCCGCCAAAAGTGGTTTTTTTTGCGTACAAAAAACTGTAGACGCCACCGAGCGTCTACAGGGAATCGAATCGCTTATAGTTTTGCCAACAACTTTCCTTTTTGTAAGGTCGATACGTATGCCCGCTTTGTGAAGACGTCATGTCGATTCGCACGTGCCGCATCAAGAATCCCTTCATAGAGAAGAGCCGCTGCTTGTACCGGCTTTCGACTCGCGAGTGGATACAGATGATGGGTTTCGCGTGCCCGTTCATACAAGAACTCTGCACGATTCGCCAACGCCTCCCATAGATCGATAAAGACAGGGGTCACTTCTCGTTGGTGTAACATCGCTTCACTCACACCGTACTGACGCATCATCGTACGGGGTAAATAGATGCGGTCTCGATTCAAATCTTCACCGACATCACGTAAAATATTGGTCAGTTGCATCGCAATGCCAAGGTCGATGGCGCCTTGCCTTAGCTGACGTGTCGTCGCAGCGTCCTGATTTGGGACAAGGATCGGGAGCAGCATCAGACCGACCGTGCTCGCTGCATAATAGCTATACTGCTCGGTCTCTTCGAGCGTTTCATACCGCGACTTATGTAAGTCCCATTTCATCCCTTCCGCCAATTCAAAAAATGGTTCGACGTCCATGTCATAACGTTTCCACACATCACGAAGGGCAACCCATAGTGCTTCATCTTGGTCGTAACCAGCTAAAAAGCGGTCGAAGTCATGCAAAAATGCTGCCAAACTCTCTTCTGGACGGTCTGATTCATCGACCGCATCATCGAGAGTGCGACAGAACGTATATACTGCCATGACCGCTTGACGGTCTGGTTTTGAGAGCAAAGAGAAGGCCCGGTAAAAGGTTAACGAGCCCTTCTTCATGATTTCCTCACATTGACGATACGCTTCTTGTGTCGTCACGATGCATTGCCCCCATTTCTTCTTCCATTTTTTTCACAAGTAATTGCGACCCAATCATAACGATGGGGACGCCACCGCATGGATGGACGGATGCGCCCACCGCATAGAGGCGTTCGATTTTCGGGAATGGTCTCGCTTGTGGTTTGAAGGCGGCTGACTGAGATAACTTTGGTGCAATCCCAAAACTTCCTCCTTCGAACAACCCGAATCGCTCAGCATCCATCGGTGTCCGGACTTTCATCTCGATGACACGTTCACGAAAATCAGGCATGAATGCCTCGATTCTTCCTAATAGGTGTTCGATTGTCCCTTGTGCCTCAAAGTCTTCTCGTTCCAATTTTCGAGGAACCGGGACAAGAACATATAATACACTCGTTCCTTCTGGCGCGAGGGTTGTATCCATTCGCGATGGATTAAAGGTGTACATCGCTGGATACTCACTTAGTTTACCATCCTCGAAGATCGTACGCATCGATCCTTCAAAATCATTCGGTAAATCGAATTGGTGAACCGGTAAGTCGAGTTCGCCGTTGACGGTGAAATAAAGGAGTAACGTACCGCTTGACGGTTCATACGTCTTTGGCGTCACACCATCAATCAGGCGCTCCATGAGTGGAAAATCACCGTTCACGACGACTGCATCATACGGTACATATTCGTCATTTACCGTGACTCCATTGGCCACCCCGTCCGTGACATGGACACGATTGACGGTAGCATTCATCTCGAAACGAACACCTCGACGCTTCAACTCTTGTTCCATTTTCGTCGCCAGCGAAAAATATCCTCCTTTTACATACCAGACTCCTTCTTCTTGTTCACGATAAGGAATGAGTCCATATAACGAAGGAGTGGCATAAGGATTTCCGCCGATATAGAGCGTTTGTAAACTATAGGCGACACGTAAACGTTCGTCTTCAAAGAAGCGTTTCATATTCGCATGAGCCGTCTCATATGCTTTTAACCGCATGAGAAGGAGAAGTAGTTTAGGCTCGAACAACTCCGCTTTTGAGGCATAACTACGATCTAAAAACGTATCGAAGCCAATCCGATACTCTTCTTTCTTTTGGGACATGTACTGACGGAAGGCATCTCCTTCGCCGAAAGTTCGTTCGATTTCTTCCGCCTGTCTCTCGATTTCCCGATATTTATAGAACGATGTCCCGTCTTGATAACGTAAGCGATAAAGCGGATCGACTTCAATCAACTCCACTTCATGTTCAGGAAGACCCGCCTCAATCAGTTGTTGTTTCAGTTTACTCGGCAATAAGACGATGGTTGGACCTTCATCGACTTTCGCCCCATTATCGAATTCAACGTAGTTCAAGCGTCCACCGACCCGGTCCTCTTTCTCATAAATCGTGATTTGAAGTGACGGATTGCGTTTCGTCAATAAGAGGGCGGCATATAGTGTACCGACCCCTGCTCCGACAAAGCTAATATTCATCGGCCGACACCTGCCCGGTCACGCAAAAGGTTCGTCGTGATCCGCGCTGATTCAAAGATGGTCGGCAGCCCACTTCCTGGGTGGGTCCCACCCCCGACGAGCCAGACGTTGTCGAGCTCTTCGAATTGGTTATGCGGGCGGAAATACATCATCTGCGATAAGTTGTGCCCTAGATTGAACGTTGCACCTTCATATACACCAAACGCTTTCCAGTCCTCAGGCGTCAACGCCTCCATCACCTCGATGTGTTGACGGATGTTTCGGTAAGGGGAACGTGTCTCAAGCGCGTCGAGAACGCGCTCTGTCATGGTCGCTTGTAACGTCTCCCACGGGAGGCCAGATAAATTGTTCGGCACCGGTACGAGAACGTAAAGCGATGACTTGCCAGGAGGCGCAAGTGTCGGGTCGATGCGTGAGGCATTCTGTACATAAAACGAGAAGTCCTCGCTCAATTTCAATTCTTGTGTCATCTCTTTGACATTCAATTCATAATCGTCCGCGAAGTGAATCGAGTGATGCGCCACATCTTCGTAGACATGGTCGAGCCCGAGATAAAGCATGAATGTCGAGCACGAGTAACGCTTCTTCTTGAGTTGAGTCGGACTCCACTTCGTTAGTTTACCGTCTGGAACGAGCGACGTCATCGCATGTGCGAAGTCAGCACCAATCACGACTTCATCAAACGCATAATGGACACTCCCGGACACGAGACCGGTCACGTTTTGATCATCCATGAGAAGACGCTCTACCGGTTCGCCTAAACGAATGACGCCTCCCTCTTCTTCAATCACTTTCGCCATCGCATGACACAGCTGGTTCACTCCGCCAATCGGGTGATGCACTCCGTAGGCGTGTTCCATGTAAGACAAGATGGAGAATCCACCCGGACATTCCCAAGCGGACATCCCCAAATATTTAGCCTGAAACGTGAACGCATACTTCAGCTCTTCGCTCGTGAAGTACTCGGACAAGACGTCATAAAGCGATTTACCGATCGAGAGGAACGGTAGCGCCTTGAGCACGCGTAACGAGACATAGTCGGTAAGCTTGTCATGTGCGGTCTGAAGCACAGGCATCAATTTAGACAGTTTGATCGCCTGTTCACTCATGAACCGTTCGTAACCTTCGCCATTCCCTGGAAATTGTTCTTCGATGGCGCGATACATCTGATCACGATCTGTTGTCATCGAGAGTTGACGCGTCCCACGGTCGAAGTACAAATCATACATCGGCTCCAACTGCTTCATCTCGACATAATCATGCAGATTACGCCCTGTCTCTTCAAAAATTTCTTCTAAAATATAAGGCATATTCAAAAACGTAGGTCCTCGGTCGAACGCAAATTCACCTACTTCTAAGCGCGACGTTCTGCCGCCTACAAACGGTTGTTTCTCAAATACGGTGACGTCTACACCGCGATGCGCCAGTAGCATCGCTGCAGCCAACCCACCTGGTCCTGCCCCAATAACGGCAACTCTTTGTTTCGACACACTCAACAACTCCCTATGTGAATAGTCTCTTATGCTTCTCTATCATTATAGGAATGACGGGAGACAAGTTCAATTTTGAATCGGTTGATTGAGCAGGTTCGTCTTTCCTCGCTCAGCGATGACGATATACCAAGAACCTTCCGGAATGAATGGGATGAAGCGGATTTGATCAAAACCTACTTCTTGCATCTGCCGGCGCAATCGTGGAATGGTCGGAAGCGGGTACAGATTATCGTGGAGTGTCATGAACGCATTGAACGCGGAAGCGAATCGTCCACCGAGCGCTGTTTCGGCGAGCGGGGTCACGAGAATGGCGACACCCTTTTCTTCTAAACGCTCCCGTAGTCTCTCAAGCAACTTGATACGTTCTTCTGGTGAGAAGTAATACAGCATATTGTTCATCATCACCGCATCGAATTGCTCTTCTGTTTCCCAGTTCATGAAGTCAGCTACTTCGAAATGAATGTCGCCACTCTCGTCTCGCGAGCGTGCCTCTTCGATTACCTCTTCCTCTAAATCGATGCCTGTCAGTTCCCAACTCGGTTCGAGCGCTTGGAGTTTACGTAAGTAGCCGCCGTGCCCACATCCAATATCGAGCATCGATTCGACATTTGCCTGTCGTAAAAGTTGTTGCACGATTGGAAATGCGACCGTTTCGACGAGTGTCGATGTCTTCGCGACGACTTGACCGTGTTCAGCTCCATCAAACGTCTTTTGCTTCCCAGACTCTAGAAATTCCGGATAAGCGATTAACGCGGGGATGTGAAGCTCCATCATTTCTTGAAGCATGAACCCGATGCTCCGTTCATCGTTACCGGATAATTGATATTTTAATCCACGCGTCGGATAGTAGCGCCAGCCTCTCTTTTTCAAATGACGGACGGCGACCCCGACTTCTAACCAACGCTCTAGCGCAAGTTGTGTCAATGGGCGTTTTAGACGTAAATTCATCTCCGCCATGCTCGCGCCACCTTGAAGCGCATCGAATAGTCCGAACTTGTAGCCGATATAGCCGTGCCATAAGGGTAAAAATGATTCAGTTTGTTTCATCCATTTCCGTGCGTGTAAAACTCGTGTCCATTCCATCATCTGTTGATCCATCGTTTCACCTCATCGTCGTAATTACTGATTTTTTTATTTTCCCCTAATAATTTGTGTACAAACAAAAAAATCCCACTTCGGTGTGCGAAGTGGGAACGTCTTATTGAATAAAGCTGTTGAAGAAAGATTGTCCATAAGGCAATGCATAGCCGATGAAAATCGTAATGAGTGCCAAGACGATAAACCCGCCAAATAGTCCGTTTGACGGTTTTTTCTTTTTGACTTTGACGAGCGTCATCTCACCGAAGATCAAAGTTAATAAACCGACCGTGATTTTCACGTGATAGAATGTCCCGCCACCATTCAACTGAAGGTAGAGATAAAGTCCTGTTCCGAATGCGATGAGTAACATGAGTCGAAACGCCATATGTGCGATCTTTCCACTCTTGTTGCCGTTCTTATAACCGATATAGGCCACGGCAAACAAAATAAGTAACAAAATCCAGCTCGTAACGTGCGTGTGCAAGAATGCAATCAGTGGCATTCAAATGCCCCCCTTTATGATGTTGTACAGTCTTCATTGTACACGAACTCTCTCCCGATTGGTCAAGCGAACGATTCTAAAAAATGAGCCATCCTCAAGGGATGGCCCATACATTATACAGGAGTCGTCTCTGCCTCTTGGACAGCGTACTCATAGCTTGGGATTTCAACGATGAACGTCGAGCCCTCATGCTGAATCGATTCTACATGGATTTGGCCGTTGTGACCACGGACGATTTCCTGACAAATCGGTAATCCGAGCCCCGTACCGCCGATTTCACGACTGTCGGAGTTGTCGACACGATAAAACTTATCAAATAAGCGATCGAGCGCGTCACTTGGAATCCCGATTCCTTCGTCCTTCACTTTAATGGACACGATTTGCTCGTGATGCGCAAGTTCGACCGTGATTTTTCCACCTCTTGGAGAATACTTCACGGCGTTCGACAATAGATTACTCATCAACTGTTTGAACTTCTGGCAATCGACAAATAATTCATATGGACGTGCATCATCTGCAATCAATTCGAATTCATGTTTCAACGACGATGCCTCATAGAACGTCAACATGTCTCGGACGACCGGCTCGATATCAAGCTGTTCCCGGTCATACATTTGACTACCGGATTCCATTCGTTGCACATCGAGGAAGTCGTTGACGAGATGTGTCAGACGCTCCGTCTCGGAGTGAATGGTCTCCAAGTATTTAGCTTGTTTTTCATTCGGCAACTGTTTTTTGACCATCAATTCCGTGAATCCATAGATGGACGAGAGCGGCGTACGCAGTTCATGCGAGATGGTTGAGATAAACTCACTCTTCAATCGCTCCGCCTCTGTCTCACTCGTGATATCTCGGAAGACGAGAAGCGTACCTTTTGAAAGTCCGCCGACAATGATGCGCTCTGCATACATCTGCAAGTTCATTTCGCCCTTACGAATCGAGAAGCTTACACTGTCATGTGGGAAATCTTCGGTGAACAGGCGATTCGTATACTTCGTAAAGTCCTCCGCTTGATCGACCGTTTCAACAAGACGATTCCGCCATTCTTCCCACGTTTCTTCTTCAAGGTCTTGTGAACTGACGTCACTTAACTCAGGGAACATCTCATAGAGTGGACGGTTGACGAACACGTCATTCGTCGAGTGGTCGATGTAGACGACCGCTTCTCGAATCGAATCGAGAATTCGCTCCGTCTTTCCTTTCTCCCGTTTCATCTCTTCAAATAGACGCATCCGTAAGAGAGAAAGCGAGAGCTGACGAGCGAATGACATGATGTCGCCCATCTGGGTTTGGGTGAAACGATCTTTGTATCGGACCAGATAGATGAAGGCAATGATTGAATCATCTGTCGGGTCATGGACCGGTACCGCCGTCTCAAACATATAGTACGGATACGGGAGCGGATGGTCGCTCGCGACTTGTTTCGACGAGTGTACCGTCGTCTTCAATGTCATCGCGCGCGTCAATACGGAATTTTCGCTATCGAGCAACTGACGAGACAACGTATCGTTCAAGCCGTGGCTCGTCACGCGATACGTACCCGCTTCATCCACGAAAACGAGTGCACCGACCTCTGAATCTGTAATCGTGACCAGTTTCTCAATGATTTCCGGATAGGCCGTAAGCGAATCGCGTGACGCTAACGTCTCCGTCAATTCATTCCGATACGCGAGGTGTTGCTCGTTTTGTTGCGTCTGTTCTAAGATTTCTTCTAGTTCTTGTTGCTGTGCCTGCAATTCTTCTTGTTGGGCAATCAATTCTTCTTGTTGCGCTTGCAACTCATGGTTTTTTTCAATCAAATGTCGTTCATTGTCACGAAGTGTCTCAGCCATCTTATGGAACGATCGAGACATCGTCCCAATCTCATCTTCTCGTTTCATCTGATCGCTCAAATCAACGATTTCCCCTTTTAACAAGCGGTTCGATGCGATGGAAAGTCGTGAAATCAAACGTGTTTGACGGCGTAGGAACGGCTGGATAAACAATAAGATCAATACGGCGAACGAGGCGATGCTCATGATCCACAAGAATTGAAGCATATTGTTGTTCTGTCGCCATTCAGCGTAGACGGCCTCTTTTTCAGACGCCATCAACTCACGATATTCTCCGAGCGCAGACTCTACCTCATCAATCGGTCCGAGGATGTCAATGCCGCGTTGCGGATTAAATTGGACGAGTCCTTGATCAATCAAGCGCTGAGCCGTCGGCAACTCGGCAATCGTTTGAGCATCGATAAACGTCTCTGTGACTTCCCCATCTTGTTGCGCTTGGGCATATTCATACGTCACCGGAATGATCACATCATAGTAAAAGTCGTGGAACTGCTGAAGATCTTCTGCGAACAATTCTCCTTGGCGCGTCTGAACTTGTGTTTTGAACCAATTGATTTCCTGTTGGAACTTAGCCTCATTCGCACGTGAACGTTCGAGCGATGCTGTGTCGCCGAACAAGAGATATCCTCGTGTATCATATTGGTCAGCCTGCCACTCATCCCACATCTTCGTCAGACGGTCGACGCGTTCATCGACCTGACGCAATCTCGCCTCGTTCGCCTCCAAACGGTTCTCGATATAGACATAAGTCAATGCCGATCCGACCAACGCAATGACGAGGAAGGAATAAAGGACGACCATGATGTCGCGTCCGAGTTTTTGTTTAAACCACCTTTTCACTTCACAATGCCTCCTATGATTTTGACGAGTTCAAGTGGGCTGAACGGTTTAGAAATGAAGTAGTCGACACCAATCTCGTTCGCGCAATCACGGTCAGATTGTTGGCTTTTCGCCGTCAACATCATCACTTTCGTCTCTTGTCGCCCTGGTAACTTCCGTACTTTTTCAATCACTTCAAGCCCTGTCATGCCGGGCATCATATGATCCACAATGACCAAATCATATTCATTTTCTTCAATCAATCGATAGGCCTCAATTCCATCTTGTGCCTCGTCGATGTCATATCCTTCATCTTCTAATGTATCCATAACAAGCATGCGTAGCACTTCTTCGTCTTCCGCAAGTAAGATTTTAACCATAATTGTTCCTCCATTTTTTATCCCATTTTTTTATTTTAACGGATTTGTAATTGTTACACAAAATAAAAAGACGTACGAAACTCATCTCGTACGTCTTTTGCCTAATCACATTGCCCCAAAACCTGTATTCCAGTTATACGACTTCTTTTTCAGCGAACTGACTATTGTAAAGTTCTTCATAAAAACCACCAGCTTCAAGAAGCGATTCATGTGTTCCTTGCTCAATGACCCGACCTTGGTCCATAACCAAAATCAAATCCGCATCTTTGATGGTCGATAAACGGTGAGCGATGACGAAACTCGTCCGCCCATTCATCAGCCGTTTCATCGCCTGTTGAATCAAAATCTCAGTACGCGTATCCACACTCGACGTTGCTTCGTCTAAAATCATAATCGGTGGGTTCGCCAATACTGCTCGCGCAATCGTCAGCAACTGTTTTTGACCTTGTGAAATGTTATTGGCCTCTTCATTCAACACGGTGTCGTATCCGTCTGGCAACGTTCGAATGAATGCATCCGCATGCGCCGTTTTCGCCGCGTTGACGATTTCCATCTCAGTCGCTCCCGTTTTCCCATAGGCGATGTTATCACGAATCGTCCCGTTGAATAGCCACGTGTCCTGTAAGACCATTCCAAACGTATGTCGCAAATCTTGTCTCGACATTTTACGCGAGTCTTTCCCATCGATGAATATCTCTCCACCGTTCAACTCATAAAAACGCATGAGTAGATTAATCAATGTCGTTTTGCCGGCGCCTGTCGGACCGACGATGGCCACCGTTTGGCCCGTCAACACATCGAGATTCATATCTTGAATGAGTAGGTTGTCGCCGTATCCGAAATCGACATGACGGAACGTGACATTTCCTTCGGCACGTTCTAATTGATAGGTCTTCACATCTTTCACTTCTTCTTCTTCATCCAGCAGTTCAAATACACGTTCCGCCGCGGCAACCGTCGACTGGACGATGTTCGCGATATTCGCTGTCTGGGTGATTGGTTGGGTGAACTGACGTGTATATGTGATAAACGCTTGAATGTCCCCGATGGAGATGCTGCGCTGCGTGACCAAAATACCGCCGACGACACTAATCAATACATAGCTGATGTTCCCGATGAACATCGTCATCGGCATGATGATTCCGGAAATGAATTGCGCTTTCCGTCCTGCATCGTAAAGCTCCTCATTCACATCGTCAAACTCACGCACAGCTGTCTCTTCCCGACCAAACGCTTTGACGACCGCGTGCCCTGTATACATTTCTTCCACATGGCCGTTCAGTCGTCCAAGGTGACGCTGTTGATCGGAAAAATATTGTTGCGACCGTTTCAAAATCGGACGAATCGCAAAAATCGTGAGCGGAAGGGACACAAGAGAGATGACCGTCAACAGAGGACTGATTGACAGCATCATAATCAAAATCCCAATGATGGTGACGATGGAAGTAATGAATGACGTAACACTCTGTTGTAGCGTACTCCCAATCAAGTCGATGTCATTTGTCACCCGGCTCAATGTCTCCCCGTTCGAGCGTCCGTCATAATACTTGAGCGGAAGTCGTTCTAACTTTTTGTTCACGTCTTCGCGCAAATCATAGACCGTTTTTTGGGCAACACCGGACATCAAATATTGTTGCACGTAGTTGAATAGACTACTGATGACGTAAAGGCCAGCGAGGAGCGACAAAATTTGTCCGATTCTCGTGAAATCAATTTCTGCCCCTGGCACACCTGTAAACTTCGCATATGCCCCTTCAAACAGTTCGGTGATGGCGATTCCCATGATTTTCGGACCGGCAATCATAAAGATTGTACTTAAAATCGCCGCGACAAACACAGCAATCAACGTGTTTCGCCGTGGTTTCAAATAGGCAAGCAAACGACGGAACGTGACTTTGAATGCTTTTGGCTTTTCGCCCATCATCATCATATTTCCACCGCCCGGACCTCCTGGACCGCCGTGTCCCCCATGAGTTTGTCGCGTATTTGCTTGTTTCTCACTCATGCGATTTCCTCCTCAGACAATTGCGATTTCACGATTTCTTGATAGACCGCATTCGTCGCAAATAATTCCTCATGTGTCCCGACTCCGGCAACGGCGCCTTCTTCTAGAACGATGATTCGGTCGGCGTCCATGATCGTGCTGACACGTTGTGCAACAATCAGTACCGTCGCATCTTTCGTTTCTTCTTTTAACGCTTTGCGAAGGGCGGCATCCGTTTTAAAATCAAGTGCCGAGAAACTGTCGTCGAATACATATAAATCCGGTTTCCGAACGAGAGCTCGCGCAATCGACAGACGCTGTTTTTGACCACCCGACACGTTTGACCCACCTTGTTCGATCACAGCCTCATATCGGTCTGGCATCTTCTCGATAAAGTCACTTGCCTGCGCGATGGATGCGGCATGAACGACTTCTTCCACTGTTGCATCGGTCTTCCCATATCGAATGTTCTCAGCAATCGTACCTGTGAACAGCAACGCCTTTTGAGGAACGAACCCGATCTTCGAACGAAGTGCCTCTTGTGGAACCGCTTGGACATCAACACCATTCACGCGAATTGTCCCCGACGTCACATCGTAAAATCTTGGAATCAGATTGACGAGTGTCGATTTACCTGACCCCGTACCCCCAATCACCGCTGTGACCTCACCTGGATTCGCTGAAAAACTCACATCGGATAGCGCTGGTTCTTCAGCACCCGGATAATAGAAGGTCACGTGATCAAATACGAGTGTCCCTTGCTCAATGTCCGCAGTCTTTGTCCCGTCATCAATCAGTGAAGGTTTCATCTCGAGCACTTCGTTGATCCGGTTGGCAGACACAGAAGCCCGAGGAACCATGATGAACATGACTGATGCCATGACGAGCGCGAACATGATTTGCATGACGTATTGAATGAACGCCATCAAATCTCCGATTTGCATCGCACCTTTATCAATCCGAATCCCTCCGAACCAAATGACGCCGACAACCGTCAAGTTCATCACGAGCATCATGACCGGCATGAGGAACGCCATGATTTGGTTCACTTTGATTGAGACGTCCGTCAACCGTTCATTCGCCTTCGTCAATCGAACCTGTTCTTCTTTTTCACGGTTGAAAGCTCGGATGACACGGATGCCCGTCAGATTTTCTCGGAGAACAAGATTGAGCCGGTCCAATCGATTCTGTACCTTTTTAAACAACGGCATCGCCTTCCAAAAAATGAGGAAGATCGAGATGACGAGTACCGGCATTGCGGCAACAATGACAAGAGACAACGTCGCATCCTTCGAGGTCGCCATGATCAATCCACCGACAAACATGATCGGCGCACTCACAACCATTCGCAGCATCATGATGATGACCTGTTGCACTTGCGTGATGTCGTTTGTCGTCCGTGTGATGAGCGAAGCCGTCCCGACACGATCGAACTCTTCAAGCGAGAAGCGTTCCACATGATTGAACACACGTCTTCGTAAGTCACGACCAAATCCCATCGCCGCCTTTGAAGAATAAAAACTGGCCACAATAGCAGCAAGTGCTCCAAGTCCCGTCACACCAAGCATGATTCCGCCCATTTGCCAAATGTAGCCGGTATCGCCCGTCACGACCCCATTATCGATAATGTCCGCCATCAACGTCGGTAAAAATAAATCTGCTAACGACTGCGCGAACACAAACAATAAAACCATCAGAACAGCCCATTTATAAGTAACGAGACGTTTCAATAACTTAATCATGTCGACACACTCCTTCACAATCTGTGAGCCCTTCATTCAATCCATCCGCAATATGTTGATGGGCTGTAAGCATATGATGATACGTATCCTGATCGAGACGAGACAAAATTTGATTCAATTGATATTCCGTCCCTTCTTCTTGTCGCTCAATCTCCTCAATCAAGCGTTTACCTGATTGGTCAATGGTCAACACAACTTCTCGCCGATTATCCGGGTTGATATCCCGACGAATCAATCCTTTCTCCACGAGACCATCTAATGATTGACTTAACGTGCTCTTTGGCATTCTCGTTCGCTGAACCAGTTCCTTTTGCGTAATCGCACCCTGTTCATTCAACATCATCAGACCGTGCAGTTGAGGTAATGTGAGATCGTTTTGTTGCGCCGTCTGATGCATGAGACGAATCAGGACACGCTGCACACGCCAAAATGATTGCATCATCTCCCGTGCCCGATTTGTATTTGTCTCGGTCATTCTTATTCACTCCTTTATCGTTCCGAATCGAATTGTTCTAAACGGAACAATTCTTTATATAAAATAAATTACTCCTCTCCAACTCGATTGTCAACGAAATCGAATGTGAATTTGCACATAGGAAAAGAGCGATGTCCTATAGCTGACATCGCTCTTCATTTATTCACATTTATTTAGTCGACACGGTCACGATTTCCTGCAGATCAAGCGAATAAATCAAAGTCCGCTCGACCCGAATATTCCAGATCGTCTCAATCGCCTCTCGATATAATTGTAGTTGAATCGCATATCGATCTCGCAATCGCTCATGTGCCTCTTCCCGAGAATCGGATAGATGCGTGACAGCATCCGATTTATAATCGAGAAGCACATACGAATCCCCATCGAAATACAGACAATCGATAATCCCTTGGATCAAAACATGCTCATCCGTAAAGTGTCCATCCGGATTGACGCGTTCGGCCGGCACCGTGTAGGTGAAAGGTAGCTCTCGCCATGCCGTCCCTCGCTCTAGTGCACCAGCGAGCGCTTGACCGACTTCTGTTTGGAAAAACATCTCGATATCCGGGATGGCGAGGCGTGCCGTCTCTGCCTCGATCGGACTGAGCATCCCTTGCATTTCCCATTGATTGATTTGGTCGACAATCGGTTGGTTCGGGTCAGCCAGTTGGAAAATCAAGTGTAACGTCGTCCCACGTTCCGCACCGGTCTGTTTGACTTGACGCCATTTCGGTTCCCGATAAGGGGTATCGACCGGACGTACCGGATCTTCGAAAGCGGCCTGTTCGAGTTGCATCGCCCGCTTCAGTTCGGTCACCGTCTGTTTCGCCGCCGTACGTACCGCATCCTGTGCAGGGTATTCGTAGGTCAAAGCTTGTTGTACGGCACGAATCGTCTCTTCTTCATTTTGAATCGGAAAATCGATTGCTTCAAATCGTTGGACGTGGTGCAACTGTGCCATCATCTCTTGTAGAGTCGCAATCTCCGCAAGGTCCGCTTCTCCGATGACACGATAAATCCATGAAGTCGATTCTTGGAAAGTAGAGGGAACCGTGAAGCCGAATGATTCGATAAACGAAGTGGCACTCGGAAGGCGTAAAAGCGCCGGTGCAATCCAATCGAGATACGTTTTTGCCTCTCGCCTCGCCTCACTCGCCAATAGATCTCCAGATTGACCGACCTGAAGCCACTGCTGAAGGTGTTTGAGTGGTTCGCCTACCGTTCCCACGAGAATCAATTTTTCTTTCGCACGTGTCAAGGCCACGTAAAGCACGCGCATCTCTTCCGCTTTCATCGTCGCATCTAAATCTCGTCGAATCATCTCTTTCACGAACGTCTCCGATTTCGTACGTGTCACGACGTCAATCGCATCGAGTGAGATGCCGTACTGTTTGTGGAAAATGACACGTTGCATTTGATCGCGTTTATTAAATTGTTTTCCGAGTTGGGCAACAATCGTGACCGGAAACTCAAGTCCTTTCGACTTGTGCACGGTCATGATACGAACGACGTTTTCCTCGTCCCCGAGCGACCGCGCCTCTGACAAATCTTCACCAGTATCCTGTAGTCGGTCCATCACACGTAAGAAGCGATAAAGACCTCGATAGCCACTACGCTCATAGGCTAGGGCCCGGTCATAAAGTGCCTTCAAGTTTTCCTGCCGCCCTTTTCCTCCAGGTAATCCCCCTGAGAAGTCATAAAACCCGGTGTCATTGAATAACTGTTGAATCAATTCCGACAGGCTATGATTTCGTGCATAAGTACGCCAACGGGAGAGGCGGTCAAGCATCTCGCCACATTTTACGCCAAGCTCATCATCGTCATCCGCTTTCGCCTTGAGCGCCTCATAGAAAGAATCTTCTGATTCAAGTCGAATCCGTGCCAATTCACTATCATCAAAACGGAACATCGGGGAGCGCAGCGCACCGGCAAGTGGGATGTCTTGAAGTGGATTATCAATCACTTTCAAAAGTGCCAGGATCATCCGAATCTCGGTCGCTTGAAAATACCCGCCATCCGAGTCGGTGTAGGCCGGAATATTGTACTGTGTCAAAATATCCATCAATTGCTCCACACGTTCTTTTTTCGAACGAACGAGAATCACGATATCCCGATATTCACAGTTTCGGAGTTGACCAGTTGATTCATCCGTCACTTTAAACGGTTCGTCTCCCGATACGAGTTCTAAGATGCGCGTAGCGATCGCCCGCCCTTCTACTTCTTGCTTCGATAACTCACGACTCGCGCCATCGACTAAAATAAACTCAGGGTCCGCTGGAATCGGTTCATACTCACGTCCAGGAACAAGTTGTGCCGCCTCATCATATGCGATTTCGCCGACCTCTTCGTCCATGAGCTGGACGAACAAATCATTGATCCCGTAGAGGACTTCGGAACGACTTCGGAAATTTTGAGAAAGGTCGATCCGTTTCCCTGTGTTCGCCTGTCTAAAGCGTGTCGCCTTATCGATGAAAAGACCCGGTTCTGCATGGCGGAATCGATAAATCGATTGTTTGATGTCGCCCACCATAAATAAATTCCCGATTTCCTCTCGTTCATTTGCGACCAGGTTGATGATTGTTTCTTGAATCTCGTTCGTATCTTGGTATTCATCAACGAGTACCTCAGCGAAACGTTCCTTATAGAGCGCTGCAACATCGGACGGTCCCCCATCTTGTCGTAAAATGGCGAGCGCATAATGTTCCAAGTCACTGAAGTCGACAAAGGCACGGTCGCGCTTCGCCTGCTCATAGGCTTGGGCGAACGCACGGACGGTTCGAACGAGTGTTTCAACGAGCGGTTGTTGCATCGAGACGCTCTCTAATAAGTCCGCCCCACTGACCCGAGCCTGTTCGACCGCTGCTGTCAATTTTTTCTTCGCTTGGTCGTAAGCCGGTTTGAGGATCTCGTGGTAAATCTGGTGCTCTTCTTTCTTCGGAACAGCCTTCATCGTGCCAAACTTCATCGCACGAGCCGCCGTCTCGAGTTCACTCCAGACAATGGTCTCCCCTTCAAGTTGTTCGAACGGAAAAATTGCTTGCCGGATGTTTTCAGACTGTGGCTCATACCCAGCGACCCGAAGCTCCGCTTCAAGTTTCCGAAGATCTCGTACGGCTTTTTTGATGTCATGCCACAGCATCTGTCCAAACTCAATCAGGATTGCTTCCTCATCAGGATCTTCTCCGAACGTGTACATGGATACGAGATGATCTAAATAAGCATCAGGGTTTGGGAGAGTACGCGCATAGTGATATAAGCCAAGAATCAAATCCTCGATTTCGCTGTCACCCCGGTCTGACGTATACGCATCGACAAGAGCGAAGAAATCGGTATCTTGTTTCCCGTACTCTTCCTCAAGCACTTCTTCTAAGACGTCATCCTGCAAGAGGACGAGGTCTCGTTCTTCCGCAATCTTGAACGCCGGATCCAAATCTAACAGGTAGTAGTTCTCACGAATCACCTCTAGACAAAATGAATGGATGGTCGTGATGAGCGCCCGGTTCAACATTTGTCGCTGTTTTCGGACATATTCATTTGTCGGGTCGTCGCGCAACGCCTCTTCAAGTGCCTTTGCGATTCGTCGTTTCATCTCTGCCGCTGCCGCGTTCGTAAAGGTGACAACGAGCATCCGGTCTGCCGTGAGTTCATCCGTTTCGTCAAGCAATCGACTAGACAACCGCTCGACAAGAACTGCCGTCTTTCCGGACCCTGCCGCAGCCGAGACGAGCACGTGACTCCCTCTTGCTTCAATCGCGGCGAACTGATCATTCGTCCATTTCACGGTCATCGCCTCCTAACTCCTGAAATACCTCTTCTTTCTCGAGCTTCTTCAATTTACGAGGCGCATTCGAGAGCGCTTCGTCAAAATGACAGACACTCTGATACGGACACGTCTGACACGGGCGCCGTTCTTTATATTCATAAGGTTCTACGTCAATTTTTCCTTTGTACATCTCCTCGGCACTCGCTTTGACGACGTCGAACGCATGGTCCATCAACTGCTCAAGTTGAGGGGGCGTCACAATTTTCTTCAAGGTGTTGGCGTCAGGCGTACCATCTTTTTTATATTTGACCGGAATGACAATTGATTTTTTGGATGAGCCTTTCGCCGAGCGGTCCATCATCTCTAAAATTTCCGGGTCATCTACTAATAGCCCTTGCATCTGATACGACTCCAATACTTTTTGACGCGTTTCTTCTTCAGAACTAGCAGGTGGAACGAGTGGTCGGTGCACGTGGAAATAGAGCGCCGCAGCAGGTGCGACGTTCTCTTTTGTCCACACCTCTGCCTGCTCAATCAATACCTTCAAATAGATGAGCATCTGCATCGCCAGACCGTAATAAATTTCTGCAAAGTCGACTTCACGTTTACTCGACTTATAGTCGACGATTCGGACGTATAGCTGGTCGTGGACCATCGCAGTGTCCACACGGTCGATTCGACCGACTAGTTCACATGTCGCCCCGTTCGATAATGTGAACGAAACGGGTGGAAATTGTCCGCTGCCGAACGCGAGTTCAAACGCTTCCGGGTCAAAGCCGTCTCGTTTTGATTGTTCAATCAACACTTCTGCCGTCTTACTGACGACGTCCGTCAATTTTTTCTTTAAGTAGGCGTAACGATTCGAACTCATCAAGATGGCATGCTGAATCTCTGGGGTCACGAGCTCGACCGCCTGCTCCGCTAAATGGGAGCACTCGTCAGGAGTGACATCTCGCCATTCCTTTCCGTCCATCTTCACCGTCTGCGACATATGTTCGATGGTCCGGTGATACAGATTCCCGATATCCGGGGCCTCGAGTCGATACAACCGTCGTTCCTTCAGACGCAAGCCATAACTTGCGAAATGTTTGAACGGACAGGCTTGGAATGTCTCGAGACGTGAGACACTCGCCCGAATCGACGGAGTATATAAGGATTTTGCGACACGATCATCCAACGATTCTGGGATATTTTGATAGAAGAGCGCGCTCGTCAACAACTGGAGACGTTCCCGTCCATCCGGATGCTTCAACAGTTCATTATAGACAGCAAACCACATATCTTGAATCGGATAATGACGACTCAACCGCTGAAGTTCAAGTGCCGTCACCGCCGCCGTCTGATTCACATTCGTCAAGAAGGCGAATTGATCACGTGGTCGGTGCTCACCTGCTTCAGCAAAATGAGTCTTGATGACGTTTTGGTGAAGTCGCGCCTTCAAGTCAGCGATAAACCGCGCCGGCTGAACGGCTTTCCCCGTTCTGTCGACTAGTGCGTAGCTAATGTATAAACGCTCGCTCGGTGCCGTCACAGCTTTGTATAGGTAATACGTTTCATCATCGAACAAGTGCTCTGTCGCCTTACCGGCACGAAGTCCATTCTCATGCATGAAATCTAAATCTTGATCGGTCAACAGTTTCGACTGTGCCGTGACAAGAGGAATTTGATCTTCATTCGCTCCGAGCAGGAAGACGACTTTCTTATCTATCAATCGACCACGCACATAATCCGTTATCGTCAATTGATCAAGCGAAGGTGGGATCAAGGCATAGCGGAGACTATCTAGTCCGGTGTCCATCATCTGGAGGAATAAGTCCGTTGACAACGTCTCTTCCGGAGCTGCGGCTTCTAGCTGCTCGAGCAAGTGCAAAACCGCGTCCCATACTTGAGTATGCTCACGCGCTTCGAGTAGTTCCGCCTCTTCAATCGCCTCATCGCGCCAGTGCGTCAGACAGTCTGATACACCGACACGCTCTAGAAAGGCATACATGGCGTGCGTATAAGCCTGCATCGTCTTCGCCTGTTTTAAATCTGATAGAAATGGATCAAATGTTTCGATGACACGTTCCCGAGACCGATTCAGCTCAGCCTCAATATCGAGTTCTTCGCTCGTGAGGCGTGCTTCCTCCCCGGAACGACGACGCAACTGCCATTCGTCGTGCCAATGATAATGTTTGATCCCCCGTTCGATAACGAACGCTTCAAGCCGGTCAACGGACGTACGACGATGTACCGGATCGAGGACGACGAGTTCTGTTTTAAGGGCACGGAATACGGACTCTTCTCGATATCCACGTAGAGCGATCTCAATCGTTGCTTTCAACAGTTCGACAAGCGGGTGGTCGAGCATTGGTTGCCGTTCATCAAGGAAATAGGGCAGTCCCATCTTTTGTAGCGCCTGAGATGCCAAATCACCATATTCGTCGAGTGAACGCGATACGAGTGCGATATCCCGATAACGATATCCTTCTTCACGTGTCAGACGAATGACTTCTCGAACGGCCGCCTCCACCTCGACGGTTCGGTCGACTGCGGCATGTAAATCGATTCGGTTCTCTGAACCAGTGTAAGGTTCCGCCGTCAATTGGTCGAATGTAGCCTCTAGATAACGGAGACTCGGATGCGTATAACGATAGACGGTATCATACAGCTCGTCTCGAGAAGGAATCTGCCGTTCTGTCAACAGTTCTTTGAAACGCATGAGTGTACGCTGCGTCGGTCCAAACAATGGATTTAGACGATACAAGGAGATAGGATCGATTGTCAGCAATACATCGACATCGACCTTCTCTGCAAGTGCAACGAGCACCGCCAACTCCTGCTCTGAAAACTCGTTGAATCCGTCCACATAGACACGCACATCCGTCAAATCTGTTTCCGGAAGGATTTGCAACATGACGTTGAAATAGTCTTCTGCATGAAGTGACTTACCTTCCGTCATCTTTAAAAATCCTTCATAGATGATGGAAAGGTCTTGTAACTTCAAAGCACGGTGCTGCGCCTGTTCGCTTAACCGCAACAAGTGCTCCGGTTCAACAAGCCCTCGCTTCAGCATCGAGATTAATTGGTTCAATTCTTCATAAAATCCGAACTGATTCATCGTACGGCGGAACAAGGTCAATCGTTCTTCGCTCATCTCGACGACCCTTCGTAACAACAAATGGGTCCCCGTCTGGTCTAAGAATTGATCTGTCGCTACACCGGCATCTCGCATCATCAAAAAAGCGAGACGACGCATCGAAAGGACTTGAATGCGCGTCGAACCATGCAAACCATCGACTGTCGCCATTTTCTTTTCCATCTCAAACGACATCTGGTCCGGTACGATCATATAAATCGTCGGTCCGCTCGGGTTTTGTTTCAGTTCTTGAATGACCTCATGGATCATTTGTTCACTTTTTCCCGTCCCCGATCGACCAACGTGAAAGGTCACTGTCATTTTAGCGAACACTCCTTCCCTTTTTTCTTCATTATGAACCATCCCTAAGCATTTGTAGAGGGAAACCTCTTCTACACCTTGTCCAAAAAAGTAACAGCCTACATCATTCCCTTTTTCGATTGAAATCGATTAGACTGAACGTATGAGGGGGAATATATGTGAGTGCCTATGAACAATTTGGAGGCGAACGTGGTGTACAACAACTCGTTGACGCGTTCTATGACCTCGTCTATGCCGATCCAATTTTACTTCCACTATTTCCGGAAGATCAAGATCGAGTCAAACAGCACCAATTTGAATTTTTAACACAGTTGCTCGGCGGTCCAAAGTTGTATTCGGAACGTCGTGGCGGTGGAAACTTGGCGATGATTCATCATGAGCATCCCATTTCTGAGACACATGCCGGCCATTGGCTTGGATGTATGGAACAGGCGCTCAAGACCGTGGATGCCCCAGAATCGATCAAACGTCAGTTATTTCAACGGTTGATCATGTCATCTTCGAATGTCGTCCGTGTTTGTTCGCATCATTTTGAGTAGTCACAACTATAAAAAGTGGGTATGATAGGAAAGTAAGCAAAGGAGGTCGTTTCACATGACAGAAGAAGAAAAAAAAGAAGTCGTCTCATCTGAGGAAGAGACGGAAGAAAAAGAAGAAACGGTAGTCCTCGCCGACGCGCTTGATGAAGCTAACGAAGCTGCTGAAGCAGAAGAAGATGAGGACGATGATGAGGATCAGCCGGAAGAGAAGAACATGGACCACATCAAAGGCGTCTTCAACTATGATCATGAAAATGGTCGTGAATACCGTGTCGTCTTTTACAACGATCGCAAAAACTTAGTGTTCCGTGAACTCGGTAATGGCAAGGTTGAATTTGTCGGCCGCTTCTCGGATGATGCATACGATGAAGAGAATGAAGCAGAAATGCGTGAACTCGGTCAACGTGAACTTGAGCGCATCCTCGCTGAACGCTTCAACTAAAAAAATCGCCGAAATTTCGGCGATTTTTTTAGTTCTTCTTATTCCGTTTCTTTTTGCGAAGTGCATAGGCGACGCCGGCAATCCCACCGACGACCGCGAGTCCAGCAACGACCGGAACGAGAACACGTTTCGTCGGAATCATCTCTTTCACACGTTCATATGGCGTTGGTGTCGAGAACTCTAATTGTACGGCTGTATCGCCATGTCCATGCGCCCGCGCTTTGCGTGATGCATCCGTGACGACCACACGTCCCGTTGTCCAGCGACGATTGCCGTATTCGTCTACGTACGGACGACGTACACGTTTCACATCACGTACCACCTTCCCACGTGCGCGATCTGGTCGGACGACGCGTTCACTCGACCACGAACGGCTCCCAGTCACACTGTACGCTGGTCGTACTTTGCGGCGATTGAGCCAAGTATATGAATCGTTCATCTTCAATTCCCTCCCATACTGTTCAAAACCTCTCTTCTAATTATACCCATACAACATCACCCAAAACATGTGACAAATGGTTCAAAAAAAGATGTGACACCATACGGCATCACATCTTCAAGCTAAATCATTCTGTAAATGGTTTGTCCTTATGACGACGTTTCGCCAAAATCAGGTAGTACGCCGGGACAAGGACGAGAGTCAACACAGTTGAGAATAGAATACCCGATACGATGCCGATCGCAAGCGGTTTGAAGAGCGGGTCTTCCCCAAGTGCGACTGGCAAGAGGGCAACGACTGCCGTGAGCGCCGTCAAGAGAATCGGACGAATCCGAGCGCGCCCTGCTTCGTAAACGGCGGTTGTGACCGGTAATCCTTCACGAATGCGTTGTTCGATAAACTCGAACAGGACGACTGCGTTCCGAACGACGATTCCCGCAAGTGAGACCATCCCCATCGATGCCATGAAACTGAACGGCGTCTGTGTCACGAACAATCCGACGACCGCTCCAGCAATCGCGAGATAGATTGTGAACAAGACGAGTAACGGCAACGAGAGTGAATTGAACTGGAATGCGATGATCAAGTAAATCAAGAACAAAACGACGACGAACAATGTCGCAAGTTCTAAGAAGAACTCGTTCTGCGTGTCGCTCGCACCGGACTGGTCGAACGTGATTCCTTCATCTTCTAACCCCGACTTCGCGTCATCCAACACCTGCTCGACATCTTGTTTAAATGCCTCTTCATCCGTGCCTTCGCTTGCATAGATTTGGAGTGTGACCGAGCGCTCCCCGTTCTCACGAGGAATCTGTTGAATTTGTTCCGTCGTCGTCTCCGTCACGAACGTACTGAGTGGTGCAACAGGTGGACCTGCTTCTGTTTCGACAGGAACTAAAATCTCGTCAAGGGCAAGTGCTTCGCGGTTCGCCTCTGCATCAATGACGATTTTCACGTCACGCTGCTCTACCCCGTCATCGAATGTACCAATTGGAACACCGTCTGTGACGAGACGAATTTGATCACTGATTGTTTTAGCCGTCACGCCGGCCTGTGCCATTTCCTCACGATTCAATTCGTATGTGAGTGTTTGGAACGGTTCTTTAATATTATCGAGGACGATTGCCCCGTCAATCTCTTCAAGGTCAGCCTTCACTTGGTCACGTGCAGCCACGAGCTGATCAATCGTCTCGCTCCGCATCGTGAATTCGACAGGTGCCGATGCCGGCGGTCCTTGTTGTTGCGTATCTAGGAAGATTTCGGCATCTGGATAGTCTTCACGCAACACGTTCGTATACTTATCAATCAATTCGATGGCATCGATTGACTCGTTGTCGACACGAACGACTACTTGTCCCGTGTTTTCACCTGACTGATCGAGTCCACCTGTGAATAAACCAGGAAGACCTCCACCTGCGAAGACGGATGTTTCCACGACACCCTCTTCTTCTTTGAATCTCGCTTCAATTTCTTCAAGACGTGTCTCCGTCTCTTCCAAATCGGTTTGAACGGGGAAGGTCACGCTCGTCACGACTTCCGGACGGTTCGCGGCCGGGAAGAACTCAAACGGCGTGAGTAAAATCAAACCGTACAATGCCGTCGTGATAACAAATCCGACAATTCCAAACGTCCACGGACGCTTCGCGACACTCGGTAAAAGGCGGTCGGCGTAGAAATTACTGAGTCGGTTGAGCGGTCCGCCGAGCCAACCTGGTTCACGTTTTGATACTTTCACTTCTTTACGATTCAAACGATACTGCGCAATCGGTACGAGCGTCAAACTGATGACCATCGAGGCCAAGACAGAGAGGGCTAGAACCGTCGGCAAGGCGCGAATGAAGTTACCGTTTGCGCCCGATAGCAAGGTGAGCGGTAAAAAGGCGAAGACAACTGCGAGTGTCGACGTGACAATCGAGCCCCATACCTCTTTCGTTCCTCGGACTGCCCCAAGCATCGCCGAGTCTCCATTCCGATACCGTCGTAAGATGTTGTCGTTGACGACAATCGCATCATCAACCAAAATCCCCAAGGCGATGATTGCCCCGATAATCGAGATTTGGTTCAAATCGACCCCAGTAAACTGTAATGGAATCAAGGCGATCAAGAATGACAACGGAATTGCTAGACTGACGATAATAGAGCCAGAGAATGTTAAACCAATCGTCGTCACGGCAATAACGGCGATAATGGCGACAATAAATTCACGAGTCAACGATGAGAAAATCGCATCGACTGCTTTCGCTTGTTCATAATAAGGAACGAGCTCAAAACCATCTAAGTCTCCAAGTTCTGTTTCGACCACGTCATTGACGCGGTCTTGCATCGTTGGAATATCCAAGCCTGATTCAATCGGAACTGTAATCGAAACAGCCGGCTTTCCGTCTAATGAAACGAGATCGGTTTTACTTTTCGCTGTCTCTTCGACCGTTCCGACGTCTGCTAGTAAGACAGGTTCCCCATTGAATGAGCCGACGATGACTTGCTCCATGTCGTCTACATTCGTCAAGTTATCGATTGCTAGTTGATAAATCCCCTCTTCAGTCGATTGACGTCCGAGCGGTGTCGTCTTGTATTCTTCGTTAATGGCCGTTAACACATCAGGAAAGGCAAGTTGACGTGAACTCAGCTCTTCAGAATCAAGTGACACAACATACTCCTGCTCTGGTAACCCTTTGATCGTGACTCCCGTCACGCCATCAGTTCGCAAAAGTTTCGACTCTAATTGTTCGATGTCTGATCGAACATCCTCAAATGATCCACGATCGTCTGCTGTCAATAAGTACGATGCGACAGGTAACTGCCCGAGTGAATCATTGACCGTTGGCGCAAGCGCGTTTTCAGGAAGTTTAGGTGTCGCATCCGACAACGCTTGTCGAACGTTCGCCTGAAACTCTGCCTGATCGGTTCCATCCGCATACTCGACCGTGATGTTCGAGAACTCTGAAGCCGAAATCGACGTCACGTTCTCTACTCCTTCTAAACTACGTAGTTCCTCTTCTAACACGCCGGTAACATTCCGTTCGACCGTTTCCGCTGTCGCACCAGGATACGGTGTTTGAACGAGTACGATATTGATCCCGGTTTCCGGAATCTCACGTTTAGGGAGCTGGAAGAACGTCAGCACACCCACGACGATTGCGACGAGAAGAAACACGATAACCAGTTTCCCTCGCTCAATCATTTTTTCAAAAAACATAAAAACCCCTCGCTTTCGGAAGATGTGCAAATACACATATGATATCTCTTCTTCATCATAGAGGGGTTTGTCATTGAATTCAATCCTTAAGCGTGTTGCAATGTGCTGTCATGGAAACGTTTTTGAAAAGCGTACGATAATTCGATTGACCGCTGTTTTTGTCTAGACACGGTATGGTCGGACACGTGTACCTTGACCGATTCCCCCGTCAAAAACTGAATGAGTGTCTCTTTACCATCTCTCTTGATGGCCGTCACGTGTTGAAAGTTAATCCACGCACAATCCGGACTTTCCTTGGCAATCGTCGGAAAGAAGACGGCATCCGCATGCCAATCCATGACGACCGGCGTCTTTCGATGTGGTCCGAGGACGTGTCGCGCTGCCTCGATTCGACCTTGAATGCTCGACCCGTAGTATAGACATGCATGTTCCAATAAGTCGATTGGCGACCCCTTTACCCGCATGACGCCTTCCGGTTGATACACAAGTGTCTCCGCTTCGCCAAACTCGTTAAATACAGGAATTAAAGCTCTCGTTTCATTGGTCAATCTGCTCATCTTTTCATCCCCCATAACGTATGTAATGACTTACATGTCATTCATACCAGGATTTGATCCGCCCCGCAAATCGGCTTTCATCTATTTCCCATGAAAAAACCAGCCGTTTCCTGGCTGGTTTTGAAAATCAAGCATTTGATTTTAAAGGTTGGTTCGACTTGAGTCGGGGAAAGTAAAATCGCACTGCAGTTCCGTCACCTGTATTTCGTAGAGACACTTCCCCTGTGTGAAGCGTCACAATTCGCTGCACGATGAACAGACCGAGTCCGAACTTCCCTTGCTTCCCTCGAGAGAATTGGTGGAACAAGTCTAAACTCTCATCAACTGGTGGCCCATCGTTAAAGATGGTGATTTCCACGCCGGCGTCATCTTGATGTAGGTCGATGCGGATGCAGGATTCCGCGTAACGGAGTGCATTGTCGAGCACGTTCTCAAACGCGACCCGAATCTGTTCACCATCGCCAAGCATCTCGCCGCCTTCTCCATTGATTTCCCAATCGAGCTGGCCTCTGAGTTTGAAGCGCGCGACGAGCAGTTCCATCAACTTGTCGAGATTGATTGGTTCGAGTTTCATTTCTTGTCCTTTGAAATATTCAAGTTTTGTAACGTACAACAAATCGACGACTTTCTTCTCGAGTCGAGACGCTTCCTCATCAATGACCTCGGCAGAACCTTTCAAATCTCCTGTCGGATAAATACCATCTCCAATCGACTGGGCATATCCACGAATGACCATGATCGGTGTCTTTAAGTCATGCGATATGTTTTGAAGCAAAGCCTGTTGTGCGAGGTCTTGCTCTTTCAACTCTTTTCGCATGGCATCAATCGAATGAGCCAATTGGCCGAGTTCATCTTGACGATCTAGTGGTAAAGCCGTCTCCCATTGCCGGTTCGAAATCTTCTCAACGGCCCGTTCCATCTCCACGATCGGTTTCGTCAATTGCCGCGACATCAATAAGGCGGGGATAAGCGATAAGAGACTGATGATACCTATCAGAATCGATATTCGCAAATATAATGTCGACACCAACTCACGACGATAGGCATCCCATGCGTAAGAGGCTTGATACACAATCGTTCCATCGTATTCATTTTGACGAATGATGTAATAGACGTCCTCTCCGTCAATCGTAGTCTGATACCGTTCGACCTGACCACTTTGATTTAACGCTTCCTGATACATGCGGTTCGTCAATTCAAGCGGTGCCGATCCGTAGATGATCCGTCCGTTCGGGAGAAAGATCAATTGGTTGACCGAACGGGACTCTTGTTGGCGTCGATCATACTCAATCGGGTTTTGGGGATAATTCTCTAACTCATTCGTGTTCCCTAAATAATAGTCCACATCTCGTAACGTCTCATATACTTGTTCATCGATGAACTGGGTGATGGATGAACGGACCGTAATTAAAATCATGAGCGCGAGCGTCACGATGATGAGTAAGATGAGCACCCATATCTTCCACATGAGCCGCTTCGGTTTAAGCGCGTCCATCATGGTCTGACGAGACGGTAACCGATACCGTAAAGCGTTTCAAGCTCGAGACGGTGTAATTTTTTCCGGACACGACGAACCAAGTCATCGACGACGCGGTCCGATCCGAAGTAATCGTTCCCCCAAACACCTTCTAGAATCTGCTCACGTGACAAGGCAGAGCCCGGATGCTCGAGGAAGAGTAGTAGTAAATCGAATTCTTTCGAAGTCAAATCGATTTCTTCGTCTCCGTGCTTGATTAGACGTTTATCCGGATAAATCGTGTACTCCCCGTATTCGATATGCTCGTTCGATTTCGAACCATAGACACGATCAATCAATTTTTTGACGCGGATGACAAGTTCCCTCGGAAGGAAAGGTTTAGCGATGTAGTCATCCGAACCCATCTCAAGCCCGATGATTTTATCGATATCCTCATCGCGCGCCGAGATGAAAATCGTCGGCGTATTGGCATTGACGGCTTTGATTTGTTTCAATAATTGAAAACCATCCAGGTCCGGCAACATGATATCGAGCACCCATAAATCCGGTTGGTCTGGAATCGCTTCTTGTGCAGATGTCCCGTCCGCAAATGAGCGAACGTCGTATCCTTCTTGTTCTAGATAAGTGACGAGCATTTTGTTTAAGTTTGCTTCATCGTCGACTAAGTAGATTGTATACATTCAAGTCACCTCAACACGTTTTTTCTCATCATATCAAACAATTGTCGTGAAATGATGGGAAAGAAATGAAGTCAAAGAAAAAAGAAGGTCACGAAACCGCACCTTCTTCACCGTACTGAATTTGTTCGTAACTGTTGCGTCAAAAATGCTGCGCCCCCACTAATCAACGCCAACACTCCACTGATCATGATCATTTCCATGATGTCCGCCTCCCGTTGATACCGATTCTCATTATCAACTTAAATATAGCACACATCTTATCCATTGGATACCACAAAAAAAGTCCCGATTTCAATCGGGACTTACCATGATTATGCTTTTACATCGTATCCTTGTTCTTCGACTGCTTCCACCATCGTCTCAAGTGAGACAGAATCTTGATGGATTACGTCGACTCGATGCTCTTGGAGAGATACCGTCGCTGATTCGACACCGTTCAATTCATTCAATGCCCCCTCAACGGCAGCTTTGCAATGATTACATGTCATACCTTCTACGGTTAACGTTGTTTCTTTCATGATGATGATCCTCCTTGTGTTTTTAATCGTAATGCGTTCAAGACGACAGACACCGAACTGAACGCCATCGCCGCTCCAGCAATCCATGGGGCAAGTAACCCTGCTGCAGCGACCGGGATACCAAGACTATTATAGGCAAGGGCCCAGAACAAGTTTTGACGAATGTTCTTCATCGTCAAACGACTCATATTCATCGCTCGACTTACGCCTTCAATGTCTTGCCCTACAATTGTAACATCTGCCGCCTCGAGTGCGACATCCGTACCACTCCCGAATGCGATTCCAACGTCCGCCACCGCAAGTGCCGGGGCATCGTTCATGCCGTCCCCTACCATGGCAACGCGACCGGATTGTTTCAATCGTTCAATCTGCTCCGCCTTCTCGACAGGAAGGACTTCGGCAATGACTTGACGATGCGGGAGACCAAGTTCGTCGGCAATCGCGTAGGCGACTTCTTTCCGGTCACCTGTCAATACATACACGTCACGCGTTTGGTTAAGGGCTTGCACGATTTCACGACTTTTCGGTTTCAATTGATCTTGTAGCCCGAACGCCCCAACAATCCCACTTTCATCCGCGACATAGACCGGGGTCATCGCCCCCATCGACCAATCTGGCAAGTTGTATCCGAGCTCTTCCATCATTCGAACGGACCCGATGACGAGTTCTTTACCATCCACAACCGCTTTAACACCTCGTCCGGCCAACTCCTCCACTTTCGTCACGACACCATCGCCTGCTTCCCGACCGATGGCGGCCGCCAAAGGATGTGTGGATTGTCGTTCTGCCATGACGGCGCGTCGGAGCGCTGCCTCGTCACCAAACGTTTCCACTACTTCTGGCTTCCCGTTCGTCAACGTCCCTGTCTTATCAAAAACAACGATGTTTGATTCATTGAGTGATTCGAGTTGCCCCCCACCTTTGAACAATACACCTTGTTCTGCCGCTCGTCCCGTTCCAACCATGATCGATGTCGGCGTTGCCAAACCGAGGGCACACGGACATGCGATGACAAGTACTGCGATTGATGCTCGAATAGCCGTATCGATATCATTTAACAGGAATGCCCAGACCACGAACGTGACAACACTGATGGCTACGACGATCGGTACGAAGACACCCGAGATGCGGTCAGCCTGACGTTGAATCGGCGCCTTATCCGTTTGTGCCTGTTCGACTACACGTACGATTTGAGCGAGCATCGTCTCTTTCCCGACTCGTTCCGCCCGCATGAGAATGCGATGAGACTGATTGATTGTTCCGCCGACAACTTCGGCGTCGACAGTCTTTTCTGCTGGGATCGATTCCCCTGTCAACATCGATTCATCAATGACCGTCTCTCCCTCGATGATTCGTCCATCGACCGGAATCTTCTCTCCCGGACGCACGACGAGAATGTCTCCTACTTTGACGAGTTCGACAGCGACAGACCGTTCTTCACCCTCGACAAACAGAATCGCTTCTTTCGCCTGAAGCGACAAAAGTGATTTCAACGCATCAGTCGTCTTCTCTTTCGCTCGTCCTTCTAACCACTTCCCAAGTAAGACAAGTGTGATGAGGACGGCACTCGTCTCAAAGTAAAGATGTGGATTCATCGGGTGTACGATCATTTCAAAGATGGAGTAAAAGTATGCAGCAGACGTCCCCGTCGCGACGAGCACGTCCATGTTCGCCGACCCGCTCTTCAAGCTCTTATACGCGCCTTGATAAAACTGTGCCCCGATCCAAAACTGGACAGGTGTCGCAAGGGCGAATTGCCACCATGGGTTCATCAGCCACGGGGCATGAAATCCGAGTCCTGGTATATGCGTCAGCATGACGAGGAGTAACGGGGCCGATAACAGCGCAGAGATGATGACTTTCCGCTGTAATGGACGCAGATCATGCGTCGGTGCCATTTCCACTTTCGGCTCGGCTCCGTATCCGATTTTCTCAATCCGAGCAATCAGCTCTTCTTCTGTAATGCCTTCATCGACACGAATGGTCGCCGTCTCGAGCGGAAGGTTGACCGTCGCTTCGACACCGTCCATCTTGTTCAACACTTTTTCAATTCGTGCCGAACAAGCCGCACAGGTCATTCCTTGTATGGATAACTCAACGGTTTTCATGAAATCCCTCCTTATTTTTTGATGCGGCTGACGATTGTCATCAATTCATCAATGTAAGGTTCCATGTTTTCCGTCTCACTTGCGTGAACCAAACACTTGCGCATATGACGCTCTAACAGTTGCATCTCGACTTGCTTCAGAGCGGCTTGAATGGCTGACGTCTGTGTCAAAATATCGACACAATAGCGGTCGTTCTCGACCATCTTTTGAATCCCTCGGACTTGTCCTTCGATTCGTTTTAGACGTTTGCCGAGTGCCTCCCGTTCAGCATCATCACGCGGAACGAGTGGCTGGCCATGCATAAATTCTTCCATGTTGATCACCTCACCACCAATATACCCCTACCCCGTAATAGTGTCAAATGAAAAGAATAAAAAAGAGCGAACTAAGTCGTGAACTGCACCCCAATTGTTAGACACATCTAACAATTGGAGGTGCAGTTTTTTAATGACTAAATTTACAACTGATCAAAAGTTAAGCGCCGTCATGGCCTATCGGGAAGGGAAAGATAGTATGAATGACATAGACTATTACAACACACGACGAATCAAGGCAAAATTAAAACTGAGTCCGGTGCAATACCGGACCCAGTTCGTTCACGTAGCCTAGATGAAATAACCGTGTCTAACTTTTAGGGGTCACTTCAGTCGCCCTTCTCTACTCAACTATTTTGAAACGCTTCGCTCTTTAAGACCGTTCGTAAAATCTTACCGGTCGTATTTCGTGGAAGCTCATCAATCAATTCGATATAGGTTGGTTGCTTGTATTTTGCTAATTTCGTTTGTGTGTAGGCACGGATATCTTCTTTCGTGAGACCATCATGTCTCGTAACGACGAATGCCTTCACCGCTTCCCCTTGTTCTGCATCCGGCACACCGATGACGGCAGCTTCGACGATATCCGGATGTTGATACAATACTTCCTCTACCTCACGAGGGTATACGTTATAGCCTCCAACGATGACCATATCCTTCTTCCGGTCGACGATATAGAAGTAACCATCTTCGTCACGTCGCGCCAAATCGCCTGTATAGAGCCATCCGTCTCGAAGTGTCATCATCGTTTCTTCCGGTAGTTTGTAATACCCTTTCATGACGTTCGGTCCTCGTACAATCAACTCTCCGACTTCACCGACGCCGACTTCTTCCCCAAGCTCGTCGACGACTTTATTTTCGACGTGAACGATTGAAGGTCCGATCGACCCGGCTTTTCGCTCGCCATGGAGCGGGTTGAAGCAGGTGACCGGCGATGCCTCGGACAAGCCATACCCCTCTAGAATCTTGCACTCAAACATCTGCTCAAATGACTCGAGCAATTGAACTGGTAAGCTTGCTCCTCCTGAGACGAAGACACGGACATGCTTCAACGCAGATGTGTAGGCTGGTACTTTCATTGCCGTCTGTAACAAGAAATTGTACATCGTCGGCACTCCGGCAAATAACGTCACACGGTGCTTCGGCACCAAGTCGAACACATCTTGCGGAGAGAACTTCGGTAAAATGACAATCGTCGCCCCTCGAAGGAGTGGTGCATTGACGATGACCGTCAAACAGAAAACATGGAACATCGGCAATGCCGCCAATGCTTTATCCTCTGGAGTGATGTCTAAATACTCTCCGATAGAATGTGCGTTTGAGAACAAGTTTCGATGGGTGAGGAGAGCTCCTTTCGGTTTTCCGGTCGTCCCACTCGTATAAAGGATGACGGCAACTTCATCCTCGTCCACTTCGATGAACGTCCCTTCTGTTTCAGCAAACGCTTCTGCGAATGGGATGAATTCAATCGTCCCTTCCCGCTTCAATGCCGGAACATCGGCATATGGAACGGAAATCACGAGTTTTAAGTGAGGCAACTTCGTGAGTGCCGCTTCCGCCTGTGCGACGAGCGGTGATAAGCCAACAATCCCTTTTACATCCCCATCAAGCAGAATGTAGGCCATTTCATCAGGCGTGTATGTAGGGTTGATCGGAATGACGACCCCTCCACGTGACAACACAGCGAAATATGCAATCAGGAACGCAGGACTGTTTCCGAGAACGAGGGCGACGTGATCGCCCTGTCCAATTCCTTTTTGCTCAAGTGTCGACGCCATCGCCTTGACTTGCCCATAAAACTGTCCGTAACTCACCGTGTCTTCCCCAAACACATACGCTGCTTTCTGCGGGTGAGCAATCACTACTTCTTGTAGTGACTTGACTAAGTTTGCCATGGTAATCCCCCTTTAAATGAATGATGATTCACTTTTGAGCCATAAAAAAGAGCACGTTGTCCGCGCTCTTTTCAATTACTTCTATTGTACATGAAATGTTTCAATAAGAAAACGCTTCCAAAAAGTTCGCTTGCAAGTGGAACAATCCAGCTCGACTTTTCACGTGGACGAGCGCTTGAAGGGATTCATCATCCATGAGCAAATCATCAATCAGTTTATGATAGCCTTGTTTCTTCGATTCATTCGTAGCCGTAATGAATAATATCGCTTTCGCTTGAATCGTTTCTCCCGTGATGGTTTTTACTTTACACGTGTTCAGCAGATGAAGAAGGGAAATACCGTCTCGTTTCGCTATGGAGATAGGAACATCAATGACCGCAACCGGCACAGCGACATCACTCACCCCAGAAGGAATGATCGTTTCTTGATCGAGAACGACTCGCGTAAATGAAGAACTGACCATGCCTTTTCGTTCTAATTCAAGACCTACCGCCATAATCGCACGTTCAAACGTCGATTGTTCCGTCACCCACATCCGACTCGGGTCCATCCATTCACTGAGCCTTCGATACATTGTGATTCCTCCTATTTTTGATCAGCCTCTACGAAAGCGCTTGCACAAATTATGATACGCCTTCTCCCATCCAGGTGCAATCCGTACGTTCAACGTTCACGAAACTGCCAAAAAAAGGCGACCTCCGTAGAGACCGCCATGACTAACTTAACTAATCAAATCGACTAATTCCTCGAGCTCGACATTTCCGAAGTAATGTTTCAAATCGAGTTGCATCAATTGCTCACGGATGGCCGCACGTTCGAAACGCGTCCCAACGAGCGCTTGCTCGACATCTTGGATGTCACCGACACCGAAGAAGTCACCGTAAATCTTCGCTTCTGTGATTGTCCCTTTGTTGACGTTCAAGCGGACATCAATCGTCCCGATTGGGAAACGACGTTTCGACTCGACGTCGAACTTCGGCGACTTCCCAAAGTTCCAGTCCCAGTTCGCATAGCGTTCTTTCGAGATATCATGGACGATTTCCCAATCCTCGTCACGAAGCACATAGCGTTCCGGTTGTTCTCCATCATAAATCGAATGGAGAAGCGCTTCGACGAAATGTTCCATCTCCATCTCACGCTCTAAAAATTCAGTGATGTTCGCTACACGGCTACGAACTGACTTGATTCCTTTTGAACGCATTTTCTCTTCCGAGACGTTAAGTGAGTTCACGACCTCTTCAATGTTCGAGTTGAACATGAGCGTCCCGTGGCTGAACATGCGTCCACGCGTCGTGAATTGTGCGTTCCCGCTGATTTTGCGTTCTCCGACCTGAATGTCGTTACGACCTGTCAGCTCTGCCTCGACACCGAGGTTACGAAGCGCATCCACGATCGGTTGTGTGAACTTCTTATAGTTATTGAACGAGTTGCCATCGTCTTTTGTGATGAAACTAAAGTTCAAGTTTCCTTCATCGTGATAAACGGCACCTCCACCAGAGAGACGTCGAACGACATCGATGCCGTTCTCTTCGATGTACTTTAAGTTAACTTCTTCTGATGTGTTTTGGTTTTTCCCGATGATGATGGACGGACCGTTGATATAGAACAAGAAGTAATCTTCATGGTCTACGTTCAAATGTTTAAGGATATACTCTTCAACCGCCAAGTTGAGCTTCGGGTCGCGGATATCCGGATTAAAAATAAATTTCACAGTTTATTTCCTCCTAGTCGGATGTTCGTTACTCGTATTATACGAAACGAGACGAGCCCTCGACAAATCTTTTACTTCCACTCACCTGTCATCACGCGCTTCAATGCGTTCGCCACACCATACTCATCATGGCGTTCGGTGACATGGTCGCTGATGGCAATCAAGTCTTCATGGCTATTGCCCATCGCAATCCCTTTACCGGCCACTTTGAACATCGGAACGTCGTTCAAGTTATCCCCGATCACGACGACCTCAGATAAATCGATGCCATAATGTTCGGCAAGTTTTGTCACACCGTTCCCTTTATCTGCACCGTGTGCCATCACTTCGATGTTATCATTGCCTGAAGACGTGACATACACCCCTTCGACTTGGTCTTCGATTTCTTTCCAAAGTCCGTTCATTTTCTCAAGGTGGCTCGAGAAAGCGATGAACTTGTAGACACGTCCCGCTTCTTCTCGGATAAAGTTCTCAATGTCATCAACAATTTTGACGTCTTCGTTGACGTAGTAGCGATTCTTAAAGAATTCGTACATCTCGAGCGAGCGGTCGTCACCATTCGCTTTCAAGTTTTTCATCGATGCTTCAATCAAATCGCCACGGCTCGCCACGAGTCCCGCTTCTGTGTACATTTCGTAAAAAACGTCCGCATACTTGTCATCTTGATGAAGGACATCGATGACTTGAAGCGCCTCTTCAATCGTCAAATCGATTTCATGAAGGATTTCTCCCGATGTGTCGAGCACACGTCCCCCATTCGACGAGACAATCGGGCAAGAAAGTCCGACCTCGTCTAAAATCTGTTTCGCATTCACATAGTTGCGCCCCGTCGCAATCGCAAAGCGAATCCCTGCTGCCTCTGCTTCACGAACAATCTCCGCTGTCTCATCCGCGATTTTGGTGTGGTTGTGCAAAATCGTACCGTCCATGTCTGATACAAAAAGTTTATACGTTGCCATCTTCCATCACTCCTTTTTCTCTTTCGCTTTTAACTATAACAAAAAGAGAGGGCTTCGGAACAATCCGAACCCTCCCTTCATCAAATCTCAATTTTTTTCACGCAAAGCCTTCACTTGTTCCCGTACACTCTTCACACAGTCAGGCATCCCAATTCCGTCATAGGCGATTCCTGCGAGAATGACGCCTGGATATACCCGGCTCATCTCGGCCCGAAGTGCTTTTACGCGGTCCGCATGAAAGACTGCATAAGGAGGCAGCCCATCACGGAGTCTACTGACGACGGTTTGAATCGGCTCCCGATGGATGCGCATCAGGCCTCGAAGATCGTGTAATGCCGTCTCGATGATTTCTTTATCAGATGCTTCAACGATATCATCTGCCCCGGGGCGCCCTAAAAAGACACGAAGAACGTGATATCCTTCCGGTACCGCATGCGGCCATTTTTGGTCGATGAACGTACACGCAGTAATAGTCACATCTGCTTCTTGACTCGTCACGAACCCTGTCCCGACAAAAGGAAGTTCAATATCTTCTTTTTTGAAGACAAGTGAGCACGTCGCCGTCGCATGCGGCTTCATATCCGCTAAGAAGTCACTATCGACTTTCGGGAGGAACTGACGTATGAGACGCGGTGGGACCGTCAAAACCAGATGGTCCGTATCGATGTCTCCGCGATTCGTGAAGAGGCGGTACCCGTCCTCACGCTCGGATACTTGTTCAACGGAACAGTTTAATACGATTTCAGTTCGGTCCAACCGTTCTGCCAAGCGATCCGTCAGTGATTTGAGTCCACGTTTCAACGAGGCGAACTGACCAACCTTCTTCGCCCCGACTTCCGCGACTCGTTGTTCAGGACGTAAGTGTCGCATCCCTTCATACAAGTTCCCGTATTTCTTTTCTCCCTCGATGAACTGTGGGAATGTCGACATCGCACTCATTTGATCGATGTCTCCGGCATAAATACCAGAGAGTAACGGTTCAATCAATCGGTCGACAATCGGATCTCCGACACGCTCACGAAGGTACAGACCGAGTGAAACGTCCGAATCAGGTGCTTTTACATTCGGTGGTGACAGCAACATCTGTTTCAAGTCCTCGTGCTCTTCTTCCGAAAGCAACGTCGTTTCACGAAACCCATTGACGTCGAGCGGGATCCCCATCACCGTCTGCTTCGGAATCGGATGGAGCCCGTCATGATGAAGGACGTAAGCCTGACCGACTCCATTGCGGACAAGTTCATCGCCTAAGCCGACGTCTTCAATCAATTCCGTCATCGCAGTCTTTCGAAAGACATACGAGTCCGGACCACGTTCCACCGCAAACTCGCCCGTCTCATACGTATCAATCTTTCCTCCGAGGCGATCGGTCGCCTCGAGCAACGTGATGGTCACGTCTTCCGGCAAATAACGCTCCGCATAAAAAGCGGCGGTGAGACCTGTGATCCCACCACCGACAATCGTGAATTTACGCATGATGCACAATCACGCTTTCCATTCGATCCGCGATGGCTTCGATGAAGCTTCGCTCTGCATTTGGCATAGCTGGACGTGCGTAGTGAACACCGAGGCGGTCACAGACAACTTTACACTCGACGTCGTTATCGAACAATACTTCGAGATGGTCTGCAACAAAGCCAACCGGCGTATAGACAAACGCCTCGTAGCCATGCTTTTCATAAAGTTCAGCCGTCAAATCTTGAACATCCGGTCCGATCCATGGGTCCGGCGTATTCCCTTCTGACTGCCAACCAATCTCATAATGCGGGACGCCTGTTTCAATGGCAATTTTATCAGCTGTTTCTTTCAACTGATCCGGATACGGGTCGCCACCAGCCAAGATTTTCTCAGGAAGACTATGCGCTGAAACGATGAGACATGTCTTTTCAGCCGGTACAGGCAATGACGCATACGTATCGTTAATCGCATTCGCCCACCATTTGATAAACTTCGGCTCATCATACCACGACTCTACCGAACGAATGTCGATGCCATACTTCGCGGCCTCTTCATGGGCACGTCCGTTGTATGATTTGACGCTGTATGATGAGTAATGAGGTGCTAAGACAACCGATACCGCCTCTTTAATGCCGTCGTTCGCCATTTGCGCGACCGCATCTTCTACGAACGGTTCGATATGTTTTAGTCCGATATACAGTTTGAACTCGATCTCACCCACATGACGCTCGTTCAAGATGTCACGAAGCGTCTCTGCTTGATCGATCGTAATTTTCGCGAGTGGAGATACGCCACCAATCGCCTCGTAGCGTTCCGTTAAATCTTGAAGTGCTTCCGGTGACGGTTTGCGTCCGTAGCGAATGTGCGTGTAATACCGCTCGATATCTTCCGGTTTGTACGGTGTGCCGTACGCCATGACAAGTAGTCCGACTGTTTTCATGATTCGTTGCCTCCCATTTTTTCGCGTGAATAATCGTGAATGAATGCCGTCAATTTGACGAGTACGGCCGGGTCGACTTCAGGGAACACCCCATGTCCCAAGTTGAAGACGTAACCTGGCTGTTTCATTCCTTCATCTAAAATTTCCTTTACCTTCTCTTCGATGACCGGCCATGGAGCTAACAAGAACGACGGGTCTAAGTTTCCTTGAACCGCCTTTGTGATGCCACGGTCCCGTGCTTCCTGTACTGACAGACGCCAGTCAAGTCCGACCACATCAAGGGGAAGGTCGTGCCATTCCTCGATTTGATGACTCGCTCCGACACCGTGCATGATGAGCGGAATGTCGAGTGAACGTAGTTCTTTAAAAATACGCTCCGTCGTCGGTTTGATGTAACGTGCATAATCTTTGCGGCTGAGCGTCCCGACCCACGAATCAAACAATTGGAACGCTTGAATGCCGGCATCCGCTTGCGCCTTCGCATACGTGATGACCATGTCGCCGAGTTTTTCCATCAATGCATTCCATACATCTGGTTCTGCATACATGAGTGCTTTCGTACGATGGTAGTTCCGCGACGGTCCCCCTTCGATCATATAGCTCGCCAATGTGAACGGTGCGCCTGAAAAGCCGATAAGCGGAACTTCTAGTCGTTCCCGTAGTAGACGGATCGTGTCGAAGACGTATGAGATATCTTCCGGGTTTAACGGTTTTAAGCGTTCCACATCTTCCATCGTTCGATACGGGTTATCGATGACCGGTCCAATCCCGCTCTTGATCTCGACATCGACTCCCATCGACGGAAGTGGCGTCATAATGTCTTTATATAGAATGGCCGCGTCGACTCCGAGTTGTTTCACCGGAAGTTCCGTCACATATGCACAAAGTTCAGGATCATGCGTGATCTCGAATAGTGACCTCGTCTTTTTAATCTCTCGATATTCCGGTTGGTAGCGTCCGGCTTGGCGCATATACCATACAGGTACATAATCTGTCGCCTCTCCTTTAAACGCTTTTAAAATAGTATCGTTCATACGTCGCGTCATTCCCCTCTAAATTTCTCCTACACTCTTTATTCTCGTGTTTGTGAACTCAAAAACATTATACAGAAATTAATTAGAATTATGCTAATGTGAAGCATTTTCATTGTGTTTTCTTTGTGTCATTTTTTTGTCGGAAATGTTCGGAAGGCAGAATTCAATTGACCTCGAATCAAATCATCACGCTGTTTCGTCGACAATCGTCGTTCTCGTTCCTTAATATCTTGAATTCGCCATCCATCCTCTAGTTTAGTCGCCACTTCGACCAAACGTTCCACGTCATGGAAAGAATATTTACGTGAACCACCTTTTGTCCGTTCCGGAAAGACGAGACCTTTTGCTTCATAATACCGGACTTGACGCTCCGAAAGTCCCGTCAATTCAGTCACAACGCCCATCCCGATCACTTTCTTCGATTTATAGTCCATTCAGCCTCGCCTCCTTAATAAAAAAACTATGTCAGATAATCTGACAAAATGCAATCCAGCATGAATTTTTCGTTTTACACTGAAGTCAACTTTTGGAAAGCACCTAAGAAAAAGGAGGGCATGAACATGGAAGACATTCTCTATTATATGGACACGCTGTATGTACTCATCGCTGCATTGCTCGTATTGACGATGCAATTAGGTTTCGGATTACTCGAGACAGGGACGCTTCGGGCGAAGAACGCCGGTCACGTCGCGGTCAAACAAATTATCAGCCTCTCTGTGGCGGCACTCGCTTTTTGGGCGGTCGGGTTCGGTCTCTCGTTCGGTGACGGGACGACTTGGTTTGGGACAGAAGGATTCTTCTTAAGCGGATCATTCACAAGTCTCGACTGGGCGAACGTCTCCATCGACATTAAATTCTTATTCCAGTTATCATTCGTTGCAGTTTCCCTTGCCATCGCGTGGGGTGGATTTGCGGAACGGGCTAAGCTTTCTGCCTACGTTCTGTTCGGTATCTTCTTCGTTGCCATCCTCTACCCAATCGTCGCTCGCTCAGTATGGGCTGGCGGAATGCTTGGATCGATGGGGATGCAAGACTTCGCCGGATCAGCGGTTGTTCATCTTCAAGGTGGGATGGCAGCGCTCATGGCGACAATCATCTTGAAACCACGTCGGAAGACGGAATCACTCGCTGGTCATAACCACGTGTTGACGGTCGTCGGTGGACTCGTGCTTTGGCTTTGCTGGTTCGGATTCAACGCCGGTTCGACGATGTCGGTCGCTGACGGATTCTTCGGTTACGTCGCGTTGACAACAATGCTCGCCACAGCAGCCGGTGCACTCGGTGCTCTTGCAATCGTCATGCTCCATCGGAAGACGGCAGATATCCCGACAATCGTGAACGGAGTACTGGGGGCACTCGTTGCCATCACGGCAGCATGCGCGTTCGTCGAACCGTGGGCAGCTGTCGTCATCGGTGCACTCGCATCTGTTGCAACATACGGAACGAGCATCTTGATGGCGAAGTATGTGGATGACCCGCTCTGCGCCTTCTCCGTACACGGAGTCGCTGGGATCATCGGAACACTCGCACTCGGTTTCTTCGCATCTCCTCGACTCGTTGAGATTACAGGGATCGGTTCTGCTGGACTCTTCTACGGTGGCGGATTGACACAGCTCGGTGTGCAGACACTCGGTGTATTGATCGCGATGGTCATCGCCGGTGGTGGAAGTTATGTCTTCTTGAAACTTCTCGACGTCACAATCGGACTCCGTGTCACAGAAGAACAAGAAGATGTCGGCCTCGACATCGCAGAACATGGTGTATCAGCATACGGTGAAGTCGAAGAAACAACTGAGAAACCAGGACGCCTCCCGAAGATTCTCGGTTCGAGCGTATCCGTCATGTCACCTAAAAAATAATCTAATCACGTGAGAAGGACATCCCGCACAGGATGTCCTTCTTATTATTTTAATCGACTTAAGTAATAGCGTGTGACCAAGATAGACAAGACCAACCCGACCGCCGCATCCCATGTGGCACCGAAAGCGACAGATGCAATCACTAGAGCGACGGACTGGATGACGAGCAGTCGCATCGCCCACCACGAATACCCTGCGATTCGCTCATCGCGTGTAATCGGTAGCCAGGAAACAATGGAAATCGCTTCTAACCGTTTAAATAAAGGAACGAGCTGTAACGCGGTCAAGCCTACAAAGAGTGGCGTAACCAAGCCGACGTACCATCCTCCCGACATCCACATGACAATGAGCGCCACTACGGTCAAACGCAGAATTAAATCAAGTGAGTCGTTCGAACGGAGAATACGAAGTCCGTACACGTAACGTGAAGCGTCCACGCGCCGTAGGACCCGATTTTCTAGAAGCCGAGTCAATAGCCGGCGCTCTCGAACCTCTTCTTTCAAGGTCGGCAAATCGACGAACCAGCTGATCACCCGTTCAAATTGTGCCCGACTCTTCTCTTCGAGTGACAACCAATGGAGAAGCGGAATCCGCTCATTACGCTTCAGATGCAAGAGAATGAAGGGAGCGAATGCGGGGATCCATGCCCACTGTGTCCAATTCATCAATAACAAGACACCACTTCCAAGTGCAAACGGCAGGATTGTCCATTCGCGCACTCCTTCCACTTTTGCCAACCGACCTGCAGCTGACAACATGACCATCGTCACGACGAAGGATAATACTTCAATACTCGAATAACTCTCTGTCCGTACGAGGAGCGGAAGTAAAACGAGCAGGAAGAGCAATCCACGTAGTGCAGCAAACACGAGATTAAATAAACGTACCCCCACCATATAGGAACGAATACCTCCTAACTCTGGAAGTAAAAACACTTGATCCGCCTCCTGGACGAATGTTCGCGGGCGATGACCGAGCGGCATGATTAAAAGGACCGCCGTAGCAATCCACGTCCCGGGGAATGTCCCATCGATTCGTTCTAAGAAGCTATTGTAGACGAACGCCCCGTAAATCAAGGTGAAATAGAGCGTGAACAGCAGTCCCCCGTTTGCAACGTAGCGACTGTACTTGACGACCTCTTCCATCCAGGTCCCGAGCCTTGCTGTAAATCGATTCATGACGACCGTTCCTCCGACGCGATTGCTTCTACATATATGTCATCAAGTGTCGCATCAGGTGACAATCGATACACGTCACGCAACTCCGCCGCTGTTCCGCTTGCGATGACGACTCCTTGATGGAGGAAGACGAATCGGTCGCAGTGCCGCTCTGCCGTTTCGAGGATATGGGTGGACATTAAAATCGCACAGTCTTGTTTATATTCATCAAACAACTGAAGCAATTGACGAATCGCTAGTGGGTCGAGACCGACAAATGGTTCATCAACAATCAAGAGCGGCGTTTTCGTCACGAGCGCACACAAGATCATCGCTTTTTGACGCATCCCTTTTGAAAAGACGGAAGGGAACCAGGCGAGTTGTTTTTCCATTCGCATCTCTTTCGCCAAACGTTTCGTACGCGCAGCCAACTCTTCCGGATTCACATCGTACGCCTTCCCCATCAATTCAATATGTTCTTGCAAGGTTAACGTCTCATACAATATCGGTGTTTCCGGTATGTAACTTACTTTCTTACGATAGTTCTTTTCAGAAGAATTTAATGTCTCACCATCAATTTCGATTTTTCCGGAGAGGGGTGACAATAACCCCAAAATGTGTTTGATCGTCGTCGATTTTCCAGCTCCGTTTAGCCCTATCAACCCAACGAGCTCCCCTTTTTTTACTTCAAACGAAATGTCATGCAAAACTTGTTTACCGAGATATCCGCCGTTCAATCGATCGACGTGCAGCATGAAAACCACACCTTTCATTTTCATCTTTTTTTCGTGGTATATGTTTTAAATGTTGTCACATGGGAATAATCTGAACTGTAAGGCATTTTAAAATAAACATCAATACTTCCATTGTTCCACAAAATCGTTGTAAAGAACAATGGGCAAAAAGAGGAAGGAGAAATGAATGATGGGGTTTATTCTTTATTTGATTATCGGGGGTATCATCGGTTGGTTAGCAGGATTAATTTTAGGTAAGGACGTACCAGGTGGAATCATTGGTAACATCATCGCGGGGATTATCGGTGCATGGTTGGGTGGACTTATCTTTGGTAACTTCGGACCAATCGTTGCGGATATCGCGATTATCCCGGCTCTTATCGGTGCGATTATCCTAATCTTGATTGTATCGTTCGTTATGAAATCAATGCGTAAAAAATAAGATTATGTATCGGAGGGGCTTCCATTGTGGAATGTCCCTCTTTTTTCATTGGATCAGTAAATACATTGCCTCGTTCTTTTCGATAAACTGTTTCTCGGTCTCAAGACCAAAGAACGTAAAGAATGATTCGAAGAACGATTGACCGTAACCCCACTCTGTTCCGAGTGGGTGTTCCGACTTCGCTTTCGGTTCACCGAGGAGGGCAATCAAATCATCCGGTCGTTTATCGAGGTCGACCCGAATCGATTCCACTTCCTCATCTTTAAACGTGACAGCCAATCGCTCATAGTCCCATTTTCCTTCACGCTTTCCAGCCGGTTCACCAAGCGTTTCTTGAACTTGCTGACTCGACTGCCCAATTAATGAATCGACCGTTTCGAGTGAGTGACCCGTTTGCGCCTCCACTTCAATTTCAATCAACTCAGCCCGCTTCAAATCAAATTGTCCGGCAATGGCTTCGTTCGATTCAGGCATAAGGGCATACTCAATGGATTTAGAAGATATCAATTGAATCGTTTCGGTTTCCGTGACCGTCTCTCCATTTGTCACCGCTACCGCTTTGACATCATATTGTCCCGGCATCTGTTCAAACGATAACGTATCATCGGCTTCATCAATCCGTCCTACCTGTTGTCCATCAATCCAAATATTCGTCAATGGTACATCCGAGGTCACATCAATCCGTTGTGGGAGTAGTTCAATTCGATAGTCAGAAAATCCATACCGTCCTTCCCCCGTGTCGATCAAACGAAATAATCCGTCCGCCTCCATACCCGACGTTCGGTTGGCTCGGTCTTTCGCAACTTCTGCGATAGCCTCTCCTCGAATGGACTTTTCATCGTTCAACCACCCCATGAATCGTAGAGCCTCCGCTCTCGATAAAGGTTCTCCAAGATATTCGACTTCCTCCTCAAAAAAGGTACGGTCTTCTTCTAATAAGGCCTCTTTGAATGCGACGTGAATTTTGTCTTGTTCTGCCGCCGGCTTGTATGCATATATATAGAAAACAATGGCTCCAACTAGAATCGTGAAACTAGAGATCAAAAGAAAGACTTTCGGACTCCGCTCTTTTTTTCTACTTCTCGTATAGGGCATGTGCTCACCTCCTTTGCGCTCACTTATCTTCATTATAGAAGGAATCCATCTCGCTTCCTATCGTTCTTGCGCCCGAACTTCCGTGTTATGATGGAACAGAAACGACATTTAAGAATGGAGGAATGAAGATGCATACAGATCCGACCTGTATCTTTTGTAAAATTGCAAAACAAGAAATCCCATCCTATCGGGTATATGAAGACGAAGCGGTCGTCGCTTTCCTCGACCTTTCTCAAGTGACGAAAGGACACACGCTCGTCATCCCAAAACATCATGCGAAAAACGTATATGAATTGCCGGAAGACGTGGCGGCAGATGTCTTTAAACGCGTCCCGACCATCGCCAAAGCGATTCAACGTGAAACGGGTGCCATCGGAATGAACGTCTTATCGAATGCCGAAGAAGTTGCCGGACAAACGGTGTACCACTTCCATATCCATTTGATTCCGCGCTTTGGACACGAGGATGGATTTGGTGCGAAGTGGATCACGCAAAACGACGCCTTCACGTCGGAAGATCTCACTACCCTTGCATCGAACATTCATGCCCACGTATAAACAGACAGAGACCCGTCGACGACGGGTCTCATTTATGATTGATTGATTGAATCACGGTGGCGTTTTCGTTCCTCTTCCAATTGCGCACGCTCGACCTGAAGCTTAATTGCCACTTCGTATAGCTGTTGACGCGTCTTGACAGATGTCGCTTGTTCAAATTCTTTTCGTAATTTCGTTAGACGGGCATCTATTTCAAGCATCCGCTTTTCTCGCATCGATTCTTCACGTGCCTGTTCCGTTTGCTTCGACGCCTCGTATCCCGCCTCTAGTGTATTCATAATGGATTCGGCCCAAGTGTCATCTCCCAGTCGTTTCGCAGCGAGATACAGGTCAAGCATGTCATCTACCCAACGCTTCGCTTTCTCCACTGAGGATCACCTTCCTTTACCTGTATTTTAAAATAAAATGATTTTTCGGTCAAAAATGAATGTTCTGAAAAATTTTATTTGCGATATAGGTTTTTAATCACTCTTTTTTGGTAAAATAATATGAAAAGAATGTAATTCTGATTATCCGAGCTTGAGGAGGGGAATGAATTGTCGAGTCGCCAACGTCGAGATTGGATTGCTTTCGGCTTTGTTTTAGCATTTTTAGGAGTCGCCACAGTGAAGAAATTGGCGCGAGGAACTGCAAATGATGCCGCTGCTCAACAACATCGAGCATCCACAATCACTACGCTAAAAGAACAATTTGGGAATGTGGCGAAACATGCATCGCAGGTTGCCGCCGCAGGAAAACTGCAAGGAAAAGAATTGACTGACCAAGTGAAAGCCGAAGTCGAACGCTATCAACAAGACATTCAGCCTTCAGTCGAGCGCATCCAAGGGAACCTTCAGGAACTCTCGAACGTACAGTCTGCTATGACTGACAAAACCGTCAATCAAACACAGTGAGTGTTTGAGGTCATCGTCCGTCGATTATATTTGACTTTTTATCCGGAAAGGATGGATCGAGATGGAACACGAAAAAGAATTCACTGGCCCTGAGGCCATGCTCTATAGCCACAAAATCATTCAATTGAGTAAAGCTTTGTGGAAAACCGTCGAAAAAGACTGGCAAAACTGGATCAAACCGTTCGACTTGAATATCAATGAACATCATATCTTATGGATTGCCCACGCTTTAGGCGGTGCATCGATTTCAGAAATTGCGAAATATGGCGTCATGCACGTCTCGACTGCTTTCAACTTCTCGAAGAAGTTAGAAGATCGTGGATTACTTACGTTTTCTAAAAAAGAGACGGACAAACGAAACACGTACGTTCAATTGACACCTGAAGGCGAATCGTTATTACTCGAAACGATTCACGCCTTCGACCCAGAAGGGAACGGTGTATTCCGTGCTTCCCTTCCGCTCCAAGAACTGTATGGAAAGTTCCCTGACTTAACAGATATGACGGCTATCGTGCGTCGCTTGTACGGGGATAACTTTATGGATATCTTTGCGGAAACGTCAAAAATGATCACAGAAGAGGCAGGCAGACGCCCTGATGAGGATGAACTCAGTCAAGAAGCCTGACCTGCCGATAAAGTGGTTTTGTGACGTCTAACTCGATTCCTTGTCGGACACATGCCTCAAGAATCGTTTTGACGTCAAGTCTCACATCTAACATACCTGCAAAATGGACGAGCAATGGTTCTATGGACGTGTATCCGTAACGCAATTGCTCGTTTTGCTGTGCCCGAATCTCCTCAAGCAATTGATAAAATGACTCGACTTCTTGTTTCGTCAAATTCGCTCGAATCACCTCATATTCGAACGGACGGTCTGTCCAATCGACAATCTCGAGTAAGATCTTCATCTGATAGGCTAAATGCTCAACCTTCTCCTCTAGTGACACTTCCCTCACCCCATCATTTCACATTCTATTTCATCATTATACGACAGGATTGTGTGCTATGATACTGTACAGACAAGAGAACAGCTGTCATGATTAGGAAAATGTGATATAGTCGGACTTAGAAACTTTAAAGAATTATTAGGGGTGGAATACATGTCAAACGGAATGACGAACGAACCAAAAAAGCAAGATAAAAAATTCTCAACTGGCGCACTCGTCGGTGCATCTGCAATCGCACTCATTATCGGTGCTGGCGGTACGTATGCGGCAACGAACGCAGGCGGCGGAGAGTCAGATAATTCAGCAGTCGTCACATACAAAGGTGGCGAAATCACACGCGGTGAAATCGCGGATATGAGCTATGATCGCATGGTGCCACAACTCGCATTCCAAGAGACGATGAATGCACTTCTTGAAAAAGAATACGGTGACCAAGTCGACCAAGAAAAAGTAGACGAAGAGTTCAGCAAGACAGAAGAACAGTTCAACTCAGAAGAAGAGTTCGAACAAGCGATTCAACAAGCCGGTATGAGCGGTACGGAAGAGTTTAAAGAAGCGCTTCGCGGACAAATGCTCGTTGACGCTGCGAAATCGAAACTTGTCGATGTGACCGATGAAGAAATCGAAGCACAATTCGCAAAAGAGAACGTGGAAGTGGAAGCTAGCCACATCCTCGTTGAAACTGAAGAAGAGGCACAAGACATCATCAAAGAGTTGAATGACGGTGCAGACTTCGCTGAACTTGCGAAAGAAAAGTCAACGGACACTGGTTCAGGTGAAAAAGGTGGAGAACTTGGTTTCTTCTCTGCTGGCGCGATGGTACCTGAATTCGAAGAGTACGCATTCAAAGAAGATGTCGTTGGTAAAATCTCCGAGCCGGTTCAATCTCAGTTCGGTTTCCATGTCATCAAAGTGACAGACCGTAAAGAGAAAGACTTGAAACTCGAAGACGAGAAAGATCGTATTCGTGAAGAATTGGCAGCTGAAAAATCAGCTTCTGTCGATGCGAACAAAATTTACGCTGAGTTGATTGAAAAATACAACGTTGACGTAAAAGATGCAAAAGCAGAACAACAATTTGACGCTGTTAAAGAAGCGATTAAAAACGCAGACGAGTCTTCAGAAGAACCTGCAGCAGAATCAACTGAACAGTAATCACAAAGGGGCACTCCAGCAATGGAGTACCCCTTTTTCGTTGGTCACCTGTTATAAATTCGGGCGATAGAAAGCACGGTTATCGAGAGCCATGACACGCTCCGTGAACGTTCCGGGCTCGACCCCTTCATACGCTTTCTCAAACATGTTCATGCGCGCATCAATATTATCAATGAAGAATAACATCTCCGCTTCAGGTAATTGTGGCGCATTCGCAGATCCCCATTCCGGCTTCCCGTGATGGCTTAAGACGAGATGTTGCAACAAGGTCGTCACTTCGCGGTCCGTTCCAAGTTCCCGTGACACAACTTCAAGTTCCGATGCCATAAGTGACAAATGACCGAGTAATTTTCCTTCGAGTGTGTATTCTGGCGTAATCGCATCAGACAATTCGATGACTTTCGCCAAATCATGCAAAATCACACCCGCAATCAAAAGATCACGATTCAAGGATGGATACAGTTCACACATCGTATCCGCGAGCTTCAACATCGACATCACATGAAATGCCAGTCCCGAATAGACCGCGTGATGATGTCGAACGGCAGCCGGATACGTGAAGTATGCCTCTTCATGACGATTGACGACTTCCTCGACAAGACGGCGAATCTCATCGTGTTGAAGTGACGTGATGAATCCACGAATCGTCGTCTCGAGCTCTGACTTCGGAATCGGAGCCGATCGGACGTACGGTGCGATGTCTATTTCCTGCTCGATGATTGAAATTTGTTTTAGTTTCAACTGGGTGCGCCCCCGATAGTCCATCACTTCCCCGGCCGCATGGACGATTTTTTTCGTCGCATACTTCTCGGTATCGGCACTATCCCATAATTTCGTTTCGATTTCACCACTCTCGTCGCAAAGGATTAATGTTAAATAAGGTTTCCCGTTCCCGGCAAGTCCCTTATACGATTGTTTGATCATGACATATTGGTCTAGCGTGTCGCCCACTTTGAGCTGACCGATTTTTGTCGTCAATGAAAGCACCTCTCTCTTGTTCAGTACCTTCATCTTAACGAAAGTTTGAGACAGATGCCAACATTCCTGACAATTTGGGAATACTATCAATATAGTGAATTGGAGGAATGGATGATGGAATGGGATTGGTATACACGACCGGAAGATTATATTCATGTTGATCAGCTATATGCTCAAGCCTATACGTATTGGCTTGAACAATTGACGACCTCAAATGTGACGAAGATTGTCGTCGAGAATGGATATATGTATGGTTCACTCACACTCGACTATGAACAGTTAGAACGGGAACCACAAAAAATTGGACATTACTTCATTGGACCTGATTTTTTATGGACAATCGGCTTTGATGATTTGCACCATGAGTCCGTTTTCGCCAAACAATGCGATTCTCCAATCGAGGCGTTTTATGAGTTGCTTGCCGAACGGATGAACAACTACTTTCACGGTATCGATGAGTTTGAAGAACGTTTGATGGCAGCTCAACGTGAAATGACGGGACAAGTTCCCGCTACGTTCATGAATGAGATTTTTGGTCTTCGCAGTGAGATTGAACGGTGGTCGGATACGGTCACTCCATATAAGGAGCTTGTCATGGCGGGACGAGAAGCTTTTTTAACGATCGATTTGCAGCAGTTAAAATCGTATCAACTTGCCGATTATCGAGTCAGTCGATTGCTGACACTCATCAATCATTATCAAGAAGACGTGATTGCGATGACAGATCTCGCCTCCACCCTGTCGAACTTTCGAGGGAACGAAATCATGAAGGCACTAACCGTCTTCACCGCGCTGACGACTCCCGTCGTTGCATTCGGTGCGGTTTGGGGAATGAACTTTAAAAATATGCCTGAACTGGAATGGCCGCTTGGATATGGATTCGCCTGGCTCATGATTCTTCTCTTCACGCTCATCATCCAAGTGTGGCTGAAACGGAAGAATTGGATCGGGTCATTGCTACAGTTTCCGAATCAGACGACTTCAACGAAACATCGGTCAAAACAAAAATCTCAAAAAACGAACAAAAGTTCGGTATAATGAAAGAAAAGTGATTCACACAAGAAAGGTGATGTTATGGAACGACTCATCATTCATGTGGACATGGACGCATTTTATGCCTCTGTCGAACAGCGTGACCGTCCTAACTTACGAGGAAAGCCCGTCATCGTCGGAGGCCCTCCCCACAGCCGCGGGGTCGTCGCGACATGTTCCTATGAGGCGAGGAAATACGGCGTACACAGCGCGATGTCATCACGTCGCGCTTTTGCCTTGTGTCCCCATGCGACGTTTGTCAAACCACGGTTTCAGGCCTATCGACAAGTCAGCGCACAAGTGATGGAGATTTTTAAGTCGGTCACACCGCTCGTCGAACCACTCTCGCTCGATGAGGCTTACCTCGATGTGACGGAGAATTCGTTATTGAGTACATCCGGACCCTTTATCGCCCGGTATATATTAGGCGAGATTAAGCGTCGCACCGGCCTCACCGCATCTGCCGGAGTCGCACCGTCAAAGTTTGTCGCGAAAATCGCTTCAGGATTTGAGAAACCAAATGGACTCACGGTCGTTCCGCTCGATGAAGTGGCAACCTTTCTGGCTCCCCTCTCCATCGAAGCCATGCATGGAGTCGGAAAAGTGACCGCCCAAACGCTTTATAAAAGTGGTTATCATACGATCGGTGACCTTCAACAAACTCGTCCTGAGCAACTGAAAGCCATTTTTGGACATGATCGTGGGCAACAACTATATGAACTGGCACACGGACGTGATACGCGTCCTGTCGTGGCCACGCGAGAGCGTAAGTCGATTGGGTCAGAAACGACGTTTGCATTTGATATCGATGACCCGGAAGAAGTGTTCGAACGGGTCATCCCAGAGATGGAGGACGTATTGCGTCAACTCGATCGCCGCGACTTGAGCTGTCAAACGGTCACCATCAAAATAAAGACGAGCGAGTTTCAGGCTCGGAGTCATCAAATCAAATTAAACCACCCGACGCATGACCATGATGAGATTAGACGACTTGCCAGACGTCTTTTCGACGAGATGAACGTCATCGAGCCCGTCCGTTTGATCGGATTGACCGTATCCGATTTGATTCCCCGAACTGAATCGACACGACAGCTGACATTCGACGAACTGACAAAACCTTCTCTTGAAGAATGAATGACCATTCATTAAAATGAAGAAAAGGGGGTCGTGTGGATGGAAACATACACGGTGACAGGATTTGAAAATGATGGCACGCTCGTATTGAATGAAATGTTCGAAGCGAACGACGATCAGTCGGCCAAACAACAAGGACTCGACATGCTTCGTGCTGCTGGACATGAGCATAAAGGGGCACGTATCGTACGACGGGGGCAACTCATCTACTTCGAGCGTTGCAAATTACCGGGGAAATTGAAAGGGACGGCATCTTAACAAAAGTAGACCAGGACAATGATTGTCTTGGTCTACTTTTTCATTCACCATATTTTTCATTCCACGCATCCTGCCATTCTTGAAGATCGGGGTGAATATCCTCAAGCGATTCTCCGCTCAAACTATACCCGTTCCCTAAACCTGATCCGTCTGTCACGGGGAATGATGTTCCGCCGATGACCTTTCCATCCACGATCATTACCGAGACAGCAGTCTGACCGGCGGGAGATTGCTCACCAATCGGATGATCTTTCACCGTAAAGTTTTCGTAGTAGATGGTCTTACCCACGTATTCATCCGGTGATACGGTTTGTAGTCCCCAAACGTTCCGTTCACGATCCTCTGCCAGTTCCTCTAAGGTTAAAGTACTCGTATGCTCTCCTTCAAAAGAAACGATCGAGTACTGTTGCTCCTCGAGATACGCTTCGGCCACCTTCCCGCTCTGCGTCATCTCAGGTTCTGGTTCCGTCCCCACTTCTTTCCCACATGCCACAAGAAAGAGACAGAAGAAAACCAATATCCATTTTTTCATCATCGCCCGCCCTTTCATTTGCTGATACGTCTATTTTCGATACTCGTCCCCAAACCTCCTATTCAAAATGGGAAGAGGATGAGAATCATCAAAATTCCTACGATTCCCGTGATGAGTTGTAACGGCACACCGACTTTGATAAAATCCATGAACCGATAGTTGCCGATACTAAAGACCATCGCATTTGTCGGAGATCCGAACGGGGTCATAAAAGCGAGTGATGCCGAGATGGCGACCGCAACGACGAATGGAACCGGACTGACAGTCATCGATTCGGCGAGTGCAATCGCTAAGGGGACAAACAAAATAGCGGTCGCTGTATTCGAGATGATTTGACTAAGGAGCATGGTCGAGACGAATAAGACGACGAGTACCCATATAGGACCAAAGTCGGCAAACGTCCTTTCAATCCATTCAACGACCCATCCCATGATTCCCGCCTTTTCAAGCGCCGTTCCTACCGGGATCATGGCCGCAATCAAGACGAGCGAGGACCATTGAATAGATTGATAGGCGACGTCCATCTGTCGGACGGCCCCACTCAACACCATCGCTAGCGCAGCCATCCATACGGCAACGGTCGGATCGACCCATTCGAATATGAACATGAGCAACAACATGAGCATGATGATGCCTGCTGCAAGCTGATGACGCCCCGATACGACTCGATTGGCTACCTCGGTCACCCGTTCATTTGATAACAGGTCATGTGTCTCTCGTTCCATCCGCTCTAAATCATCCCATGTCCCCTGTACCATCAACATGTCTCCTTGCTTCAACGGGGTGTCTGTCAATCGCACGTGTGCAATCTCTTCTTGTGGTCGGATGACTTTTAAGACATTGACATGAAATTGATTACGTAACTGACTCTCACCGATACGCTTCCCGATTAATCGACTCACCCCTGGGACCGTGAACAGGAGAACCCCTCCGGTTTGATCATCTACACGGGTGGCCTCAATCGGTTCAAATGGTATCTGTTCTTTTTCAGAAAAGTTCCGAACGTGCCGTTCCTCACCGCTGACAAGTAATTCCCCCGCACGTAGTACGGTGTCCGCATGAGCCGTCTCATGATGGTGCCGTCCATGAACTCGTTCCTTCAAGACTATAACCCCTTCATGAGACCATGAAAGGTCACGTAACTGTTTCCCAATTAACGGATGACTCTTTGCAATCGACATCACATAGACGTTTGGACGCAATGGCTCACTTATCTCCGTCTTCAACCACTGTTTCGCCCCTTCTTGATGGAGTAAGCGATTCCCGATTAGACGGAAATAGATCAATCCAATCACCATCACGACCAGACCAATTGGAAACAATGAAAAGAATCCGAGCGGTTCATCCACGAGGCCGCGGAGTGCTTCTGCCGCAACGAGATTGGGAGGTGTCCCAATCAGTGTCATCGTTCCACCGATGCTTGAAAAAAAGGCGAGTGGCATGAGATAAGAATCCGTAGATTGTTGGATTTTTCGTGCCATTACCATCACAACAGGAATGAGCAAAGCGACGGTCCCCGTATTGGACATGACACTCGACAAGAGCGTCACCGTCAACATAAACAGATAGAATAAACGCGTCGCATTCCCTCCCGCGTATGGAACAAGCAAAGAAGCCAACCGTTCCGCCAGACCAGAATGAAACAATCCCGCTCCGACCACGAACAGTCCAGCAATCATCAAGACGACCGGATTGGAGAAACCAGCCATCGCCTCACCTGGGGTCAATTGTTGTGTGAGCACGAGGCAAACGAGTCCAATCAATGCCACTAAGTCCGCCCGTAACCATCCTGCTATGAAAAAGAAAATCATCCCTAAAAGGATTATCACCGTGATCATGCTGATTCACCCTTTCGCTATTGTCACAATTTCATTATAACCCACTTTATGTAAGCGCTTACTTAAAGCGTGTGACAATCTCATCAACAAAAAAACGGATGGCTCTAAAGCCATCCGCACATCATTTGTTATTGAACTTCGTTTTCGTTCACCATCGGGGCATAAAGCTCCTCGAGTGGTTTCATGATGATTTTCGTCACTTCTGTAACGAGTTGGTGCATGCGTTGCTCTTCTTGCATGAGCTCCATGATCAATTCGTTCTGTTGAACGTTCATCATTTTCGTTTGCGCATCCATCATTTCCTGCTCAGAGATTTCCTCTCCTTGCATCTGCTTTTGTTGAAGCGTCATTTGGATGTTACGGAAGTCAGCGAACAACTGGTTCGCTTCCGCATCCGCATTGACACGATCGTATAAAGAAGAGAGTGTTGTGAACTCTTCAGAATCGCGAAGTGCTTTCTCCAATTGGTAAGCTTGGTCGTACAAGTTTGTTTGTGACATGTAACGTCCTCCTAAATGCTATTAGGGCATAGAGCCATCACAAGATGGCAATCAACCCTTGAATCAACCCAATCATACCACCTAACAGCGCACCAAGCCATGTTATTGCCCGAAACTCTCGTTTCGAAATCGATAAGACGATCTCTTCAAGGTACGACGTGTCGAGTGATTGGACCTGCTCTTGCACAATCTTATCAATCTTTAATCGGTCCATGATCGTCTCCATTTGGTTCGTGAAGCGCTCAATGACAAGCGTGACACCTTGAGGAACAAGTTCGTCGACAACGCGGGATTCGACGGACTGTGTATACGACGAGACCGGACGATCCAATAATTGTCCAATCGGCAAACGAGATACGATTTGATCTGTGATGCCATCGATGAGTCTTGCTTCGAGTCGGTCATCGATTAACGTATCGACCGTCTTCTCACTGAATCGCTCAAATTCTCGCGTAATCATCGTCGTCATTCCGTCACGGGTCGATTGACCACGTAAGATGTTGACGATTTCTGGTCGAACCATCTCGACAAAGTTCATATTTTGAATGAATCCTGCGATAAACCCGAGACGACGCTGGACGAATGAGTCAACCATGTGACGAAGTTGCGCCTCACCTTCCGGAGAATAGAAATATTCTTCTGATTTGACGAGAAGCGCCTCAACGACTTCAGGAATGACTACTCGTACACGGTCCATCCCTTCTTCTCCAAGTAATTCAAACAGCTTCCGTTCTTTCACTTCAGCCATGACGCTCGATAACTCGTCACGTAATTTGTCATCTGCTAACGTGAGGAATCGTGCCTCTGCGTTCGGATAGAGAGGTTCCAACAACTCTCGAACCGTCTTATCCGAGCGTAACATCGTCTGAACCTCTTGTTGCGCAAAGTGCGTAATATGCGTCGTCACTTGGTCATCTAGCAATCGCTTCCGCATACCCTCTGGTGTCAATAAGTGTTTGACGACCGTCTTCCCTAGACTAGATGCCAGTTCATCTCGACGTTTCGGAATGAGTCCTGGTGTAAAAGGAATCCGGAATGAACCGATGTATTTCGGTTCATGTGGTCGGAACAACATCTTGATGGCGAGAAAGTTGGTCACGCCCCCGATGGTCGCCCCAATCAATATCATGAGTAAAATCTTTAATAACCCGTCCAAACTGCAAGCCTCCGATCTGAAATATGATACATTGTTGTTGAGGTGATAGTATTGAATACGTTTGATCGTATTAAATCGATTTTTCCGACTGCTGTCCATCGGTCGGAAGATGCATCTGGTGACCTTGATTGGTTCGAGACGCAAGATGGTATCCTATTCGGACTCCCCGCGTTCGAATTGAGCGAACGCGAACAAAAGCTGTTGGCGATGTGGGCGACGCCAATCCTTCAATCAGACCCCCATCAACGAAAATGGCAAGCAACACTTCAAGATGAGACGTTTCGTTTTGAGCAACCGTTTCGGCTCATCTCTCTTTCTCTCCAAGAAGCAGAAGAAGAATCGTTCGAATCCTTCGTCAATATCGTCCGTGACTTTATGCCGCATGCCAAGGTCATCTTGATGTCGACAAGACATATCGAGCTAATTGAGCAAAGCCCATTCGTCGATCTTCAGGAGTTTGAGGACGTATTGCGGGCCATCGCGAGTGACTGTTTCATCGAGGCACATGCTGTCTATAGCGAACGTCCACAAGGTTCGCTTGCCCATGTGTATCGTCAACATCAATTGCTCATGCCATACGCACATATGTCTACTAAAACTTACCCTGCTAGTCAATTATTATACCATTATTTACTACAACAGGACTCAAAAGAGCGGATGCACCTCACTGCGCCGCTGATGCAAATGCTCGATTTATCGACGATCGAACTATTAGAGGCGTTGTTTCGTCACTCGTTAAATGTCTCCCATACCGCCAAAGCACTGTTCATGCATCGAAACACGCTAAATTATCGGCTCGATCGCCTGTTTGAGACGACCGGTTACGATGCTCGAACGTTCTATGACGCTAGCCTCCTTCAACTCATGGTCATGTTGCACAAATCCGATTAACGGTTTTTGTGCAACTTGTCCATATTCAATGCAAGCGGTTTCATCATATAATCATTCTTGTAAGCGCTATTATATACACATAGATTCTTTAGGAGGCTAACGACATGGCAGAAATTCGTTTAGAGCACATTGATAAAATTTACGATGGTGGCGTAAAGGCCGTCAGCGATTTCAACTTACACATCAAAGACCGTGAGTTCATCGTCTTCGTCGGACCGTCTGGTTGCGGAAAATCGACGACACTTCGTATGATCGCAGGACTTGAAGAGATTTCAAACGGTGACTTTATCATTGACGGGAAACGAATGAACGATGTCGCTCCTAAAGATCGTGATATCGCCATGGTCTTCCAAAACTACGCACTTTATCCGCATATGAGCGTCTACGACAACATGGCGTTCGGGTTGAAGCTCCGTAAGTTCCCGAAAGACGAGATCGATCGTCGCGTAAAAGACGCTGCCCGCATTCTCGGTTTGGAAGAATACCTCGAGCGTAAACCAAAAGCGCTCTCAGGTGGACAACGTCAGCGTGTTGCCATTGGTCGTGCGATTGTCCGTGACGCAAAAGTCTTCTTGATGGATGAGCCACTCTCAAACTTGGATGCGAAACTCCGTGTACAAATGCGTAAAGAGATCATTCAACTCCACAACCGCTTGGATACAACGACGATTTACGTTACCCATGACCAAACGGAAGCGATGACACTCGCTACACGGATCGTCATCTTGAAAGACGGAATCATTCAACAAGTCGGTTCGCCGAAAGAAGTATATGATCATCCAGATAACATCTTCGTCGCCGGCTTCATCGGTTCACCATCGATGAACTTCTTCCGCGGTACACTCGCAGAAGGCAAATTCATCACGAACGGTGAAGAAGTCAACGTACCAGAAGGAAAAATGAAGACGCTTCGTGATCGTGGCTATGTCGGAAAAGAGCTCGTCCTCGGAATTCGTCCGGAATCAATCCACGATGAGCCAATCTACATCGACTCACCAACGACACACACGTTCAAAGCGCACATCGATGTCGCTGAGCTCATGGGTTCTGAGTCTTACCTCTACGCTGAACTCGGTGGACAACAGTTCACAGCCCGCGTTGACGGTCGCTCGAACATCCACATGGGTGACGATGTCGAACTCGCACTCGATATGACAAAAGCACACTTCTTCGACGGAGAGACAGAACAAGTCATCCGTTAAGGCATACAAAAAACCTCGATTCGTCTGAATCGAGGTTTTTCTTATCGAATCGCGTAACGCTGTTCGAGTTTGTGTTGACCGGCTTGGATCAAGGTCGATAAAATCCAGTAGATCGACGCCGAGAACAAGAGCAACGGCATGACCAAATACGTCGTGGCCGCAATCTGGTCAGACACATACGTCAACTCCTGTACCGCGATGACCGTCCCGAGGGATGTCGACTTAATGATGTCGATGACCGAATTCGAGACAGGGGGGATGGCACGTGAGAGTGCCTGTGGGAAAATGATGTCTTTGAAACGTTTCATCTTCGGAATGCCGAGTGCGACACTTGCCTCCACTTGTCCTTTGTCGACCGAGTTGATGGCTGCTCGGAACGCTTCTGAGATATAGGCTGCGAAGTGGAAGCCTAATCCAAAGATGAGCGACTGCATCCCACTGAGTTGAACGAACCCGGTGAGCCCGACATATAAGATCAACAATTGAAGTAAGAGCGGTGTTCCACGGAAGAACGAAATGTACGTCCGTGTGAACAACCGTACGATTTTAATCGGACTACTATGAAGTAAAGCGATGATCAGACCGAGAGCCAAGGCGAGAAGAATCGACAGGGCACTGGCGATCAACGTGAGCTGGATGGCTTCAAGATAGGCCGAGCGGTTCTCTATGACGGTCGTGATCAGTTCATTCATTGACTGATATCCTCACCGAAGTACTTCTCACCGATTTCTTTCATCGTGCCGTCTTCTTTCATCTCTGTGAGCGCGTCGTTCAACTTATCAAGCACGTCGCTATCTTGACGTGTCATGAATCCAGCTTCACTTGTGTTGAAGATATCACCGACTGCTTTGACGTCATAACCTGTTTTTTCAAGTTCCGTCAAGATGAAGAGACGGTCGTTGAGGGCCGCGTCCAAACGACCGACTTCGAGGTCTTGAAGGACTTGGTTCGCACCTTTGTAGAATTTCACTTCAGCGCCAGCTTCTTCAGCCATTTGTGCATAAGCAGAACCTTGTGTCGATCCGACTACTTTTCCGTCAAGATCGTCGATCCCTTGGATATCATTGTTGTCTGAACCAACGATGACTTGAGCTCCTGACACCGCGTACGGGTCAGAGAATGCATAGTTCTCTTTACGTTCCTTTGTGATGCTCATTTGGTTGGCAATCATGTCGATGCGTTCAGCGTCGAGTGCCGGGACAAGTCCTTTGAAGTCCATTGCTTCGTATTCCACTTTATAACCGGCACGTTCTGCCGCTTCGTTCAAGACGTCGATGTCATATCCAGTCAATTCACCTTTTTCTTTGTACGTGAATGGTGGGTATGTCGCTTCTGTTCCGACCGTGATGACCGCTTCGTCCGCTCCACTGTCAGTTTCGTTACCGCATGCTGCGAGAAGCCCGACTGAAGCTCCGATTGCGAGTACGCTCGTTAATGTCTTTTTCATAATAATTCCGCCTTTCCTATAATCCTTATATGATTACACGGTTTTAAACAATATCCTCATCATACTGGCGCAATGTCTTCATGTCAAACAAAAAACATCACCCTATTTCTAGAGTGATGTCCCTTATCAATCAATCGCTTTCGCTTGTGTCATAACATCCGCTTCAATCGCTTCACGTTTGGCGGTCGTCTTCTCGGCACGATCCGCATGCACACTGAAATAAAACTTGATTTTCGGCTCGGTTCCAGATGGACGAAGACAGAACCACGAACCGTCCGCAAAGACGAATTTCAAGACGTTTGATGATGGCAATTCAATCGTTTCCGATTTACCGGACTGTAAGTCGGTCGCCACTTGTTTCTTATAGTCTTCAAAACGAACGACTTCATATCCACCGACTTCTTTTGGCGGATTGGCGCGGAACGCTTCCATCATCCGTCCGATTTGCTCGAGACCAGCTTTTCCTTTTAACGTCATCGACTGCAAGGACTCTTCGTAGAATCCATACTTCTCGTAAATCGACTGTAACGCATCATAAAGCGTCCGACCGTGCTGTTTATGATAAGCTGCCATCTCGGCTGCGAGTAAACAAGCCTGAACGGCATCTTTATCACGACAGAAGTCTCCAATCAAATAGCCGTAGCTTTCTTCATACCCAAAGAGGAATTCATATTCGCCTGATTCTTCATATTGTTTGATCTTCTCACCGATGAACTTGAATCCAGTCAACGTGTTTTCGAGATGTACGCCGTACGCTTTTGCAATCGCAGCACCGAGTTCAGACGTGACGATCGTCTTAGCGACAAATCCATTAGACGGCAACGTACCTGTCTCACTCTTTTGTGAGAGGATGTATTCCATTAGGAGCGCGCCTGTCTGGTTCCCAGTCAAGACGAACCATTCCCCGTCCCGTCCGCGCACGGTCAAGCCGACACGGTCCGCATCCGGGTCCGTCGCCATAAGTAAATCAGCATCGACACGGTCCCCGTATTCCATTGCTAATTTAAATGCAGCCTTTTCTTCCGGGTTCGGATAACTGACAGTCGGGAACGCACCATCTGGCTCTGCCTGCTCCTCTACAATTGTCACGTGCTCAAATCCGTACGCCTTCAATCCTTCCATAACCGGACGGCGTCCCGTCCCGTGGAGTGGTGAATAGACAATCCGAAGCGGGTTGTCCTGTACGTCATGATGAATCCGAATCGACTGGAGCGCCTCCATATAGGCTTCATCGACTGATGAGTCAACTGTGAGGAGTAGCCCCGTTTGTCGGAGCGCCGCTTCATCTTCAATCTCAATTTTCAGCTCGTCTTCAATCGCATTGACGTACGTAACGAGTTCATCCGCTTCCGCTGGTGGAAGCTGTCCTCCGTCTGCCCCATATACCTTGAATCCGTTATATTCCGGTGGGTTGTGGCTCGCCGTGATCACGATGCCACCGAACGCATTTAAATGACGAACGGCAAACGACAGTTCAGGTGTGGCTCGCAAACTTGGGAACAAATACGTCTTGATTCCGTTTGACGCCAATGTCCGCGCCGCTTCTAATGCAAACTCAGGCGAAAAATGACGTGAGTCATGGGCGATGACGACGCCGTGACGTTTCGCCTCTTCCCCTGATGCTGAGATAAAATCAGCAAATCCTTGTGACGCTTTTCGAATCGTATAGACGTTCATCCGGTTCGCACCTGGTCCGATTTCTCCACGCATCCCGCCTGTTCCAAACTCGAGCGTCTTATAAAATGCATCTTCTAATGTGGTTTCATTTTTTGCGAGTTCTTCAAGTTCCGCACGTAAATGCGGCTCGAGCCCTTCGAATTGATTCCAACGGTCATACGTTTGTTGCCATGTCATGATTCATTCCCCTTTCACCCTCAAAAAATTCAATCGAAGTACTCGCCAATTGCTTCCATCTTGTATACGATGAGAGTAACGAAACCTCGAGGTGATATTAATGTTTCCAACAATGCGTGCCCAAGAGTTAAAACAAATCGTGCATACGAACTCGATTCGTTTCATCGATTGCCGATATTCGCTAAACGACGCGTCCTATGGTAAATATGTCTACCGAAAGGGACATCTTCCGAACGCTGTCTTTCTCGATTTGATGGAAGACTTGTCCGGTCCGCTCGGCGAACATGGCGGACGTCATCCGCTCCCTTCGAAAGAAGCATGGACGGCAACACTTCGTCGCATCGGCTTGAAAAAAGAAGATTTGGTCATCATTTACGATGACGGCTTCCCATTCGCAGCCCGTGCATGGTGGCTCTTCAAATGGGCCGGTCACGAACGGGTCGTTGTGTTAGAAGGCGGTATCCAATCTGGCATCACTTATTGCGGTGAGACCACGACGGACGTTCCACACTATCCGACAAGCGACTATACGCCAGACTTCCAAGACCATATGATTGCGACACTCGATGAAGTGAAAGCTGCTGCGAGCGGCTCGCTCTATGATTCACGAACCGAAGATCGCTTCAACGGGTCACATGAACCAATCGACTCAAAAGCAGGTCATATTCCGAACGCATTGCTCTGCTCCTATGCCGAGGCCATCACAGAACTCGGGACGTTAGAAGACTTCCACGACTTAAAAGAACTGTATAAAGATGTTCTTCCCGTTGAGAACCCCATCTTTTACTGTGGTAGCGGTGTGACCGCCTGCGTCAATATTTTGGCGCTTCACGCTCTCGGAAAAGATGATGTCCGACTCTATGCGGGATCCTATTCCGATTGGATCAGCTATCCAGAAAACGAGGTCCACCCCTAAGGGTGGATCCTTTTTATTTTACGCTCGTCGGTTTGATATTCCAGACCGCGTTTGCGTATTCCGTGATGGTACGGTCACTCGAGAAGATTCCTGACTTCGCCGTATTGACGATCGAGCTTTCAGCCCAACGTGATTGGTCACTGAACACCTCATCGACTCGTCGCTGTGCCCGCATATACGAGACAAAGTCTTTCAAGACGAGGAAGTCATCGTTATAGACGAGGAGAGAATCGAAGATGGATTGAAATTGATATTCGCCCACTTTATCGAACGTTCCGTTGACAAGACCATCGATGACATCTTTGATTTCCTGATGTGCGTGATACATCTCTGCCGCATGATAGCCTCCGAACTTCTTATAGTTCATGACTTCTTGCGGAGATAATCCAAAGATAAAGATGTGATCATCACCGACGGCGTCACGAATTTCGATATTGGCCCCGTCTAACGTTCCAATCGTCAAGGCTCCGTTCATCATGAACTTCATGTTTCCGGTACCGGATGCTTCATAGCTCGCAGTCGAGATTTGTTCGCTCAAGTCAGACCCTGGGAAAATCCGTTCGGCCATGGAGACACGATAGTTTTCAAGGAAGATGACTTTAATGAATTGACTCGCCCGCTTGTCCTTATTGATGAGCGTGGCAAGGGCATTGATATAGCGAATGATCTCTTTCGCATAGTAGTATCCCGGTGCCGCCTTGGCGCCAAAGATAAACGTGCGAGGCACCATCGTAAACGTCGGGTCTGCTTGAATCTTCAAATAAAGCGCATGGATGTGAAGGGCATTCAGCAATTGTCGTTTATAGGCATGCAAGCGTTTGACTTGTACATCAAAGATCGAGTGCGGGTCCACTGTCTCTCCCGTTTCTTCTTGAATGTATGCCGCCAAGTCCAATTTGTTTTGTTGCTTCACGTCCATGACTTTTTCTTGGAAACTCCGATCTTTCGAGACATCCATCAACTTCTCCAAGTCGTTCGGATGTTCCACCCATGACGGACCGATTGCTTCCGTAATGGCGTCAGATAGTCGCGGGTTCGACTTCAAGAGCCAGCGACGGTGTGTGATCCCGTTCGTCTTGTTGTTGAAGCGAAGCGGGAACATCTCATATAAGTAACGCATCTCGCGCTGTTTTAAAATATCCGTATGAATTTGCGCTACGCCGTTCGTTGAATGAGAACCGACGACAGCGAGATTGGCCATATTGATCTGTTCGTTTGACACAATTGCAATCTCTCCCATATGGGATTCGAGGTGCGGATAGTTGACGAGTACGTCTCGACAGAAACGTCGATTGATTTCTTCGATGATTTGATACACGCGCGGCAGGAGGCGTTGGTACATCTCGACCGGCCATTTCTCAAGCGCTTCTGCGAGTAGCGTATGGTTCGTGAACGACATGACGCTCTTCGTAATCCGCCACGCCTCGTCCCAACCGTATCCATGCTCATCCATCAAGATGCGCATCAATTCAGGAATTGCGACGACCGGATGCGTATCATTGATATGAATCGCGTAATGGTCGCCTAACTGCTTAAGTGATTTATTTCGCTTCAAATAGGAAGCAAGCATCGATTGAATGCCTGCAGATACAAAAAAGTATTGTTGTTTCAAACGTAATACTTTTCCTTCATACGTCGTATCATCTGGATACAAGAATTCCGAAATGGTAGCAATCGACTGTTTATGTTTCAACAAGTCTTTATACGTCCCTTTCGTCTTCTCTAAATACGCCTCGTCGTCAAGTGGTGATTCGGCGTTCCAAAGACGTAACGTATTCACGACATCGTTTTGATAACCGATAATCGGCATATCATACGGAACGGCAAGAACAACCTCGTCTGGATGATGGACGACACGCAATCGATCTCCGATTTGTTTCATCTCAATCCAGCCACCGAAATTAATCTCGACCGCTTTATCCTGACGTCTCGTTTCCCACATGTTCCCGTCACGGAGCCAGTTATCCGGCAGCTCGACTTGATAGCCGTCTACAATTTTCTGTTTGAAGAGTCCATAACGATAGCGAATCCCATTTCCATGCCCAGGTAAACTGAGTGCAGCCAACGAATCGAGGAAGCAGGCGGCCAGGCGCCCGAGCCCCCCATTCCCAAGACCCGGCTCTGGTTCCAACTCGGTAATGTCTGTGAAGTCGTATCCGAGATCTTGCAGTCCGTCTCTAACGAGCTCCAATACGTCTAAACTGAGCAAGTTGTTGTATAAGAAGCGACCTAATAAAAATTCTAGCGAGAAATAGATGACTTGCTTACTGTGTTTTTCTTCTTGACGGTCGCGCGTGTGAATCCATTTGGGCATGGCCTGCTCGCGTACCATCGTTGCCAATGTTTGATACACTTCCTGCTCTGTCCCATCCTCGATCGACTTCCCGTTCAATGCAATGAACCGTTCTTTAAATGCGTCGACAAAGCTTTGTTTATCTGTGAACATAAATCAAGTTAGCTCCTTCCACTCATGCGAATAAATGATATAACTCACGATATTGCTTGGCGGATTGTTTCCAGCTATAGTCCGCGGTCATCGCTTGATGGACGAGGGCATGCCAGTTTTCTTTTTCATAGAAGACACGAATCGCTTTTTCAATCGTCGCCAACATCTCATGAGCATTGTAGTTCATGAATCCAAAACCGGTCCCTTCTTGCGTGAACTCGTTGTACGGCTTCACGGTATCCCGGAGTCCACCTGTCTCACGTACGATCGGCAAGGTGCCATATCGCATGGAGATCAATTGACTGAGACCACAAGGCTCAAAACGTGACGGCATTAAAAAGGCATCCGATCCCGCGTAAATCAAGTGTGCGAGTTCGATGTCAAAACCGATATATGACCCGACTTTCCCCGGGTGAGCGGCTGTCATCTCGTGAACGATTCCTTCATATTCCGGTTGTCCCGAACCGAGGAACGCGAACTGGCAAGGGAGCCGTCCAAGTTCTTCACGGACACCGTTGATTAAATCGAGCCCCTTTTGGTCAACGAGTCGGCTGACAAAACCGATGAGCATGACATCGTCTCGCACTTCAAGACCAAGTCGCTCTTGTAATGCCCGCTTGTTGACAACTTTTCCTTCTTTGTAGGTGTCGAGATTATACGTCTCTGCAATCCGTTGGTCCGTATTCGGATCGTTTGTCGCCAAATCAATTCCGTTCAAAATACCACGTACGTCGACCGCGCGATGACGCAACGCCCCGTCTAACCCTTCACCGTAATAGGGTTCCATGATTTCGTCGCGATACGACGGGCTGACGGTCGTGATTTGATCGGAATGGACGATGCCGGCTTTCATGTAATTGACGAGACCGTTATGTTGAATTCCTTCAGCCGTGAAATGTTCAGGACCGAACTGTAGCAATTCTCCAAGAATCTCTTCTGGGAAAATCCCCTGGTATTGTAGGTTATGGATGGTATACACGGTGCGAATGCGTTGATACGCTTCAATATGTTGATAATGGATTCGTAAGAAGGCCGGTAAAATACCTGTCTGCCAGTCATGACAATGCAGGACATCGGGCACGTCTTCCATCTTCCCAATCATTTCGAGTACAGCGCGAGAGAAGAAGGCGAATCGTTCAGCATCATCAAAGTGTCCATATAAGACACCGTCACGTTTAAAGTAATACTCGTTGTCGATGAAGTAATACGTGATGCCGTCCCGCTCTAACTTCAAGACTGCCCCGAACTGTTTGCGCCACCCGACCGGAACAATCAGGTCGAATAAATACTCCATCTCGTCCACATACTCTTCAGCGATTGAGCCATATTTCGGCATGACAACACTGACTTCTTCTCCTAGGCCCGCCACCGCTTGAGGGAGCGAACCGACAACATCGGCCAGCCCCCCCGTTTTCATGAACGGTGCCGCTTCTGAAGCAACATACCAAATTTTCATAAAATCCTCCTCACACCACTGTTCGTTTTGCGATGACAATCGGTTCGTCGATTGTGCCTCGGATGACCTGTCCTCGTTTTACAACGACTTCTTTATCCAAAATCGCATTTTCAACGACAGCCCCTTCTTCAATAATCGATTTCGATGAGATGATTGAGTTTTTTACACGTGCGTGCTTACTGACTTCAACACCACGGAAGAGAATGCTATTTTGCACCTCGCCATGAATCTTACACCCATTTGCCACGAGCGCCTCGTTAACTTTTGATCCTTTCAAATAGCGAGTCGGTGGCTCATGTTTGATTTTCGTATAAATATGAGGGAAGTCATAAATGATGCCTTCGCCACGAAGTAATCGCATGCTTTCATTATAGTAAGAAAGTACCGAATGAATGACCTGCATTTTTCCGACATAATGGTACCCGTGCACGTGTAAACGATGGAGCTGAGGACGAATGACACCGTCCAACAAGTCATATTCGCCTTTAGAGGTCGCTTCATCAACGAGGCGCATAAAGAGATTCTTCGACATAATGATCGTTTCCGTATATGTGTACTCATCATCCGGTGAGAAGCCTCGCTCAGAGATGCCGACGACGCGGTCATTCTCCCCAAGGCGAATCGGACGGCAGTAACCACATTTCTGTTCATGCGTCGTATAGGCAAGCGTGATGTCCGCGCCCATTGATTTGTGATGTGCGAGCATGTCGGTATAATCGATTGTCGTCAAAACGTTCGAACCTGTGATGACCACATACGGCTGCTTGCTGCGAATGAAGTGTTCACGGTGCATCGAGAAGTTGGCCAAGTCGCCAAGATACGCTTCCCCGTCCGGTTTCAACGCTGGTGGGAAGATGTGGAGACCTCCTTGCGAACGGTCCAAATCCCACTCTTTCCCTGAACCGAGATGATCCATCAATGAGCGATACTTATCTAACGTAAAGATCCCGACTTGATTAATATTTTGTGTGATCATATTCGTCAAGGTGAAGTCTATCAGGCGATAGCGTCCTGAGAATGGGACTGATGCCAGATTACGATGTCCAGTAAATTCCGGAAACAGACCTTGTTCCGTTCCTAAGTTAATGACCCCTAATAAATCGTTCGTCAACAGTAACGCCTCCTTGCGTGTCTCTTTACTCGTATCAAACTCTTTGTTTGAAGACGGTTCCACTTTCAATGTTTTCGTGTGGTTCAATAACAACGATTTCACCACCCGGCTCACCTACTGTCGCGCCGTCTTCAATGACTGCACAGCTAGCGACAATGGCTCTGTGAATTGTTACATCCTTCCCGATTCTAGCTCCTGGCATGATCACCGAGTCTTTAACGAGTGAACCTTCTCCAACACGGACATCGTAAAATAGCACTGAATGTTGGACTTCGCCTTCGATATGACACCCTTCGTTAATCACAGACTGTTCGACACAAGCGTCTTTTCCAATATACTGAGGAGTCTGGTTCGGGTTGACCGAATAGATTTTCCACTCCGGGTCATATAAATCGAATGGAGGCTCTTCTTCCAAGAGGTCCATATTCGCTTCCCAAAGAGACTGGATCGTACCGACGTCTTTCCAATAGCCTTTGAATTTATAAGCGAAGACGTCGAGTCCTTGAAGAAGCGTGTTCGGAATGATATTCTTCCCGAAGTCAAAGCTAGACGTTTCGTCTTCAGCATCTTTAATCAAATGTTCGCGCAAGACGCTCCAGTTGAAGATGTAAATCCCCATCGAAGCCAAGTTGCTCTTCGGTTCTTCTGGTTTTTCTTCGAACTCATTGATGCGGAGGTCATCCGCTGTGTTCAAAATTCCGAAACGCGGCGCTTCGTCCCACGGCACTTCCATGACAGAGATGGTCACATCGGCTTGTTTTTCTTTATGGGCTTCGAGCATTTTCTCGTAGTCCATTTTATAGATGTGGTCTCCCGAAAGAATCAACACATAATCTGGATCGTAATCATCGATATAGCTCAAGTTACGATAGATTGCATTGGCCGTCCCCTCGTACCAGTTTTTCCCCGACTGTGCTTGGTAAGGTGGGAGAATGGCTAACCCCCCGTTGCGACGATCTAAATCCCATGCCGTCCCGATTCCTAAGTAACGATTCAATTCAAGTGGCTCATATTGCGTTAATACCCCGACTGTTGTAATTCCCGAGTTCGTGCAGTTTGACAATGGGAAATCGATAATGCGGTACTTTCCACCGAAATTCACGGCCGGTTTCGCCGTCTTTCGCGTGAGAGGCCCCAATCGTTTTCCTTCTCCTCCTGCAAGGAGCATCGCAACCATTTCTTGCTTCATAAATAATAAGCCTCCTCAAAATCGTGATATACAACCTCTTTTACCCTTTTTCGCCCTTTCCTAAAGTATTCCTTCTCGAATTATTATATGATAACGTTTACATTTTTATTTTTTTGTAAATTGGACGATATAATGTATAGAGAGAGGTGAAATAGATGAGAGCTTGGATTGGAACCTTATTTTTTGCTGGACTTTTGGCCGCTTCCTTGTCACTTGCCACTGCATTGAAAGAAGAGATTGACCAGGCAGATGAAATTCTATCTTGGGGACAAGAGCTGGTATCGGCACAACCACTCTCGTCAAAGCATGCCATCACACTCGCATACAACGGTGGAGAACAGCAGATCTACTTGGCTGGCCGCAGAAATGACGTGTCTCCGAAAGCGTTACCCGAACATATTCAAGATGCGATCACGACCATCGAGGACCGTAAATTCAATGCCCATCCCGGTTATGATTTGAGCGGGATTGCCCGAGCATTTATCAATAACGCGAACGAGACATCTGTCCAAGGTGGGAGTACAATCACGCAACAGTTGGCACGGAACGTGTATCTCACACATGAACGGACATATGAACGAAAAGTGAAAGAGTTATTGCTTGCTCGAGCACTAGAAAAAAATTATAGCAAGAAAGAAATTTTAACAGCTTACAGCAACGTTATTTTTTTTGGACATAATGTATATGGCATTCAATCGGCAGCCGATACATACTTTTCAAGACCGCTCGACGACTTGAATTGGAATCAACTCGCTTACTTGTTGACGGTGCCGAATAACCCGTCACTTTATGATCCGCTCAATCCATCCGACGCCTTTTTCGAGCGAAAGGACCGAATCTTGACGCAACTGTTTGAAGCGGGTGTTCTCTCGAAGAGTGCCTACGATCAGTATCATGGCGTCAAGCTACAAGCGTCGTTTCGCAGTCAAACGATTCAATACCCGGACTACATGGATACAGCCGTCCGCGAAGCGATTCAATTGGTACGGTCACGCTACGACTTAGATGATGCCGAGGCGAGAGATTATTTGTCCACGCATGAAGCGACAATCGAGACTTACTTATCAACCGGGAAGCAGAAACAAGCAAAACAAGTGATGAGTCAACTTCCTCCCGGTGTGAACGGTGGCTATACGGAACTCACACCTCAAGGGAGAATTGTGGCCATGGTCGACTCTGAGATGACGCAGGTCGGTGAGTTCAACCGAGCGACCCAGGCGTACCGCCAACCTGGTTCCGCCATCAAACCGATTCTCGTGTTCGCCCCATTCATCGAAGAGACGGGAGCGACACTAGACACGGTACTCGACGGCCGTCCGACTTGTTACGGTTCTTATTGTCCCGGAAATAGTCACGACCGTGTGTTAGGCGATGTCTTATTGAAAGATGCGGTCGCTTTCTCGTATAACACCCCTGCCCTCGCCGCCTTCTCAGCAATCGATCAGGAACGCGCGTACAAGACGGCAGACATGATGTTCAGTCAATGGGATGAACAGGACGAGAACTTAGCGAGTGCGCTTGGTGGTCTCACACAAGGCGTCTCCCCAAAAGAACTGGCCGCCGCCTATACCCCGTTCTTAAATAAAGGCGAGTATACATCCGGACATACAATCAAACAAATCACATTCAAGTCCGGTGAACCAACGTTGACCCCGATCTTAACGGAAGAGATAGTCTGGTCTCCGGAAACCATCAGCGAAATGAAGAAGGCGTTATCGACCGTCACCTCATACGGCACAGGTCGCTATGCGAATCAGCTGAAACGTGAGTTTGAGTATCTCGGAGGAAAGACCGGAACAACGAACGACAACAAAGATATGTGGTATGTCGGACTGACCGATCGCACCATCACCGCCATCTGGCTCGGTGCCGATACGCCTCGCCCATTCCCGGAACTCGCCAACCGTGCGTATCCGGCGATTGTCTGGACACAGGCACATCAATAAAAGGAGTCAGCCACTGAAAAGTGGACTGACTCCTTTTGCTTTATAATCGACGTTCGATTTGAAGTCGATATGCTCCCCAATGCTCCATTAACTCGTCGTGATTGATTAGTTTCCATGGATTGAAACGGACTTGACCATGTTTATTGAAATATAGTCCTTGTCGCACACAGTAACTCGCATGGACCAGTTGCCCTTGGTCGCTCCAAAACGTCAGGACGTCATTCGGCCTTAGTGTATCATCCTTCACAGTTTCGTACCTACTTCGCTTTAATGTCTGAAGGAACGTCTCTGGATGAACCCATCGGTGAACGATTTGTTCGTTTCCTGTGACCGCAAACAACGTCGCTGCGAGACAGTTACTTCCATCCTGGATGGGAAACCGATTTGCATAGTCCGCAAGATGCGAGGCAATCGAGTCATCACCGGGTTCCCCTTCCCAACGATCCCACTCCTTCGCATAGTCGAGCAGAAGAGAATGACGCATCTCGATGTCGAGTTCATTCCAATTTTTCGAATGCAAGACGATGAGATGGGTGCCGTCCTTCTCTACAATGGCTTCATTCGATAGATGTTTCATCTGCTCGACCGATAGCGGCAAAACAAGACCACGATGGGTCGTCACTTGAAATTCCATTAAACGTGTTTTGACGTGCTCCTGTAACTCCTTCAAAAAGCTAGAGAACGCATGGACGACATGGGTCACGTCCTGACCCATCTGCCACGTCACATATGGATTCGTGATATCAGGTCTGCGGTAAAGCGGATGATTGAAAAACTCCTGCCTCGGAATCACGAGACAGGAACTCGGTATATCCTCAAGAAATGAAGAATCAATCCAATACAAGGTTTCCTCCGGGACAAATGATAGACACCACGCTTCGATCACATCAGAGGTTGGTCCAAAAGAATGCTTCATAAGATGATATCTCCGACAGAGTTAAACAAGCGAAGGACCGACCAACCTAACCCGCTGACCAACGTCGCCCACATGACGGCCTGCATAAGTAATAAGCCGATGGCACGTGGGACGGACATCGATTGGCTTACTTGCCAGACATAGTAAAAGAGATACATCAAGAGCGTGCCAACGAGCACGGCGATAACGGCGAGCAAAGTGTTCAAAAAGAGAAAGCTGATTCCGGACCCGATGAGAAAGATGATGGCACCAGGTTTGAGCCGATGAAGCGACGTGCCATTTGTCTCTCGCGCAAAAAAAGCGAAACCGAGTTGATTGAACGTATCGGCTACCAATTTGAATGCGCTAAACAACATAAAGAAAATCGTAAAGAATACGACGAGCACGAGCACTTTCGTCTCTTGCACGGATAACAGTTCGATAATTTCACTATATACGCCAATTTGATTCAGCCATTGGATTACGTACTCGGAGGTCGCAATCGCAAGTGACATCGAAAACAAAATAATTCCGATGAGTGGGGCATAGCTCAGTAAGTACACATTCGTTTTCATGTTCCTTCTCCAATTTCACAGTAATTTCTTATATTCAGTGCAATTCACCTACCAAGTATATTATACTATTTATAGTTATGGAGAATAAAAGGGGGATTTTTGGATGGGCCTATTATTGATGGTTGGAATCAGCGTCGTCTTCCTCGCAGCGATTTTGACAGCTGGATATAACCGTAAACCTGAGGGTAACGAATAAGAGCCGGGATTCTTACGAATCCGGCTCTTTTTTATTTCAATCCTGCATATCCCTGTTGGCGAAGCGCCTCATATACGATGATGGCTGCTGTATTCGATACGTTCAATGAACGAACGAGGTTCGATTGTGGTAGGCGGATGCAGCGATCCAAATTGTTCTCGATGACTTCCATCGGCAACCCTTTCGTCTCACGACCAAAGACGAAGAAGTAGTCACCGTCTACATCTGAAACGTCTAAATCACTCGGGTATTGTTCCCCGTACTTCGTAATATAAAAGAACTGACCATCCGGATGCTTCTCCCACAGCTCTTCTAACGAGTCATGATAGCGTACATCGACGAATTGCCAATAGTCGAGACCGGCACGCTTTAACATCTTATCATCCGTCGAGAATCCGAGCGGACGAATCAAATGAAGGACCGAATTCGTCGCCGCACACGTACGTGAGACGTTCCCTGTATTTGCTGGTATTTCTGGTTGAAACATTACGACATGAATCGCCATGGTTGATTTCCCTCACTTTTTCATTTCAAATTCTAGAAGGCGTTGTTTCTCAGACAACCCTCCCGCAAAACCGATAAGCTTTCCACTACTTCCAATGACACGATGACACGGAAACAGAATCGGCAATGGATTTCGATTGAGCGCCTGTCCGACGGCGCGAACGGCCTTTGGTCGACCGATTTGTTCGGCAATTTGTTTATATGTGCGTGTCTCGCCATATGGAATGGTCAAGAGCGCATCCCAAACCTCCTGTTGAAACGGTGTTCCGTTCATTTCGACATAGGCACGATCTGCTTCTTGAAATCCTGTCTTCTCGACTCGTGTCATGAGATCTCGCAACCACTCAGGTGCTTCCTCTGTCGGTTCATGTGTTGTGAACTCCAATTCGGTCAACTTACCTGATCCATTTATCTCGTACATTAGCGGTCCCCACTTAGACGACACGATCTTCATGTGCCCACTCCTCTCGATAGATACGAATCTCTTCATGAACCATGTCAGACGTTTCATTCCGTTCAATCTCTTCAAATATCGAATCGGCCTCAGGTCCAAGAATCGCACCGATTGCCCAAACAGCCGTCGCGCGCATGTCTTCGCGTTCATCCTGTTTGATGAATTCCCGTAAGATTGGAATCGCTGAAGGCTCACGGTAGTGCGCGAGTGCTAAAATCGCATTTCGTTGAATCGGTTTCTTCCCGCGCCATGCGCCCGATAAATGTCCGAACTTTTGTTTGAACTCCCGGTTGCTCAATGTCAGAAGAGGCTCTAAGAGCGGTTTGACGATCTCAGCTTCCGGTAACAGTTCTTCGTGGTGACGCCAGTCCTTTTTGCGGTTATATGGACAGACTTGCTGACACGTGTCGCATCCATATAATCGCCCCCCAAGCTTCGACCGAAACTCTCGTGGCATCAACGTCTTCATCTGTGTGAGATAGGCGATACAGCGCTTCGCATCGAGGACACCCGGCTCAACAAGGGCCGTCGTCGGACAAGCTGTCATACACTTATTGCAATCTCCACATCCGTCTTCAATCGCTTCATCCGGTGGTAAGTAAACATCTAAAATCATTTCGCCCAAATAAAGATAGGACCCTTTCTCAGGAGAGATGATGGAACAGTTTTTCCCACTAAATCCAATCCCAGCTCGTTCTGCGACGGCACGGTCCACGAGTTCACCCGTATCGACCATCGAACGCGTCCGCACGTTTGGAACCAATTCTTCGATATACGCTTGAAGTTTGGCCAATCGATCGCCGACCGCCCGATGGTAATCGAGTCCCCATGAGGCCCGAGCAAACAACCCTCGTCTCTCGCCGGCGACACTACGGGGCGCATCTTTTAATTTACTTGGATAGGCGATGGCGATTGCAATGATCGACTGGGCTTCTTCAAGTAAGAGTTCTGGGTTCGTACGCTTCTCTAAGTCGGGCTCTTCAAACCCAGAGGCAAACCCTTTCTCTTGTTGCCGAATAAGTCGATGTTTCATGACGATGAACGGATCAGCTGTCGTCACTTTCAACTCATCAATCCCGATGGTTTCGGCATACGCTAAGATTTGTTGTTTTAATGTGTACGGGTCCATTCCGTTCACCTCCTCTATATATTTTCGCATACAAAAAATCTCTCCGCCACTCGGCAGAGAGATATGAAGCGGGTGAAGAGAATCGAACTCTCGTCATCAGCTTGGAAGGCTGAGGTTTTACCATTAAACTACACCCGCATGAAATATTGTTGTCGTTCAAGCGACTATAGTTAATATACACCTATACTATTAATCTGTCAACAAGTATTCGTAAGTTTTTCTAAAGTCACTCAATAAAGTATCTCGCTATATCTTAATGGTTTAATAGTTTGATACACCATAGCTTACTAAAAATAGTAAATTCTCCGTATAATATTGTTCAGGATACTATTCACATAATAATAGTGAATTAAATCATGAATTAGTGAATCCTTAGCGCCAACAAATAAAATATCTATTACGACAAGTATCCAAATCAATCAGACTTATTTGGATTTTTTAATCGTGTTCACCACCCCAGTACTCTCTTTCAAATCTTTCAAGTCATAGTACCATCCTCCTGCATTATTTGATGGCGGATGAGGATTATTCGGAAGTTCACAAAGCAAACGCAATAAATAAAATTTATATTTTGGGGCCTTGTCAAAATCAAAATCTTTGTACCGACTAGTAATATACATTGTGAGTTCTTTTTTTATATTTTCTGGTATATCAAATTGATTAATTTCCTTTTCCCAACTTTTCATCTCGATAGGGAACGTTCGATCTATATTGTAAATTTTGTTCATTACACCACCATTCGCTTGACGGAATGTTATATATTTCGTAGGTGTATAATTATATCCATTCGAGATAGGATGAGCATGCACAAAGCATTTTTCGATTAAATGAATTGTTTGTCCAGCAGCAACTGACAAAACAATAGAGCTTTCACTTTCTGTTATTCTTGATTTCAAAACCATACCCCCATGACTCAGTTTTTCTATAGTTTTTCCTGATGTACTATTTCTTTCATAAATAATATGTCTAACTATTGATAGTTAGTCACAAAAATAGAACTCTTATACCGTTTCACAAAAATCATTTTATCGCTTTATATATATTACTTTAAATTACATTGATTTACAAATCAATATGGAATAAATATGAAATTAAAATAAAAAAAGACCCTAACCTCAGTTAGAGTCATACGGATACCGGTGGTCGGAGTCGAACCGACACTCCAGAGGAACACGATTTTGAGTCGTGCGCGTCTACCAATTCCGCCACACCGGCATATTATGTTGGAGGCGCCAGTCGGAATCGAACCGACGATAAAGGAGTTGCAGTCCTCTGCCTTACCACTTGGCTATGGCGCCAAAAGTCATTGGAGCGGAAGACGGGATTCGAACCCGCGACCCCGACCTTGGCAAGGTCGTATTCTACCACTGAACTACTTCCGCAAAATGGCTGGGCTGGAAGGGATCGAACCTACGCATGTCGGAATCAAAATCCGATGCCTTACCACTTGGCTACAGCCCAATAATAATGGGGCGACTGAAGGGAATTGAACCCTCGAATGCCGGAATCACAATCCGGTGCGTTAACCACTTCGCCACAATCGCCATGATGAAATTAAAAACAGGGGCAGCAGGAATCGAACCCGCGCTGACGGTTTTGGAGACCGTAGTTCTACCGCTAAACTATGCCCCTAAGTGGTGGGGGGGGGCGGATTCGAACCGCCGAACCCGAGGGAGCGGATTTACAGTCCGCCGCGTTTAGCCACTTCGCTACCCCCCCACATATGGTGGCTTTGGACGGAATCGAACCGCCGACACAAGGATTTTCAGTCCTTTGCTCTACCAACTGAGCTACAAAGCCATATGTAGTATGATTGATTTTAAAATAAAAATGGCGGTCTCGACGGGATTCGAACCCGCGATCTTCTGCGTGACAGGCAGACATGTTAACCCCTACACCACGAGACCGGACTTAATTGCGGGGGCCGGATTTGAACCGACGACCTTCGGGTTATGAGCCCGACGAGCTACCAGACTGCTCCACCCCGCGACGATATAAAATTAAATGGTGACCCGTACGGGATTCGAACCCGTGTTACCGCCGTGAAAGGGCGGTGTCTTAACCGCTTGACCAACGGGCCATTACATATTTGAAAAACTGGCGGAGAGCAAGGGATTCGAACCCTTGAGACGGTTTTGCCGCCTACACGAATTCCAATCGTGCTCCTTCGGCCACTCGGACAGCTCTCCAAAAGAGAAAGTGGCTCCGCAAGTAGGATTTGAACCTACGACCTACCGGTTAACAGCCGGTTGCTCTACCACTGAGCTATTGCGGAACGATTTTGCCTGGCAACGTCCTATCCTCACAGGGGGAGATCCCCCAACTACTTTCGGCGCTGAGACGCTTAACTTCCGTGTTCGGCATGGGAACGGGTGTGGCCGTCTCGCTATCGCCACCAGACAAGTATTATATTAACATTATTTATCGATAATGTCAACATATTTTAGAGAGATTGTTCTCTCAAAACTGAGGATTCATCAACACAAACCATTAGACTAGATCAAAGCCTCGACCGATTAGTATCATTCAGCTCCACGTGTCACCACGCTTCCACCCATGACCTATCTACCTCATCGTCTCTGAGGGGTCCGACTTGCATGTATTAGGCACGCCGCCAGCGTTCGTCCTGAGCCAGGATCAAACTCTCCAAAGAATTTGATATAGCTCTTAAATTGACGAAGCTTGCGCTTCATTCAAAAATTGTAAAACTTATTTTCGCCTCATCGTTCAGTTTTCAAAGTTCGTCTGCCGCTCTTGGCGACTTCATTAATCTATCACGTTTTGATTGTTTTCGTCAACAACTTTTTCACAAATTGTTTTTCTGAAATAATCTTTTGCCGTGACAACGTTTATAAATATAATCTCTATTTACCACTTCGTCAATACAAAAAACAATAAAAATTAAAAAAGATTTACTTCCCATCAACATGATGAAAAGTAAACCTTCTGCTTTGTATTAATCGAGACGGACATAGCCCGTCTTCTCAACTAACGTCTGCCCATCCTCGCTTTCGAGCCATTTTAGAAATTCTTCATATCGCTCTGCCTTCTCTTCCGTAGTCACCGCATAAAATTCAGAAGTCAGTGGATACGATCCATCCTGAATCGTTTCAACGGTCGGTTCGATTCCATCTATACGAAGTAACTTGATTTCATGGTCATGCACCATTTCTGTCGCATAGTATCTAAATGAAAATCCAATCGCATTTTTATGGTTCCGATACGATGAAGTTTGTTGAATGATTCCACCCATCCCTTCAGGAACATCTTCTACCGGCGCCTCCATGAGCTTTTGTTCGCCCATCATCTTTTGTAACGCCGTTTGACTGCCACTGTCCTCCGGTCGTTGAAAAGCACGAATGGATTCCGAGTCCCCTCCGACCTCTTCCCAATTCCGAATGTCTCCTGAATAAATCCCCCGAACTTGTTCCATCGTCAAAGAATCGACCGGGTTATCTTCATGGACGAAGAACACAAATGCTTCCCTTCCAATCGCCGTCATATGTAAAGAAACGTTTTTTTGTTTCGCAACCTTCAATTGACGGTCAGATGGACCAGCGACGAAAATCAAGTCGGTCTGATCGTTCATCAGTCGGCTGTACGCTTCCGGTGTTGTCGTCGACACGACTTTACTCGTTTGATCATTATATGGATCATACGTTTCCGAGTCCGGATAGACTGCTTCCACGAATGAAGCGTACATCGGATAGAGCGCTGTCGCTCCATCTAATCGCGGCAAACCTTCCTCAAACTTCACCGAAGCCTCGTGATCGAGTCTCGCCAATTGTTCTGAATCCGTGAACGGCTGATAATCCATCAACTCCACACCGCGTTCCTCAATCTTCAAATTATCTTGATACATATAATATCCTTTCACAGAAGCGAAGAGGACAGCACCGACTAACGCACCCCAGCCGAGAACTTTTCGAATCTTTTGTTTTGAAAAGGACGAAAAATCATAGAGTCCCATACATATGATTAGTAGAACGGCCATATACCATATCGTCCAAATAATCGGTCGCCCGAGTGTGATGGGGTCTCCCATCGTAAAAAGGGCGACAAAGACAGAAATCACAATCGTGACAAATAAAATAAAGACGGTTCCCACGCTAAATTTCAATAGTTTCATATAACTGATTTTCTCCTCATTGTTCCTATGAAAGGGAAGTTAAGCAATCTCATAAAGCACTGCCTCTACCCCGACCCCTTTCGTCGGTCTCGTGACCGTTCGAACATACCCTTTTTTCACTAGAAAACCAATGATGCTTCCAAGGTCGACACGGAGCTCATTCAAATTCGGATGTTCCATCAATTCTGAGAACGTCCACGCTCCGCCTTTCTCCTGCATCGTCTGAAGTAATAACAACGTCCCAGGCAACACTTTCGATTGAATCAAATGTTCCATGCCAATGACGACAAGGTGGATGCGCTGTTCAAGCGATTCTTGTCCTCCGACCAATTCATCGTGCAGCTTATAAATTTCGAGGTCAATGGCTCGTACCTGTTCCCACAATACGATTTCCGGATGAATCCCCGCCTCAAGAATCGAGAGGCGTGCCAGGTGAGTGAGCGCATGATGAATCTGAGTGAAGGCGTCTTGGAACTCCCCTTCCAAAAATAGATAACGTCCGTCTTCAAACCGACGCAACAACTTTGCGAAAGAGATTGAGAGTTGTAAACGTTGTTCCCGATTCGTTAAATTACGGTTGCGCTGTCGTAACTCTAAAATGTACTCATTTCGTTCGAACAAGACGATTCCGTCTTCAATCCAATGAATGGCTCGCCGATTTTCATTCAAGACAATCCACCGATCCATCATCGAGTCACTGACTACGTGCAGGACAATTTTTTCTTGACCGACCTGATAGTGTTTCACCGTCCAAAATGGTTCTGGTTTTGCTTCAATCACAATGAGCAGGCGATCCGATTGATCCGTCAACGGATCACGTGCCCGCTTTTTCTTCACTTCAATAATCCCGAGTGTCGTTTTTAATGCAGCATATTCTGAGTAAATGGTGCGAGTCGCATATTCCATCGTCATCTGGACCCCTTCTCTCCCAATCGCAAGTTGACTATATATGACGATTGTCATTTTCGATACGAACCAATTTCGCCCTCTTTTCAAAAAACTCCTGCCGAAAAAGTGCAGGAACTTCTCACTCGTTTGAAGATGAGCTATGATAGAGACAGACTATTGGAGGGATTCACTCATGAAAAAACGGGGGAACAAAATCAACCGCGCACGTAATATAGCATTACTTCTTATCTTCGGTGGGATCGGGGTCATGTATCTCGGCCTTCTCGCCAAATCCATCACCTGGCTCATGATTATTTTCATGCTTCTCGGATTTGTCATGGTACTTGCGAGCTCTGCCCTTTACTTCATCGTCGGGATGGCCTCGACAAAAGCCATCATCGTGACTTGTCCGAACTGTGAAAAAGAGACGAAGATGCTCGGACGCGTCGACTTATGTATGCATTGCGACGAACCGCTCACAATCGACCGCTCACTTGAAGGTAAAGAGTTCGATGAGAAATACAACAAACGTCAGTCACAACAAACGGACTAACCCAAAAACCACATCCGACTGCTCGGATGTGGTTTTTTAATGTGTTTGCGATTGTTCAGACTGACAAGACGGGCACGTTCCGTACACTTCAAGACGGTGACGATCAACTTTGAATCCAGTCAATTGAGATGCAACCGATTCGATTTCATCTAATACAGGATAGTTAAAGTCGACGACTTTTCCACACGTGTCACAGATGATGTGATAGTGCTTCGATGTCACAAAGTCAAAACGACTCGAGGCGTCCCCATAGTTCATTTCTTGAACAAGACCTACCTCTTTAAAGACGCGCAAGTTGTTGTATACAGTGGCCACACTCATGTTCGGAAACCGTGCGGCTAGTGCCTTATAAATGTCATCCGCAGTCGGGTGACTGTGCTCCGTGACGAGGTACTCCAAAATGGCCTGGCGCTGAGGCGTCATTCTGACTCCATGTTCCCGGAGCGACTGAACAGCATGGTCAAGCATTTCGCTTCCCACGTCAATCCCTCATTTCTTCTATAAAATTCATGCGAAATAGTTTTGAACATTAACTTATTTCTTACATAGTAATCTTTATAAATAGTGTACTGATTTCTCAACTACTCGTCAAACACTGAGCTTAAGCGGTTGACGGCTATGTTACAATAAGTGCGAATTTGAATAAGGAGGCAATACATATGACTACTTCATCAACTCGTCAGTCATCTGATGCATTGTACCAAGATGCACTCACACATATCGTCGGAGGTGTCAACAGTCCGTCCCGCTCATTCAAAGCGGTCGGTGGCGGTGCTCCTGTATATATGGAACGCGGCGAAGGCGCCTATTTCTATGATGTAGACGGGAATCGCTACATCGATTATTTGGCAGCGTACGGTCCAATCATTACCGGTCACGCCCATCCCCATATTCATGAAGCGCTCGTCAATGCTTCTTTAAAAGGCTTACTTTACGGGACACCTCATCGTCTCGAAGTCGAGTTTGCGAAGAAACTAAAACAAGCCATCCCTTCGATGGATAAAGTACGATTCACGAACTCGGGGACGGAAGCCGTCATGACGACAGTACGAGTCGCCCGTGCTTACACCGGTCGTGAACTCGTTGTGAAATTCAGCGGTTGTTATCACGGTCATTCGGATCTCATGCTGATTGCGGCAGGTAGTGGTCCAGCGACACTCGGTTCTCCGGACTCTGCAGGTGTGACAAAAGCCACTGCCAAAGAAGTCATCACCGTCCCGTTCAACGACGTCGAAGCGTATCGCGAGATGATGAAAGAATGGGGAGACCAGGTCGCATGTGTCCTCGTCGAACCGATTGTCGGGAACTTCGGAATCGTCGAACCGAAGCCAGGTTTCCTACAAGCTGTCAATGACATCACACATGAACACGGCGCACTCGTCATCTATGATGAGGTCATCACGGCGTTCCGTTTCACATACGGAAGTGCCCAACAAGTGTATGGCATCGAACCGGATATGACAGCGCTCGGTAAGATTATCGGTGGCGGTCTACCAATCGGTGCTTACGGGGGCAAGGCTGAAATCATGGAGACGGTCGCTCCACTCGGACCTGCATATCAAGCCGGCACGATGGCCGGTAACCCCGCCTCGATGGCGACAGGAATCGCTTGCCTTGAAGTGCTCGAGCAACCTGGTGTCTATGAGAAATTAGACGCACTCGGTGCAAAACTGGAAGCTGGCATCCGCGAGGCGGCCGAAAAGCATGACATTACCATCACGCTCAACCGCTTGAAGGGGGCACTCACCGTTTACTTCACGGATGAAATCGTCACCGACTATGAAGGTGCGGAAAAGTCAGATGGTGAGAAGTTCGGACGTTTCTTCAAGTTGATGCTTGAGAATGGCGTGAACTTGGCTCCATCGAAATATGAGGCCTGGTTCTTGACGACAGAGCATACGGAACAAGATATCGAAGAGACGATCGAAGCGGTCCACCGCTCGTTTGCTCAATTGTAAGAGAGGGAGATGCGCGAGCATCTCTTTTTTTGTAAAAGGGGACATCTTTAAAAAAAGTGTCTCTTTTTATCATGTACCGTCCCCCATTACAGTAGAACCAAGGAGGTGCTCACCATATGAAATTTAAAGATTTTCCATTAAATGTCCGTTTGCGACTCGTTTGCGGATTTTGTATTCGAATCGTCGGATCAGCCATTTTCCCATTCATGGCACTCTATTTCTCAGAAGAGTTGGGGAAAGTCCCCGCTGGAATCATCATGACCTCATTCGTTATCGTCGGTTACTTGACCGGTCTATTCGGTGGGTACTTTTCCGATCGGTTCAATCGGAAGGTTGTCTTACAAATTGGCCAGGTGATTCAAATCATCTGTTTTCTTGGGATGACCATCGCCATTCACCCATCGAATAACTGGGCACTCGTCGTCGCCATCCTCTACTTCGGACATGCCGTTTCGAACGGATTGAACTATCCGGCACTTGAGGCAATCGTCATCGACTCCATGGAAGAATCGAATCGAAAAGCCATCTACGTGTATGACTACTGGCTCGTCAACTTGGCTATCGCCGGAGGCGTCATGCTCGGCGGCGCCTTCTATCGCGACCATCGTTTCGCCCTCTTCATTGGTATGACGGTCATTCTCACTGTGACCACCATCGTCCTTCAACGCTATTTGGTCGACACATACACCGGCAATCGTTCAACACCGTCAAATCCGATTCATGGTGTCATCGAAAACTATAAAATCGCGTTACGCGACCGCCGATGGATCACATTCGTATTTGGAAGTATGCTCGTCTTTTCGACCGAGTTTCATATGGCGAACTATATCGGTGTCCATTTAGCAGAGTCATTCGAAAGTCGTCAAATTCTCGGGATACCTTTTGATGGGGTTCGCATGATGGCGTTTATGCAACTAGAGAACACCTTGCTCGTCGTCGCCATCACGTTTGCGGTCACCGCTTTCGTCAAACGTTTCAAAGAGAAGACCATATTCTTCATTGGCTTATCGTTATATATCACAGCATACGCCGCCATTACCTCGATGAACTCCTTTATCGTCCTGGCCACACTCGCAATCATCTTCACAATCGGCGAACTCCTCTACTCTCCGATTCGGCAAGTGAAACAGGTTGACCTCCTCAATCCTGAACGTCGGGCTTCCTACCTCGCGTTCGGCGGGCTCACATTCCATGGAGCCAAGTTGGTTGCTGCGGCAGGAATTGTCGTCGGCGCGTTCATCGGTCCGGTCTTGATGAGCGGTTACATGTTTGTCTTCGGTGCCCTCGGTGCTTACTTGTATTATGTATCGCTCTACAAGATGCAACCTGCTCGCCAACTCGCTGCTTGACGTTTAACATGAAGACAAAACGGTAAAACAGTACGATGAAGGAGGCGAAGTACTTGCCTGCGATTGTTTTATTTGATGGCGATTGCAACTTCTGTGATGCCAGTGTTCAGTTCATCATTCGTCATGATCGACACGCCTCGATTCACTTTGCTTCGCTCCAAAGCGAGGTCGGTCAGTCGCTCCGAGCACGACACCGGATCCCGGAATCAGTCGACAGCATCGTCTATATTGAGGAAGGGGTTCCTTACTTAAAATCAGACGCTGCGATTCGAATTGCCGAACACCTTGATGGCCGTTGGCGCCTGCTTCGACTCATTCGTTTCATACCTAGACCGATTCGTGATCATGGATATACGTTGTTCGCCAAATATCGGACACGTCTATTTGGAAAGAAGGAAGTGTGCACACTCCCTTCACCAGATGTTCGTAAACGATTTTTAGACCGCTAAAAAAGTCGAGCCCATAGGGACTCGACTTTTTTCATTATTCAACTACAGCTAAATCTTGAATCATATACAGGTCGTAATACGCCCCGCGACGACGCATCAGCTCTTCATGCGTACCCGTCTCCATGATTTGACCGTTATCCACGACGACGATTTGATCGGCGTCCGTAATGGTCGACAAACGGTGGGCAACGATTAACGTCGTCCGCCCTTTCGTCAGACGGGCCAACGAGTCTTGAATCATCGCTTCACTTTCTAAATCAAGCGCACTCGTCGCCTCGTCTAAAATCAAGATTGGTGGATTCTTCAAGAAGACACGTGCAATCGCAAGCCGTTGCTTCTGTCCACCAGACAGTTTGACACCTTTCTCCCCGACCGGTGTCGCATACCCGTCCTGTAATTTCGAGATAAACTCATGGGCGTTCGCCGCCTTGGCCGCCGCGATGACTTCTTCATCCGTCGCATCCGGTTTCCCCATCCGAATATTCATCGCGACCGATTCGCTGAAGAGGACCGAATCCTGCATGACCATTCCGATTTGATCACGAAGTGCACGTAATTTGAAATCACGCACATCGACGCCGTCGATTTTGATGCTTCCATCCGTCACGTCATAGAAACGCGGAATCAAACTGACGAGTGTCGACTTCCCTCCACCGGACATTCCGACAAACGCCACTCGTTCACCAGAGCGGATTTGAAGGTTCACATCGTTCAACGCTCGTGCCCCGTCCTGTTCATACGAAAAGCTCACATGCTCAAGGTCGATTTTACCTGCTGTCGACAACGGGACGAACCCGTTCGATTTCTCTTCGATATCATATGTTTCATCCAAAAACTCGAAGACACGGTCCATCGATGCGACCGACTGCGTGAGTGTCGTCGCCGAGTTGACGAGACGACCGAGCGGTGCATAGAGTCGGTCGATGTACGCGATGAACGCGACGAGCGTCCCGAGCGATACCGCTTCTTGAATGACGAGCCACGATGCCGTCGTGAAGATGAGGATTGGCGCGATGTCGGTGATGGTCGATACGACGACATACGTCTTTGCGTTCCAACTCGTATGTTTGAGTGCCGCGTTCAGGAAACCACCATTCTGTTGTTCAAATGCCTTATTCTCATATGGCTCTAGCGCAAAACTCCGAATGACCGCCATCCCGTTGACGCGCTCTGTCAAATGCCCTTGTAAATCAGCGAGTGCCGCCGACCGTTCACGCGTCAAACGACGCAACCGCCCATAGAAATAGCGGACTGCGATCGCATAAAACGGAAGTGGTAAAATCGCAATCAACGTGAGTTGCGGGTCAATCGTGTACATGATCCCGATGGCGATAAGGATGGTGACCATGTCGAGCCAAATATTCATCAGCCCGGTGATGACGAAGTCTTTCGTCTGTTCGACGTCATTGATGATCCGTGAAATGATTTGTCCCGTCTTATTGTTTGAATAATAGCGGAGTGACAACTTTTGGACGTGGTCGAATAACCGGTTCCGCACATCGAACAAGACACGCGTTGCGGCCCACTGCGCCAAATATTGACGCAAGTATTCGATCGGTGGCTTGAGGACCAAGAAGACGAAGAAAACGATGCTGAACAACCAGACGAGCGTCGTGTAGTCCTGCCTCGGCGCGTCGTCCGTCAAATAGTTATCGATGACATATCTATAAAGTAACGGTAATCCGAGCGGGATGGAAAACTTCAAAATCCCGACGAAAATGGTAAGGGCAATTTGTTTCTTATACGGACGAACAAACTGCAAATAACGTTTAATACTACCCATAATGCCTCCTGACTTAAGAAAAAAAGCGGAGATGAGGAATCATCTCCGGTAACGTGCTTCGTATTCGCGATACCATTCATCGACGAATGTTGGGTTGAACGGCCCTTTCCGTCCTCGAATCCAGTTGATCAGTTCTTGCACGTTCTGCTTCAAGATTCGATCAATCGCTTTCGGATAATTCATCTCGCGACGATGCCGCTCATATTCATCTTCATCTAAAATCGTGTACGACATATCCGGGAACACCTTGATGTCCAAATCGTAATCGATATATTTGATGGCACGTTCATCCCCATCAAATGTAGTCGGCGAACCTAGATTACAGTAGTAGTAAATCCCGTCTTCGCGAATCATACAGATGACATTGAACCAATACTCAGATGAAAAGTAGCAAATTGCCGGCTCTCGCGTTCTCCATTGCCGACCGTCTGACTCGCTGACCATGATGCGATCATTGAATCCGATCATATCCGTTTTTGACGACTGAAGGACGAGCGTTTCTTCCCAAACGCGATGCAAAGTTCCGTTGTGCTTGTAGCTCTGTATCTCGATTTTGCTACCTGCTTTGGGAAATAAGCTCATAAGCTCCTCCTTTCCGCTATGATGCTATACAATTCTCATATTTAATTATAGCGACTTTCAGAACCAATGAAAAAGGAAATCTCTTATTTTCATGAATTTAGTGTTTTTTGGAAGGCCCGCGCCCGTTCTTGGAACATCGGACGAAGCACGAAATACTCGACGAGTATGTTCGGGACATAGCTATCGAACGTCACTTCGTCGATCATGACCGCCTTGCCATCACGCGACTCGACCCGGTGCACATGTGTGAACCGCTTGAACGGAAACGGCAACGTCTTTCCTTGATCGCAGAATGCCTGGTTTCCCACAACGGTGATGGCACTGGTCCATGGCAGTTCCACCGGACCGACCCCAACGAACAACTTCACTTCATTCCCTTCGACCGAGGCGCCATCCCCCACTAAGCGTACTTTAGGAAACTTCGTCAGCTTCGTCAAAAGCGAGGCATCCTGTAACAAATCCCAAAGTGAATCGACCGTCGTATCATGTGTCGACTCTACATCAAATCGTCTCACGTTCGCCACCTGCCAATCGTTCTAATTTTTGTTGAGCCACAGAAACCGTCTTCACCTCACGCTCCGAAGCGTCTAGCCAGACGACGTCATCCGTCGGAAGCGTATCGACGCGATACAAATCGATATACCAAACGATATGAGAGAAGACATGTTTCACTTGCCCAAGATACGTTCCGTTAAGTTGTTCCCCCGTTCCTCGATCCATAAGCGGATATTGCCACATCCCAGCAAGCAACCCCTTATCCGCTCGTTGTTCGTAGGCAACTTTTCCATCTTTCTCGATGCACAGCGCGTCATACATTTCGATACGTGCTGCTCCCTTCTTCGTTTTGACCGGCAGCTCATCTTGTACATGATGCGCATATGCATAACATGTGTCTTGCACGGGACAGAGTGAGCACATCGGATTTTTCGGTGTACAGACCGTCGCACCCAACTCCATCACGCCCTCGTTAAAATCGGATGCGTGAGTCGGATCCATCAATCGACGAACGACTTGTTCAAAGATTTTGCGCGTCTTCGGCAAGGCGATGTCGTCATAGATCCCGAATTGACGGGACATGACGCGCATGACGTTTCCATCCACAGCCGGCTCCGGTTGATTGTACGCAATCGATAGTACGGCTCCCGTCGTATATGGTCCGACCCCTTTCAGTTTCTCGAAACGTTCCTTCTCCTCCGGGACAATCCCCTCGTAAACAGAAGCGACTTCTTTGACCGCTTCGTGTAAGTTTCGGACGCGAGAATAGTAACCGAGCCCTTCCCAATACTTTACGACCTCATCCGTGTCAGCAACTGCGAGATCTTCGAGCGTCGGAAAGCGATCCATGAACCGGTTGTAATATGGGATGACCGTATCGACTCGTGTCTGTTGCAACATCACTTCACTTACCCACACACGGTAAGGATTTTTCGCATGACGCCAAGGTAAATCACGCTTTTCGCGATTAAACCACGTGACGAGTTCCGCGTTGAAATGGTGAATATTATAATTTGTGAACATTTTATCAAGATTAAGCATTGTGTTTCCCCTCGTTTTAAAAATATTGTATGATAAATAAGAATAGATGACGTAATTCTTTCATTATTGATGGAGGTGCTGACGCACATTGGATACTGCGACACACATTGGTATGGGACTTGGTTTAAGTGCCATCGCGACGCTCAGCCCAGAAGTGTCAGGTGATGCACAACTATTTTTAGCGATGACAGCCACGGCTCTCGTCGGCTCGCACGCACCAGACTTCGACACCGTCTTTAAGTTAAAAGGAAATAGTACGTATTTACGCCAGCATCGTGGTCGTTCACATGGAATCACCGCGCTTCTCGCTTGGCCAATCATCGTCAGCGCTGTCATCGGGACGGTCCTCGGTGTCAATCCTGCCTCCCTATGGGTCATGGCACAAATCGCCGTGTTGCTTCATGTCACGGTCGACTTATTTAATGCCTACGGGACGCAAGCGCTACAACCTTTTTCGAAAAAATGGATCGGCTGGGGCGTAATCGGGACGTTTGATCCGTACTTGTTCTCCGCTTATTACGGTGCATATGCATTATGGATGATAACGGGTGCGACTGTCCCTATTTTTGCACTGCTCATTGCGCTTGTCATCAGTTACTATGCCATTCAGTTTAAATTACGTAACCGCGCGCTCGCTACCGTGGCGAGACACTTTGCAGGGGCACATGAATTGTTCATCTCTCCAGGAATCGGTTGGGATGACTGGCATGTCGCCGTCCGTTTCCGTGATGGTCTCGGAGCCGTAAAAGTAAAAAAAGGCAAAGTCATCGAATGTGGTCGCTTCCGCGACAAACCGATGCCAGGAGAAGAAGATCTCCATTTCGTAGAGGCTCGGAAAAATGCAGACTTACAGGCGTTCCTCGAGTTTTCTAAAATTCACACGTACACCGTGACACGTCATAACGGGATGATCGAATACCGCTTTACAAACTTGCGTTATTTCTCTAAAAACATGTATCCGTTCGTTGCGGTCGTCATCGTCGACGAGCAGACGAATGACGTGTTGTCATCCTTTACAGGTTGGGTGTTTAGCGAAGACAGTCTTCAGAAAAAATTGGTATACGAACAATAAAAAGTCGCTCACCTGAGCGACTTTTCTTATGCCTCCGATTCAGTGAATTGGAGCTCGAACTCGAATTTGACTTTCTTATCGACGAGAACACCGCCCGCCTCAAGCGCTTGGTTCCACGTTAATCCATAGTCCTCACGGTTGAGCGACCCTTCTCCGGAGAAGGCGTGTTTCGTGTTGCCCCATGGGTCTTTGGCGCTTCCTTCATACTCCACTTCGAACGTCTCTTCCCGAGTCGTTCCTCGAATCGTTAAATCCCCTGTCACTTCGAATTCTCCGCCCCCTTTTGAACGGAAAGAAGTTGAATGAAAGACGAGATGCGGATGTTCCTCGGCATTGAAGAAATCGCCTGAACGAAGGTGGTTATCCCGATCTGTGTTATTGGTGTCAATCGATGCTGCCTGAATCGTCACTTTCACACTCGCATTCGCTAGATCGCTCGGCTCACCGTTCGCCTTAATATCAAATTCTTCGAATTCGCCCTTCACCTTGGAAATCATCATGTGCTTGACCGTGAACGTGATCGAACTATGCGCCGGGTCAATTTGATATGTCTTAGCCATCGTGACTCACTCCTTATGGATAAATTAATGTGTACAATCTAGTCATTTCCACAAATCTTGAGTTCAAAACGTTTTTACAAAAGATTGACAAATTATTGTCGAAAAATTTTGACTTTTATCACATCATACCGTTACGATGAAAAAAGGGAGTCGTTCGCTTACTGAAAAATGTAAGCGCATACATAACTCCTCTATCTCGTATGAAAAGGGAGGAACGATCATGATTTATGAAGTACCGAACTCAGCAGGAACGAAAGTACAGTTTAAAGACCGTTATGAGAACTACATTAACGGAAAGTGGACCGCACCGGCTGGTGGAGAATACTTTGAAAACACATCTCCTGTAAATGGGAAAGTATTATGTGAAGTCGCCCGCTCAACGAAAGAGGATATTGAACTTGCTTTGGATGCCGCTCATGCAGCCAAAGAGGATTGGGGCAAAACGTCTGTCACGAAACGTTCTGTCATCTTGAATAAAATTGCAGACCGCATGGAAGAGAACCTTGAAATGCTCGCCTATGCGGAAACATGGGAAAATGGGAAGGCAGTTCGGGAAACGCTCAACGCTGACCTTCCGCTCGCCATCGACCACTTCCGTTACTTCGCAGGGGTCATCCGCTCACAAGAAGGCGGCATCAGTGAACTCGACCACGATACAGTCGCTTATCATTTCCATGAGCCACTCGGCGTCGTCGCTCAAATCATTCCATGGAACTTCCCGATTTTGATGGCGGTCTGGAAACTCGCACCGGCACTCGCTGCCGGAAACTGTGTCGTCTTAAAGCCGGCAGAACAAACACCTTCTTCAATCATGGTTCTCATGGAACTCATCGAAGATTTATTACCACCTGGTGTCATCAATATCGTGAACGGTTTCGGTCTCGAGGCAGGAAAACCACTCGCATCGAGTGACCGTGTCGATAAAGTCGCCTTCACCGGTGAGACGACGACAGGTCGCCTCATTATGCAGTACGCTTCTCAAAACATCATCCCTGTCACGCTTGAGCTCGGTGGAAAGTCACCAAATATCTTCTTTGCCGACATCATGGAAGCGGATGACGATTTCTTCGACAAAGCAATCGAAGGTCTCGTCATGTTTGCCTTGAATCAAGGGGAAGTCTGTACATGCCCATCTCGCGCCTTGATTCAAGAGTCGATTTATGACAAGTTCATGGAACGCGTGCTAGAACGCGTCAAAGCAATCAAGCTCGGTAACCCACTCGATGCCGATGTCATGATGGGTGCACAAGCGTCGAACGAACAGATGGAAAAAATCCTGTCTTATCTCCAAATCGGGAAAGAAGAGGGCGCAGAGTGTCTAATCGGTGGAGAGCGCAACATGATGGACGGAGAGCTCGCGGATGGGTATTACATTCAACCGACCATCTTCAAAGGTCATAACAAGATGCGAATCTTCCAAGAAGAGATTTTCGGACCGGTCTTATCCGTGACGACATTCAAAGATGATGCGGAAGCACTCGCCATCGCGAACGATACCCTTTACGGACTCGGGGCAGGCGTGTGGACACGAGACATGAACCGTGCATACCGCTTCGGTCGTGAAATTCAAGCAGGACGTGTCTGGATCAACTGTTACCACTCCTATCCGGCACATGCTGCATTCGGTGGTTACAAAATGTCCGGAATCGGTCGTGAGAACCATAAGATGATGCTCGGTCATTATCAACGTACGAAAAACATGCTCGTCAGCTACAGCGAACAAAAACTCGGGTTCTTCTAAGATGGTGAGACGAGTCGAGGCCACCCCCGCCGCGCTCGAACTCATCGAACGTCTCAAATCAAAACACGGTCCCCTCCTCTTTCATCAGTCAGGAGGATGTTGTGACGGGAGCTCTCCCATGTGTTTCCCACGTGACGAGTTCATGGTGGGCGACCACGATGTTCTTCTCGGTGAAATCGGCGAGACGCCATTTTATATCCATGAGAAACAATATGATTATTGGAAACATACACAACTGATCATCGATGTGGTCGATGGTCGAGGTGGTATGTTTTCCCTTGAAGGTGTCGAAGGGAAACGATTTTTAGGACGTTCTCGAGTCTTTACAGAAGAAGAGCGTGAGGCGCTGAAGCATGAAACCTAAGCAAAAGGACCCATTTCGATGGGTCCTTTATGATGTAAAAAACGATTATCCTCGATTGTAAAAAATATACATATGAATCATCTCGCTTCTTGTATAGTGGATACAAAGGGAGGGATTTGATGGCTTCACTACTAACAGAATTGTTCGAAGGTATTTTCGTCACCTTGATTAGCATATTCGCACCCATATTTCTCGTCCTCACACTCATCATCATCTATAAGGTCAAGCGTTATAAAAACAGTCAATATTCTCAACAAACTCGACATTCTTACTTCAAAGTGGTTCAAGACACCGGTCTATTCGGAGAGTACCTATGTGTGGCGGAGATTGAGTCAAAGTTCTTTCAACCGTTGATTCTGACAAACCTGTATCTCCCCCATCCTTCTAAAAAAGATCGAACCACTGAGATCGATGTCATTTTAATCAACCAATCCGGGGTACATGTCATCGAGTCCAAAAACTATAGCGGTTGGATATTCGGTCGGGCACGTGACCAATACTGGACGCAGACACTCCCCCGCCGTAAAAAACACCGCTTCTTCAATCCAATCAAGCAAAATGAATTGCATCTCAAAGCCATCGAGCAAGTGCTTGGAGTGGACCGAACCCATCTCCACTCATGGATTGTGTTCAGCAATCGTTCGACGCTCAAACAAATCGAATCTGCCGAGGTCCCTGTGCTCAATCGCCAACAGTGGATCAAAGAGCTGATCACCTACCAAAACTTTGTTTTCGATCTCGATGAGCAAGTCCGACTATACGAAATCTTACACTCCTTCACACAAGTCGACACGACTGTCGCTTTGAAACATATCGAAGACATCAAGTCGACGATCAAGCAGTAAACAAACATCCCCGTACTCATGATGAGCGCGGGGATGTTTCGTCATTTACTCTGCATTTTAAAGCGTAAATACAATTCGTTATAGTAAGCGTTCATGCGCTTCCCTAGGTTTTCATACACTTCAAGGTCCTGCGTCACTTCACGAGACGGGTAGAACCGTTCATCCGATGTGACTTCTTCATCCAAGAATTCGAGAGCCGCTTCGTTCGGTGTCGAGTATCCGACATAATCCGTGTTACGTGCCGCAATCTCAGCATCTAACATAAAGTCGATGAACTGATGTGCCCCGTCCACGTTTTGTGCCGTACTTGGGATGACGAGGTTATCAAACCAGAGATTCGTGCCTTCTTCCGGAATGACATACGTCAGTTCTTCGTTCTCATACATGATTTCCGACGCATCTCCGGACCAGACGACGGCTGCCGCTGCCTCACGGTTCGCCATCAGCATTTTGATTTCGTCTCCGACGATGGCTTTGATGTTCGGCCAAAGCGTTTCCAACTTTTGCTCCGCCTCAATCAACTCATCTTTATTCGTCGTATTGAGGGAGTAACCAAGCGAGTTCAGGCCGAAGCCCATCACTTCACGTGTCCCGTCCGCAAGGAGAATGTCGTTCTCGAGCGGCATTTCCCACAGGTCGTTCCATGAAGTGATCTCACCATCGACTAGTTCAGGATTGTAGACGATCCCGACCGTGCCCCAGAAATAAGGAACCGAGTACTTGTTACCCGGGTCGAATGATTTATCGAGGAAGCGCGGATCGATATTATCAAAGTTTTCGAGTTTATCGTAATCGATTGGGAGAAGAAGATTCTCCTCTCTCATCTTACTGATCGCATAATCGGATGGAACGGCGACATCAAAGGCCGTCCCGCCTTGCTCAATTTTCGTGAGCATCGCTTCGTTCGAGTCGAACGTTTGATAAACGACCTTCAACCCGCTCTGCTCTTCGAACTCACCAATCAATTCTTCATCGATATAGTCTCCCCAGTTGTAGACGACCAGTGTGTTGTCGCCGCCGAATCCTTGCGCAGCATTCAGTTGCTGAATCCAAAGAAGGAGACCGAAACTGACGATTAATGGGATCGCCAACATGATGACTAGTTTTTTCATCGTCTAACCTCCTTTGATCCTCGTTGCGCCAACACATAATATCCGATGACAAGGATGAGCGTGAAGACGAATAGAATCGCAGACAACGCATTGATTTCAAGCGAGATGCCTTGACGTGCCCGCGAATAAACTTCTACGGCGAGCGTCGTGAAGCCGTTCCCTGTCACAAAGAATGTAACAGCAAAATCATCTAACGAATAGGTGAGTGCCGTGAAGAAACCGGCAAATACCCCTGGCGTGATATATGGCAGAATGACTTTCGTCAATACATCCCACGTACTGGCACCAAGGTCACGTGACGCATCAATCAACGTCGGACTCATCTCTTGGAGTTTTGGCAACACCAAGATGACGACAATCGGAACCGAGAAAGCGATGTGCGACAAGAGGACCGAATAAAAGCCTAACTGAATCCCAAGCATCGTAAAGAGAATCAAGAAGGACGCCCCGATGATGACGTCCGGGCTAACGATCAAGACATTGTTCAATGATAAGAGGGATGTCTTCGTATACTTTTGTTTCGCCGTATAGATGGCGAGTGCCCCGATGACACCGAGCACGGTCGAAATCGTCGCCGAGAGCAGCGCGATGACGATTGTATTCAAGACGATGACGAGAAGTCTCGTGTCCGTGAAGAGCGACTTGTACCATTCGAGGGTGAACCCTTCGAAGTTACTCATCGTTCCGCCACTGTTGAACGAGTAGAAGACCAAATATAGAATTGGCGCATACAAGATGAAGAACACGGCCGCCAAGTATAGATTTGATAATTTGAATCGTTTACGTTTCATCGACGAACCGCTCCTTTCGCACCCCAGTCACGTGTGACGACCATGACAAGAACCATCGCCAAGATGAGGAAGACGGCAATCGTCGAGCCCATCCCCCAGTTTTGTGTGACAAGGAATTGTTGTTCAATCGCTGTACCGAGTGTGATGACCCGGTTCCCGGCGATGAGTCGGGTGATCATGAAGAGCGATAATGCCGGAATAAAGACGATTTGAATCCCTGACTTGACGCCGTCAAGCGTCAACGGGAAGATGACACGTCGGAATGTCGTCCAGTTCGATGCACCTAAATCACGGGATGCGTAGACGAGTGATGGCGGTAACTTCTCAATGGCGTTGTAAATCGGCAAAATCATGAACGGGATGAAGATGTATACCGAAACAAAGACGAAACTGAAATCGGTGAATAGAATCTGTTTCGTCCCAATACCGATGGCTTCTAAAAATTGATTCGTAATCCCGTACGTCCCAAAAATTCCAAGGAACGCATACGCCTTTAACAACAAGTTAATCCATGACGGCAGCAAGATGAGTAAGAGCCAAAGCTGTTTATGCTTCGTCTTCGTCAACAAGTATGCCGTCGGATACCCGACGAGTAACGAGAAGAACGTAATGAGAAACGCATACCAGAACGACGAGAGCGTCATCGACAAATACGTCGACGTGAAGAACGTCTGATAGTTTTCTAAACTCAAATTCCCATCGATATCAAAAAAGGAATAATAGACGACGAGGACGAGTGGTGCGATGACGAACAAGGCGATCCAAATCCAATAGGTCGTCAAATATACCGTCTTTGCGGTCTGATTAGTTTGATTCATGAGGGACCTCCTCGTAGGATTCGAGACGACGGTCAAATTCTTCTTCTGTTTCACCTAGTCGCATGACGTGAATCGCTTCTTCGTCAAACGTCAATCCGATTTTTGATCCGACGATTGATTTCTTCGTCGAGTGGACGAGCCATTCGTTTCCTTCTTGGTCATAACAGCAAATCTCGTAGTGGACACCTCGGAACAATTGAGAATCAACGTCGACAACAAGTTTCGCTGCATCGACCGATGTCATCTCTAAGTCTTCCGGACGAATGATGACCTCAACTTTTTCATTGCGATCAAATCCTTGGTCGACACAGTCAAACGTTTTACCAGCAAACGTGACGACATTGTCTTCCGGCATGACACCCGGCACGATATTGGATTCACCGATAAAGTCTGCAACGAAACGGTTGATCGGTTCATCATAAATATCAGTCGGTGTCCCACTCTGAACAATTTTCCCGTTGTTCATGACGAAAATCTCATCCGACATGGCGAGCGCCTCTTCTTGGTCGTGTGTGACGAAAATAAAGGTAATGCCAAGACGTTGCTGTAACTCACGAAGTTCATATTGCATCTCCGTACGAAGTTTCAAGTCTAAGGCAGAGAGCGGTTCATCAAGGAGAATGACCTCCGGCTCATTTACGATTGCGCGGGCGATGGCGACACGTTGGCGCTGTCCACCTGACATCTCATCGATTTCGCGCGAGCCGTATCCTTCTAAGTTAACAAACTTGAGAGCCTGCTCCACTTTCGCTTTCACATCTGCTTCTTTCAATTTTTTAATCCGGAGACCGAATGCCACATTCTCAAATACGTTTAAATGAGGAAACAGCGCATAATCTTGGAACACGGTATTCACTTGTCGTTTATTAGCCGGCACATCGTTGATTCGTTTCCCGCTGAAGTGAATACCTCCTTCGGTCGCATCGGTAAATCCGGCGATGAGACGCAAAATCGTCGTCTTCCCACATCCCGATGGACCGAGAAGCGTATAAAACTTCCCACGCTCAATCTCAAAACTAATATCTTCAAGGACGACTGTGTCGTCGTAACGCTTTGACACGTGGTCAAAGCGAATAATTGTCTCTGCATTCATGCTGTTTCCTCCTCTGTTGACTTATAAATATGAATGGGTCGCGACGATGAGACATTCACTCTCTCCATCGTTATCGTTGACGAGTTGATGCGAATCCGAGGCGACATAATAAAGGGTTTCCCCTGTCTTGGCAAAATATGTGTGGTTCCCTAATTTCAAGGCGATTTTACCGGACAAGATGTATACGAGCGTCTCCGAACGCGAAGGCTCATATTGTTTGAACTCTCCATGTTTGAAAAATGTGACAAGGATTGGCTCCATCTCTTTTTCATTCGATTCCGGGATGAGCCATTCTGTCCGATATTTGCGTTCTTCATCCGTATAGATGGTGCGATCGTCAACGGTGTACACCACTTTTTGATTCAAGTCTTCATCAAAAAACTCTTTCGGGGAACTCCCGAGGACATTCAATAAATCGAATAACGTTTCTAGTGAGGGAGAGCTTAAATCCCGCTCGATTTGAGAAATATAGCCTTTACTCAAATCGGTACGTTCCGCCAGCTCCTCTTGGGTCAACCCTTTTTTGATCCGGAGCCGCTTAATGTTTTGACCTACTTCCAACGACTGAACGCCTCCTTCTTGTTTAGTGAAACATGAGTTCAACTAAAGAAAGTTTATTTATACTATACTTTAAAACAAACTATTAGCGACCTTCATTATAACGAATTGTTGAAGAATTGCAATAAAAAAGTCACGCCCTAAGGACGTGACTCAGTGTAAGTTCCGTTTAGACATCAAATGCTTGAACTTTTCGTTTTTCGTTTGGAACAAATGGAGCTGTGCCCCATATGCATCGATCTGTTGAATGACGTATTGGAAAGCCTTTGCCTCTCCCGGATACGGTTCGCCCGCCTTGGCAAGTGAGGTCTCAAAATCTTCCCATAACACTTCGACCCACGTCACCGCTTCTGAATCGTTCAAGACGTCATTTTTCTCTTTTAGAATGACCGCAAGCCGTTCATATTGTTCGTTCCGGTTCATCGCTTCACCTCCGACAATTCTGAGAGCGGGATGGCCCGTTCTGTCATCTCGCCTTCAAACGTCCCCCAGCCCATGACGCCGTTGACGAATTTCAAGCGAAACGGACGGTCATTGTAATTGACGACATATGTTTCACCTGGACGAAACGATGATGGGTCAATCAAATAGCTTTCGGCAATCGCAATCCGTCGAAGGACGACTTCAATTTCGCTGACCATGCCCATCTGTTCAGCCTTTCGTTTCCGTTCATGTAATGCTTGAATCTCTTGCTCTAACTCATATTTCGATAAGTCACTTAACCGCTTTTCCACATCGTTCACCTCGATGTAAGCGTATCAGATTTTACGAAAAAAGAAAAAGACGAGACTGAGTACGTGACTCAGTTCGCCTTGAAGTTGTAAAGTGGCTTGATGATTTGATCGATTTGAACGGCCGGTTCGATATAACGAACAATTTCTTTCATCGACTTATACACAAATGGTGATTCATCGATTGTCGATGGGCGAACTGATGTCGACCAGACACCTTCCATCGAACGTTTGAATTCTTTGAAATCGACGCGTTTCCGCGCGGCCGACCGAGACATGATCCGACCTGCGCCGTGTGGACCCGAGAAGTTCCAGTCTGGATTCCCTTTCCCCGTACAGATGAGCGAACCGTCTCGCATGTTCATCGGAATGATGACTCGCTCTCCTTCTTGAGCGGAGATGGCCCCTTTTCGCAGGATCATCGCATCATGATCGATATAGTTATGGACGGTGTCGAATTGATCGACGATGTTCCAATTCATCGCTTCGACGATTACATCAGTCATCGCACGACGGTTCGCCGCCGCGTATTGTTGAGCGATGCGCACGTCATGCATGTAATCGTCCATATCCGCTCCCTCCACATAAGCCAGGTCTCGAAATGGTTTCCGTGACGCCCGCTCTGTTTCCAGATAAGCCGAGATTTCTTGTTGTCGACCTAAGGCTTTCAAACGCTCAATTTCTTCTTTTACATCATGTGTTTCCATCATGTGTTGAATCGCTCGCTCCTGATAGTGATCGGCAATCTGCACCCCAAGATGGCGCGAACCGGAATGAATGACAAGAAACGTACGTCCCGAGTCATCTCGGTTCACTTCAATAAAGTGGTTCCCCGAGCCGAGCGACCCGACCGAGCGCAAGGCTCGGTCGAGTTTATACGGCGCTCGCACCTCTTCTAATGGAAGTTCAGATGCGTATGGATGAACCTTCTCCCGAATGTTCATCCCGCTCGGTACGAGTTCACGAATGAGGTCATCGAGTCGTTGAAAATCGATCCGCTTGGCTTTGATCTCCGTACAAAGCATCCCACACCCTAAATCGACACCGACCAGGTTTGGCACGACTTTGTCTTGAATCGTCATCGTTGTTCCAACGACCGATCCTTTCCCCGCATGCATGTCCGGCATGATCCGAATCGATGCCCCTTGTGTGAACGGTTGGTCGAGCAATGTTTCAATTTGATTCCGCGTCATATCATCGATTCGTTCGTTAAACACTTTGGCGCGGTTATATTTCCCCTTGATTTCCATGTGACCTCCTTAACTGATGGCTTGTTGTTTACTCTGTAATTCATGCATTCGGGCGTAGACACCACCATACTCGATGAGTGACTGGTGATTGCCTCGCTCAATGATTCGCCCGTGGTCGAGAACGAGAATCTGGTCCGCTTCCCGAATCGTCGAGAGTCGGTGCGCGATGACAAATGTCGTCCGACCGTACGTGAGTGTCTTGAGCGCGTCCTGAATCAATGCCTCCGTCTCCGAGTCGACGCTCGCTGTCGCTTCATCGAGGACGAGGATGGCCGGGTCAAAGACGAGGGCGCGTGCGAAACTGACCAGCTGTCGTTCTCCACTCGAGAGTGAAGCTCCACGCTCGATCACCGGCTCATCGATGCCTTGCGGTAGCTGCTTCACGAAGCGGTCTGCCCCGACGGCTGTGAGTGCTTTCCATACCTGTTCGTCCGTAATCGTCTCATCTCCAAGCGTGACGTTCGTCCGAATCGTTCCAGTGAATAGGAACGGGTCTTGTAAGACGATCCCGAGATGGTCTCGTACCGCCTGCGTCGGTAGTTTAGTCACGTCCATGCCATCGATTCGAAGGACTCCGGCCGAGGGGTCATAGAAACGCATGAGCAAGTTCATGATTGAACTCTTCCCGCTTCCGGTATGCCCAACGAGTGCGACCGTCTCACCAGGAGCTGCGTGTATTTCAATCTGTTGCAACACCGGTTTCCCTGCTTCATAACTGAAGGTCACGTCATCAAAGACGACATCCCCTTTAAAGCGTGGAAGACGTTCTGATGAGACCGGTTCCCCTTTCTCGTCGAGCAGTTGGAACATCCGGTCGGCCGAGACAAGCGCTTGTTGGAGTGGTGACAATTGGTTCATGATCTGTGTCACCGGCTCAAAGATCCGCGAAACATAGTCGATATACGCGTACAGAATCCCGAGTGTTAAGACACTTCCCGTACCAAGCGTTTGTGCCCCGACAAACCAGATGAGCAAGGCGAGCGCCATGTTTCGGAAGAAGTTGACGAGATTGTGGCTCATCAACGCATCCAATTTCAACAACTTTCGTCTCGTTTGGAAGTTGTCGCTGTTCTTCTCATTGAACTCGTCATAAACGAGATTTTCGCGGACGTATGATTGAATGATTGGCATCGTTTGAATGCTCTCGTTCAACTGCGCGTTCATATCCGCGACGAGTGCGCGGACACGGAAGTTATTTTTTGTCGAGAAACGTTGGAACAACTTGATCCAGACGATGACGACCGGGATGATAATGAGCGAGACGAGCCCTAGACGCACGTCTAGGAAGAACATCGCAATGAGTACCCCAATCATCATGACGACACTTTGGAAGACACGAGCGAGCACTCCTAAATACAGGTCGCGAATCGTCTCTGTATCATTCGTGACACGACTGACAATCTTCCCGATTGGTGTCTGGTCAAAATAACGTACCGGAATCGTTTGAAGATGCTTCATCACGTCAAGACGCATCGTCTTTACGATTTTATGCGCTGATCGTTGTAGGAGCATCTGTTGTCCCCAGTTCAATCCGGCCGCAAATAGTAACAGGACGACGTACAATCCCGATAAGAGAAGGACAGCTCGTAAATCCGTCTGATAGAACTGGAACACGTCGGTCGACGAGAGCGCGGCAATATTGTCATATGTCGCCGTCTCGTCTCCTCTTGAAATCGTCAGCACGTCGCCTTCGACTTCACGAACGCCTCCGCTTATAACCACATCAGGTACGAGATAGTAACCATCGGTCGTTTGTACGATCGAGACCGGCTGAATCACCTCTTGGCCATCTAGTCTCGTTTCTTTCTCATAAGAATCTCCATTAAAGGAAACACTACCGCCGGATTCGACTTGAACCCAGTCACGTTCGATGGCGACGATATGCTCATCGATAATGATTTTGGCGATATACGGCCCGGCAAGTTCTGCACCGACCGCTAAAAAGAGTAATGTCAGTCCGAGGAAGATGGAGCGCTTCACTTGCTTGGCATAACCAACGAGTGAGCGGATCGTCTTCTTCCGGCGGACCGGATCTAATTCATATTGATCGATCATGAGAGATTCCCCCTTTCCCGGATTACTCCGTCTCTCCTTGTCGAATAAATTGTTCATAGTACCAACCGTGTCGTTCCATCAGTTGGTCGTGGGTGCCGCGCTCGGTGACTCGTCCGTCTTGAAGGACGAGAATTTGGTCGGCATGTGCCACCGCAGAAAGACGGTGCGCCACGATAAAGGTCGTCTTCGCCTCACGGCTCGTGCGGACCGAATCGATTATGCGTGATTCCGTCTTCGCATCGACCGCTGAGAGCGAATCGTCAAGAAGCAGAATCTCAGGATTTTTCAGTAAAGCACGTGCAATCGATAATCGTTGTTTTTGTCCACCTGACAGCATGACCCCTTGCTCCCCAACGACGGTATCGAGACCGTTCTCCAAGTGTTCGATGTCTGTATCGAACGCCGCGAGGTGAATGGCTCTGTCGAGTGCTTCATCCGAGACATCATCGACTCCGAAACGAATGTTATCACGCACCGTTTTCGAGAATAGGAGGTGCTCTTGTGACACATACCCACTCCAGCCACGGACCGTTTCAAGTTTAATGTCCGAAATCGGCACCCCGTTCACGAGAAGGGAATCGTCAATCGGATACTCCCGGAGCAATTGACGTAACAACGTCGTCTTCCCAGCTCCAGTCGGTCCGACAATCCCAATCGTCTCACCACGCGAGACGTGCAGGACGATGTCTTCTAACGACTCCCGATTCGAGTTTGGATAACGGAATGAGAGCGATTTGAAGGTGATTTTCTCTGGTACATCGATGTGAACCGTTCCGGTTGACGAAACGTCCGGTACCTCATTCATCGTTGTCTCAATCCGTTCCAAGCTCGCCGTTCCTCGTTGGACGACGTTGATGAGTTCCCCGAAGGCATACATCGGCCAAATCAACATCCCTAAATAAATGTTGAAGGAAACGAGTTGACCGAGCGTGATGTCGTTCGTAAAGACGAGATACGTCCCGAACGAGAGTCCGATCAAATAGCTGAGTCCAACGAGTAATTTGATAACCGGCTCAAACAAGACGTCAATTTTAGCGACATGCATGTTTTTCGCCATCACGTCATCCGTGATGTCATCAAATTTTTTCGTATCCGCCTCTTCTTGGACGAAGGAGCGGACGACCCGAAGACCAGAGATGGATTCAACGACTTGGTCGTTCATCACGCCGAACGAATCTTGGGCTGCCGTGAAACGTGTATGAATCTGACTCCCAAGTTTATTCATCGACCAGGCGAGAATCGGCATTGGCAAAAGTGCTGCGAGCGTCAACTTCCAATCGATGAACACGCCCATAATCGTCAAGGCGATGAGCGTCATGTTGAACGAGTCGACTAATGTCATGACCCCAAATCCCGCTGTCCGCTCCACCGCTTTTAAGTCATTCGTCGCAAGTGCCATCAAGTCACCTGTGCGATGTTGTTGATAGAAGCGCGGTGTTTGTTTGAGGAGGTGACCAAAGAAGCGACCTCTCAATTTCTTTTCAAGTAAAAAGGCTGTCCCGAAGAGTCGGGCAATCCACAAGTACGACATCACGTAAGATAACACCATAATGCCGAGTAGCGACGATACAATCAGAATCAATCGCTCTGTCGTCAAACTTCCTTCACGAATCGCATCGATCGCCTGACCAATAATCCAAGGCGGCAGCATATCTACAACCCCTGTGATGATCAGTAAAATGATTGCAATCACATACGTTCGTTTCTGTCTTTTAATAAACCAATCCAATTGCTTAATCAGTTTCATGACTGATTTCCCCCTTCCGCCTCACCCATCCAAGCACGCAAAAAAGCGCACTCCACCTGATTGTGCAACCAATCAAATGAAGCGCGCTTGAAGTAGTCTTCAGTCTTTTGCATGGTCAGGGAAAGGACACTACCCCTATCCAGCTGCCAATGTCACGCAGTTAAATACGAGTAGCCATATGATGTTTTGAGTGTGTTTGTGAGTGCAATGTTGTTCATCATTCTGGCTCCTCTCGTTTCATAGTTTTAAAATCTACTCAAACCTTAGCAGACTGTTCTGAAAATTGTCAACATTATTCTGTAAAAAAACTGTAACTTGATTTAGTTTAAGAAAAACATGCCTAAAATGAGACCAATGACCCCCGTCGCCGTCACGTAATAAATCATCGGCATGAGCGTGTAACGGATGATGGTCCCTTCCTTGCCGAGTAATCCAGCAACCGATGCGACCGCTACGACGTTCAACACACAGATCATGTTTCCTGCGTTCGCTCCCGCCATCTGCATCGATAAAGCGAGCGTGTTATCAAGTCCAACCGACTCCGCAACGTTTGTCGTCAAACTCGAGAACATCATATTGGAAAACGTCGCCGAACCTGAAACGAAGGCACCAAGGGCCCCAATCCACGGTGCGACAAGTGGCCACACCCCACCGAACGTATCAGCAGCTGCCGTCGCAAGCTCGACCGGCATCGAAGCGAGTCCGGCACCGCCATTTTCAGAGTGGATGAATATACGAACCATTGGAACCGACGCCGCTAACGTGATGGCCGTTCCGACGACTCCAAGTGTCGTCGCCTTAAACACCGATGTCACTTGTGACCAACTCATGTTGTGTAAGAAGAATGTCGCAATAATCGTCAGGATAAACATAAAACCTGGTGAATAGAACGGTTCCCAAGACGTCGAAACTCCTTCTACCCCAAGAATGTCCGGGAGATTGATTCGGACACTGCGAGAGAGTTCGTTTAAAAATGGTACGGTACGGGTGAGCACTAAGAAAATCGTCAAAATAAGATAAGGTGCCCACGCCTTCCACTGAGGCAATTCTCGCGTGGTTGATTTGAGCGTCACTTTTTCAGCAGATGGTTCTAGCTCATCCACATATCCATCAAACGTCCAGACGCGTTTCGGCATGAGAATTCCTTTACGAGCCATGGCCACGAGGATGACCAGACCGGTTAAACCACCGAGCATGCCACCGAACTCAAATCCGAGGATGAGTGTCCAAATGTACGCAGGTACGCTGTATAACAACGCCGCCACAATCGCAATCGGAAATACCTCAAGTGCGGGTTTTATCGACTTCTCTTTACTGAAGAACCGCGTCAACATCAAAATCAAAATGAACGGGATGAATAGGCCGACCACCATATCGATCAACACCGTCTGCAAGACGACCTCTGTCAAGAAGGCAATCGATTCAGGTTGGTTCACATCTAAAGATAGACCGTTCCCGATCCCGATGAGTGCAGGTGTCCCGACCGCACCAAATGTCACAGCCGACACGTCTGCAGATAGTGCGATGACAACGGCGGCAATCGGTGGAAACCCGAGTGCGATCAAGAGCGGTGCTGCAACCGTTGCAGGCGTCCCGAATCCAGATGCGCCTTCAATAAATGAAACGAATAACCATCCGACAATCAAAACTTGAATACGCGGGTCAGGTGTGATGTTGACGAATCCGGAACGAATTGCGTTCATCCCGCCCCCTTCTTTCATCGTATTCATCATTCCGATTGCCCCGTAGACAATCCATACTGTCGTGACGGCGATGACGAGTCCTTGTAATGTCGCCGCCATAATTCGTGTCGCATCCAATTGCCAGACGAAGAACGCTAAAATCGCCGTCGTCACAAGTGACAAGGGCATGGCTACCGATGCAGGTAAACGCATAATGACCAATAAGATGAGCACGGCCACAATCGGTGTCAGTGCTGTAATCCATTCTAAAATCGTCAATGTAGACCCACCTTTTCGTGTTTTCCCCTACCGTAAACAGATGTCCCATCACGATTCTTCTTCAGCGATTCGATCTAACGTACGTTCAATCACATCATACGGAAATCCTTTGCGCCGAAGCTGCATCTTCATGCGCTGTTTGCGTTCGAACGCGTCGTATCCGCTGAACTTCCGACTCAACTTCTCAGCCTGTTTCAGACATGCCGCAACCTCGACATCTTCGTCCTCTTCTTCCCAAAAAGTTTGAATCGCCTCTGAAATAATATCAAAGGTAAACCCCCTTTGCATCAGGGTTTGTTGAATTCTTTGTTGCACTTCTGTGGCAGAACGACGATTTGTTTCCAGTTGTTTCCTTTTCACGAACTTTCCAGCCTTCTCGACGAGATCTTCGTGTGAGATTGATTCTAATACGGATTCAACAACGTCCGTTGGGATTCGGAGCTGTTCGAGCTCGCGTTTGATTTTGATTGGTCCACTTGGACTTGTGTTGAATTTCGTTTGGACATACGCTTTTGCGAACTCCTCATCATTCAAATAACGCTGCTCGATTAGTCGCGTGATGGCATGTTTGATAGCAGATTCACTTAACTCTTTCTTCACAAGATAGTCCCTTACCTCTGAAATGGCGCGCATTCGATACGATAAATAATTGATGGCCAACTTATAGGCTTTCTGAGCTTCTTCCGCCTCAAGGACGTCTTGCACAAAATCGTCTTCGAGCTCCATCCCTTTTGTGAGCCCGTACTTGATGAATACGTCAACATCGATGGCGAACGCAAACTCTTCTTTCCCCTCCCGTTCGATGAAGACGTTCAGTCGATCTTGGTTCTTCTTTTGGGTCGTGAACTTTGCAATTTTCACAACGACTCCCCTCCATTCCATGTTTCTAACATATCACGTTCAAGAAACGTAGAGGATTTTTGATAAGTTAGAAGAAAGGGTATTCATCTGGATATACTGACTTATACCCATTTTAGAAACAACACATGATATCGGAGGGAATTTCATGAAAATCGCAATCACTGGTGGAACCGGGCTCATCGGTCAACCACTCGTTCGTGCACTCGCCGACGCCGGACATCAAGTCGTCGTGTTGACGCGTCATCCACGTCCCCGCCATCACGGGGTATCGTTTATCGAATGGTTGACACCGAATAGTAAACCAGAAGAGGAACTCGAAGGAACAGATGCGTTCATTCATTTGGCCGGCGCCTCAATCAACGACGGGCGATGGACACACAAACAGAAACAAGCCATCCTTCAAAGTCGAATCGAAGGGACGAAGGAAGTCGTCCGAATTATTCAACAGTTGAAACAAAAGCCACAGGTCGTCATTAGCGGCTCGGCCATCGGTATATACGGTGAAGATCGTTCCATCACGTATTCCGAAGAAACCCCATTGCCGACACGGACTAATTTCCTCGGGAACGTCTGCGTCCTCTGGGAACAAGAAGCAGAGCCCATTCGTGATTTAGGTGTTCGCCTTGTGACGATGCGCACCGGAGTCGTCTTATCGAATGATGGCGGTGCTTTCCCATTAATGAAACTCCCCTATCAGTTCGGGGTCGGTGGTAAAATTGGATCAGGAGAGCAATGGGTTCCTTGGATTCATTTAGACGACCTCGTCCGCTTGTTCGTGCACGTCATCGAGACTGATTCCATTGAAGGACCCGTCAACGGCACTGCACCTACACCGGTGACGATGAATGAGTTCGGGAAGACGATTGCGAACGTGATGCATCGTCCTCACTGGATTCCGGCACCTGCCCCAATGATGCAACTCGCCCTCGGCGAAAAGAGCGCCATCGTCCTAGAAGGAGCGAAAGTCGTTCCGACGAAGGCACTTCAACATGGTTTCGACTTCCGCTATGAAACATTGGAACCGGCTCTAACACAACTACTACAAGATGTTTAAGGAGAATGAATTGTGAGTCACTTACTAATTCGAAATGCCCATATTTACCCCATCACTGCCCCCCATTTTTACGGAGACCTCCGTGTTCGGGACGGGAAAATCGTCGAAATGTCCGATTTACTTGAACCGACTGACGGGGAGCATGTCATTGAAGCCGAAGGAAACTTTTTATTCCCGGGCTTCATCGATGCTCACACCCACCTCGGATTATATGATGAAGGAACCGGCTCTGTCGGAAACGACGCCAATGAGACGGTCGAAGCGATGACGCCTCATGCACGTGCAATTGACGGGGTATACCCGCTTGACGAAGGATTTCAAGAAGCGCTGATGGCAGGCGTAACCGCCGTTCAGGTCATGCCAGGAAGTATGAACGTCATCGGTGGTGTGACCAGTGTCATCAAAACACACGGTCGCTATATTGACGACATGATCGTCCGTCGTTATGCCGGATTGAAGATGGCACTCGGCGAAAACCCGAAACGGATTCATAGTATGGGGAAAACCGGTGATTTGACGCGGATGGGGATTATGGGGTTGCTTCGTGAAGCGTTCCGTACCGTCGGGTCGACCAAAACGATCGGAACGTTCGGCAGTCAGATGATTCAACTTGCCCTCGACCGAGAGATGCCGATTCGTGTGCATGCCCACCGCGCCGATGACATTTTATCTGTCGTTCGCTTTGCCCAAGAGTTCAATCTCGACTATCGTATCGAACATTGTACAGAAGGTCATCTTGTCGTTGAAAAACTACAAGAACTCGGTGTGAAACATGTCACCGTCGGACCGACGTTTACTCGAAAATCTAAAATCGAGCTCCAGAACAAGACATGGGAGACGTATCGCATTCTCCATGAGCATGGTATGATCGTCTCCATCACGACCGACCATCCGTACACGCCGGTCCAATATTTGAACTTGTGCGCCGGACTTGCGGCACGTGAAGGACTTCCTGTCGATATCGCGTTGCGAGGGATCACCATCAATCCAGCTGAATCACTAGGTGTCGCTGACCGAATCGGATCTCTTGAAGTAGGAAAAGATGCCGATTTGGTGCTTTGGAGTCACTTCCCGCTCGACTACTTATCGAAGCCGATTATGACGATTGTGAACGGTGAAGTCGTGTACAAAACGGACCGTGCTGAAACCCATCATGAGGTCGAGTAATTTTCATTATTTTTCATAAGGGTTTTTACGCATAATTTACTTGCTTTTTTAAAAATACTATATAAAATTATCTTGTAACTTCATAAAGCAGCCAAGGCGGTTCGAACAGCGAAGCCAGAAGTATGCTTTCGTTACGACTATTCTTCAGCGGTCTGAAATAGGAGGAGGAATGTAAAGGTGCTCAAATTTCGTGAGCTCACCGACTGCGCGGAGTTGTTCGAACTGATGCAACACCCAGATGTCTTTCCGTATGTCCGTCAAAAGACGGTCCATTTTGACGAGTTTTTATTTAGCACGAAGCAAGTCATCGAGCTAGAAGAGCAAGGAAATATCATCTCACGTACCATCACGAACGAGTATGGCACCCCGATTGGGACGATTAGCTTGTTCGATGTCGAATCCGGATATGGATTCCTTGGCACGTGGCTTGGCAAGCCGTATCACGGCAAAGGTTATAATCAAGTGGCGAAAGAGGCGTTCTTCTCAGAACTGTTCTTCGATCTTGATATTGAAAGTGTGTTCTTAAAAATCCGTAAATCGAATGAACGATCGATTGCTGCAGCAGAGAAGCTTCCGTACGCGTTTTGCGCGAACGAGATTCGTTCCGAACTGCTTGCGGAGATCAACCAAGGTGACGTGGAGTATGTTTTATATGAAGTATCCAAGTCGAGCTTCCAACTATACTTGCATGCCCTACACGTCCCGGAATACGAAGTGCCATACGAGGCACAACTCGAAGCATGAGCCAATTCTGTCAAAGAATTGGCTTTTTTGTGGCGTTTTTGTGTGGATTTGATGGAGGGAACTTGTCGGAGCCGAATAAATCTGTTCTAATTCGAAGAGATAGGTATGATAGAAGTATGAGGGATTTATCACAACTCCCGTTAACCGTTTTGCAAAGGAGAATGGCATATGTCAGAATCAATGTTTCGTATCCTCGTGACCGATGACGAAGAACAAATGCGTGATTTACTTGTATCGAATTTAGAAAAAGAAGGGTATGAGACGGTCACCGCCTCAAACGGCCTAGAAGCAATCGAACGCTTGAAAGAAGAGACGTTCCATCTCGTCTTACTTGACGTGATGATGCCGGAACTCGATGGATTGACGGCTTGCATGCGCATCCGTGAGTTCTCAAACGTCCCCATCATCCTGTTGACGGCACGCTCAGAAGAGCTCGACCGCATTCACGGCCTGAAAATCGGGGCGGACGATTACATCACGAAACCGTTTAGCCCACGCGAGTTACTCGCACGAATCGAAGCGACGCTCCGTCGCACGCACAGCTTCTCAAAAGAACAAGAAGCTACGTTTGATATCGGAGTCCTCTCAATCGATATCGAAGGACGTGCCGTCAGTGTGAAAGGGAAGACCGTCAACTTGACACGAAAAGAGTTTGATTTGCTCTACCTATTCATCACGAACGACGAAAAAGTATTCTCCCGTGAACAATTACTTGATCAGATTTGGGGGACCGAGTATCATGGAAACCTTCGCACGGTGGATACTCACATTAAGACGCTTCGCCTGAAACTCGGCGAGGCGGGCGGTTATATTCAGACAGTCTGGGGAATTGGCTACAAATTCGAGGCAAACGGATGAAACGATACACGATCAGGAAGCGGATTTGGATTACCATCTGGACAGCCAGCCTCTTCTCAGCGTTCGTGTTTCTCATCATGACGTTTTATCTGTACGACAAGTTCTATATTCAAACGCAAGAAGAACTGCTCATCAATCGCGGTGAGAAACTTGTCACCATCTATAAGGCCGACGGTTTCTCGGACGCGTTCGCCGATAGTATGACGTACACGAACGAATTGACCGAAACGAAAGTGTTCCTCTCCTCCGTTCGAGAGGACACACTCGGCTCCGGTAAAACCTTTTTAAGGCAGCAGGACCTCGAACGGTTGCAGGACGGTTATGCCATCTCGGTGACCCGGAAACATCCGACCGAGGACGTCGACATTTTGATGACCGCATTTCCTCTCATCCGCGACGATGAACTCGACAATGCACTCATTTTGTATATGGAGCTCAGTAAAATCAGTGAACCGTTCCAACCGATTCGGCTCATGATCACGTTTTTACTCGTCCTCATGATTGTGAACTTACTCATTTTTGGTAAACAGATCATCGACACGATCATCCAACCACTCATTCAGATGAAGCGTGCCTCTCAAGTCTATGCGCAAGGTGATTTCTCCCACCGCATTCCGATTGTCTACGATGACGAAATTGGTGAACTAGCAGACACGCTCAACTCGATGGCGGAATCGCTCGGACTTGTTGAAGAACAGCGTAAAGAGTTTCTCGCTAACGTCAGTCACGAACTTCGCACGCCACTCTCTTACATCCGCGGTTATACCGAGATGCTCCAAGATGAGTCATTGGATGAAAAAACGAGGGTGCAATATTACGACATCATCGAGAACGAGACGAACCGGCTTCAGCGCCTTGTCACGGACTTACTCGATCTCGCCCAGCTAGAGCGCGATTCGTACCCGATGACGAAAGAACCGGTCGTTTACTCGCAAGTACTTGAAGACGTCCTCTATCGTCTTGAACCGATTGCCCGTGCGAAAGGCGTGACAATCGAATCGGATTTAGACTTCGACTTGATCATCCTCGGTGACCATGACCGACTCGAACAAGTCATCGGCAATCTTCTCGACAACGCGCTCCGATATACGGATGCTGGCAAGACGATTCATGTGAAAACGTTCGCCGAAACCGAATATGCAATTACGGAAATACGTGACGAAGGTCGAGGCATCCCGAAAGAAGATTTAGACAAATTGACGGAACGCTTCTATCGTGTCAATAAATCACGGACACGAAAAGATGGCGGAACCGGCCTCGGTTTGGCCATTGCGAAGCACATTATCGAGCGTCATGAAGGGTCCCTTCATTTCAGCTCTGAAGTCGGACAAGGAACGACTGTCACTGTCGGTCTGCCGCTTCTACCTGACGATGAATTTGATATGTAAATAGGCAGCCGCGATGGCTGCCTTTTCATATGTCTTTCCCTTTATATTGTTCGACCGACTCTCGTTCAAGTCGTTCGCGTTCGGCATGCGTCTGTGGAAAACCGTTCGCCTGCCATTCGGCACGGTGACTTGAATCAAGTTGCGTGAGCCCTTGCTCCGCTTCATCTTGATTCGCATCGACGCTTTCCCGTTCATCCATCTTCTGCCACGTATCTTCTTCCTCACGTTGCGAAAGCAGTGCCGCCACTTTTGGTGCAACGAGCGCCGCACCGGCAACACCTAAGACAATCCCCATCAACACTTTCCGATCCATCCTAACCCCTCCTTCACTATGCACTCTTCATTCCACCATTTTATAATCTCAAAACCATTATCGAAAACGTTTACAACATTTCTACGAGTGGAATGGCTAATGGAAGGAGGCGATTGGATGGAAAAGAAACGACCCACTTCGAAACGTCCGTTTGATAATCCGGACGCGGTAGACACGGACAAAGAAAGCATCTTTGACGAAGACGGCATGCAAACCGTCGACCCGATTCCTGTAGAGGAATTGAACGAACGAGTGAAGGATGAAAAGAATAAACGTCACTCCAAAGATGACTCAGTGAGTGAAAAGAAATATAAAGACAAATAAACAAGCTGCGGACAAACGTCCGCAGCTTGTTATGTTAAATCTTTTGGTGAAAATCCGTAAGGCAACATCTCTTCTTTCGTCATCACTTTCGTATCACCGTTCAAGTTTGCAAGAATCAACGTGAAATCTTCGCCAGCGAATTCAGCAATCACTTGGCGGCACGCACCGCATGGTGAAATCGGGCCTTCCGTGTCACCGACGACGACGACCGTTTCAATCGCGTCACTACCTTCTGACACGGCTTTAAAAATGGCTGTGCGTTCGGCACACATTGACAATCCGTACGAGGCGTTTTCCACGTTACATCCTGTAATTTCGTTTCCTGATGTATCGATGACGACAGCTCCTACTTTAAACTTTGAATACGGTGTATAGGCGCGTTTGCGCGCTTCGATGGCTTTATGGACGAGTTCTTGTACGCGTTCTTGTGAGATCATAGGATGTTCCTCCACTTCTATATTTGAAAAGAAGTCTGACATCTGAACTATATCGTGAAAACGCTTACGTGACAAGCCTTTTCACGGTCTCGTCAATATTTTTTCTTTTTCTTTTTCTCGAATACGACGACCGACTCGACATGAGATGTCTGTGGGAACATATCATACGGCTGTACGTAATTCACTTTGTATCCCGCTTTCATCAACTGGTCGGCGTCACGTGCGAGCGTCTGCGGGTTACATGACACGTAAACGATTCGCTTCGTTTTAGAAGAGATGATGGAATTGATCAATTGATGGTCCATCCCTGTGCGTGGCGGGTCGACTACGATGACGTCTGGGATCCATCCATCTTTTACCCAACGTGGAATCCAATGCTCGGCACGCCCTTCGACGTATGTGACATGGTTATAGCCATTTTCACGCATATGGTCATTGGCATCTTCGACCGCTTCCGGCACGACTTCCATTCCACGGATTTCTTTCGCATATGGGGCTAACCAAAGTCCGATCGACCCTACTCCTGCATACGCATCGATCACACGTTCTTCACCTGTCAATCCTGCGGCCTCGACCACTTCACGGTACATTTTTTCTGTCTGTGCCGGATTCAACTGGAAGAATGCGCGTGGTGATAAGTGATAATGAACGTCGTCTAATTGTTCATCCATTTTCTCCTGACCGGCGATGTGAACTGTCCGATAACCGAAAATAACACCCGAACGGTTTGCATTGATATTGATATGGAACGACACAACATTCGGCAATTCCATGATGCGGTCGCTCAATTCATCTAAATCAGGGACATCTTCATGTCCGACGACCAAAACGACTTGAACATCGTTCGTGTTATAACCCGAACGGACGACGATTGTACGCGCGTACCCCGTGTCGCGACGTGCATCGTAGACGGGAATATCAAGTTCGTTTAAAATACGGACAATCGCATTGTTGATGTTCGTCGTATCCCGTTGTTGGACCATACAGTGCTCGATCGGCACGAGATGGTTCGAGTTCGGTTTGTAGAGACCCGATACGACCTCACCGCGACGCGTGCCGAGTGGGAATTGTGACTTGTTCCGGTAATACCATGGATCTTCCATTCCGATTGTTGGACGGATATCCGATTTGTCCACGTTTAGTTTCGTCTTTTGACGGAAGGCGTTTCGAACGATTTCTTCCTTATACTCCATCTGCAGACGTGAACTCATATGTTGGATTTGGCAGCCCCCGCACTCATCGTAAATCGGACAAGGTGCTTTGACGCGGTCTTTCGAGTCGTTATCTCGTTTGACGACACGCGCTTCCGCATAGTTTTTTTCCACACGCGTGATTTCGACTTTGGCTCGTTCTCCCGGCAATAAGTTCGGAATGAAGATGACCATGCGATTAAGTGTCGCAATGCCTTCTCCATTAATGCCAAGTCGTTCGACCGTGACATCTTTAAAATCTCCTGTAATTAATTTCAATCTGATTCATCCTTTCGAGACGATTGTTCTAGGTCTTTGGCGTAACGCACTACTTTAGCGCGCAACGAATCAATGTCGGCTAACAGGCGATGTAAATCTTCAGGTGTCGTATGCTCGTCTAGCGTATTGACCGATAGACAGAGTAATTCCGTTCTCGATTTTAGGACGTTCATCTTTCCGGCAGTATCTGTTCGTGATTTACCCATCTTGTAATCGCTCCTTTGGTTCGTGACAAAGAGTTGCTATTATAGCATACTATTTCGTGTAACTTGATGAAAAGGTGGAATCCACATGCAAAACATCTCCCCAACTTTCGACCCTTGGGAAGCCTATCTCGACCAAGTCGAACACGGTCGACTCGTCTTATCCAATGTCGAAGTCACTACAACGAAGCTGTGTAACATGCGCTGCGAACATTGTGCGGTCGGTTATATGCTAGACCAAACAGAAGAACCAGAAGTTCCGCTCGACCTGTTGATTCAACGACTGGATGAGATCGAACATTTGCGTGCCTTCTCCATCACAGGCGGTGAACCGATGCTGTCTATGAAATCGGTCCGCAACTATGTCGTTCCATTGTTACGTTATGCGAAAGAACGTGGTGCGCGTACGCAAATCAACTCGAACTTGACGCTACCGTTATCTCGCTATCATCTTATTACCCCTTACTTGGACGTTTTGCACATTTCGCATAACTGGGGTACCGATGCCGATTTCCTTGAAGGCGGATTCGCGATGATGGACCGGAAACCAAGTGAAGAGGCACGATTGAAAATGCTCCAGACGATGAAAGACAACGCACGTGCTCTCACATCTGAAGGAATCATTGTGTCCGCGGAGACGATGATCAACAAACGAACGATTCCGCACTTGAAAGAGATCCATGAAGAAATCGTATCGCTCGGTTGCCAAAGGCATGAGGTGCACCCAATGTACCCCGCAGACTTCGCTAGCGCCCTCGAATCAGCATCGCTCGCTGATACGCGACAAGCCATCCATGACTTACTCGATGTCCGTGACGAGAACGTATGGATGTTGTTCGGGACGTTACCATTCTATGCATGTTCTGACCTACCTGAAGACCGTGCTCTGTTGAAGCGACTTCATGAAACAAAAAACGTGACCGTTCGAAACGACCCAGATGGCCGTTCCCGTCTCAACACGAATATCTTTGACGGACAGATCATCGTGACCGATTTCGGTGATGAACTCGGTTCACTCGGCACCGTCTATGACACACCATTCCAAGAGGCGTATGATAAGTGGACGAACAGCCAATTGAACGCTACACTCTCTTGTCACTGCCCTGCCGTGAAGTGTCTCGGGCCGAACGCACTCGTTAAACAAGCCTATTATCCGACGGTCGATTTCCAGTCTCGTAAAGCTACATCGTTTTAAATATTTCAATTCGGGAAATGTTCTGTATATTAAATGAATCGAGGTGCGTGTAGATGACTGCGATTTATATCCTCATGATTACCGTGATGGCCATCATTATTTTTGGCGGAGTACTGAGCATCTTATTGACAGCCGCATTCGTTTCAGACAAAGTAGAGCATGATGAAATGTTTAGTCAAGGCAGTTGGGATGATGAATTGCTGCATTTGAATCACTCTCCACAACCGATTGACGACACGAAAAGCTGAGACCCTTCTCGGCTTTTTACTTTGACTTCATGAGGTGAACCTATGCTCCGTTTTCGTTTTATGATTTTACTATTGATTGTCTTTATTTCCGGTTTGATTCAAGGTGCGCTCATCCCACTCTTATCCACGTTGATTGAACGGGATGGGGCCCCGGCCTGGGTGAACGGACTGAACGCGACGATGCTTTACGTCGGTGTGATCGTCTCTGCGCCTCTCCTGGAGCGATTCGTCCGTAAATATGGATTCCGACCGACCATCGTCCTCGGTATCGTATTGACGGCTGTCGCGACCTTCGCTTTACCGATTTGGCCGTCCTTACTCGTTTGGGCGATGATGCGCTTCTTCATCGGATTCGGCGACTCGGCTCTACACTACGGGTCACAAGTATGGGTGACCTCAGCAAGTGAAAAGCGCAGTCTCGGTCGAGCGATGGCGTATTATGGAATGTCTTTCAGTCTCGGTTTTGCCATCGGTCCATTGATCGCACCACTCGTCGACCTATGGTTTTGGTTACCGTTCCTCATTATCGTCTTCTTCTGTCTCGCTTCGTTGATGCTCGTCTTTAAAGTCGAGAACGAGTTTCCGGAGGTCGAAAAAGTGAAGACCGACTCGAAAGGACGAATTCGCCTGATTCTTGTCGGTGCGGGATACACGCTTCTCCCTGCCTTTACATATGGGTTTCTCGAAGCGAGCTTAAATGCCAACTTTCCCATTTTTACGTCTCGGAATGGGATGAGTTTGACGGAAACGAGCACACTCATCACGACGTTCATCGTCATGTCGATTGTCGTTCAGCTTCCTCTTGGTCGCCTCGCAGACTTGTACGGTAAGAAGCGGATCTTACAAATCGTGCTGACGTTTGGTACACTCGTATTCACTTTGGCGAATCTTGTTGTCGATTCCTATATCGGTCTACTCTTCCTATTCGCACTTGCCGGCGCCGGGCTAGGATCGACTTATTCACTCGGTTTGGCGCACATGACAGAGGTGCTTCCCCGTTCGTTACTGCCGACGGGAAACATGCTCTACAGTATTTCATTCAGCATCGGTTCGATATCAGGTCCGATGATTGGTGCCTTCTGGTTGTCTTTACCGAAAGAGATCTATTTCTTTATGTATGCCGTCATTCTCGGTATTCTGGCGCTACGACTCTTCACGTCGACCGCTAAACCAATCGACTTATAAACAGAGGCAGATGGTTCCCATGAACCACCTGCCTCTGTTTTATTCCACTACTCGTTCCAATTCATCGTCGTTTAACTGTAAAGCTCGGATGAACACTTCATCTAGCGCGAATGGTTCAGTGTCTAGCGAAGCGAGTACATCGGATTTTAGCGTCACTTCTACGACACGGTCATCGAACTGCCATCTCGTCTGAATATCGTCACCTTGTCTCGTGGCGCGGGTCGCCACTGGACCGTGACGTTCTTTTAAACTTTGACTCACGCACTTCATCACGTACTTGACGTACTCATCTTTCGGCTGACGTGAGATGAGAATGTTTCGAACGATTCGATTTCTAGTCATTGTTTCTTCCTCCTCCCTTTGAATGATTGCGCACGCAAGTCTTTACAAACGAAGACCGATTTTCGAACTTTAAAATTCAGAATTTTTAATATATTTTGTCATGGGATTTCAATTCCGTCAACTCTGTCTCTTTTTCAAATGACATCCGTTTGTTTTTTCGTACGGCGACCTTGAAAATACGTAGATAAATAAATGCCAACAATAACGAATCCGAGTCCGACCACCGCATTCCACGGAATCGTTTCACCGAGTAAAATCCCTGACAACATGACTCCAAATAAGGGAACTAAGAAGATATAGAGTGAAATTCGACTGACCGGATTGTATTTCATTAACGTGTTCCACAATGTAAATCCGATCGCTGACAACATCGCCAAGTAAAACAGGAACGCAATCGTCTGTGCGGTGTACGGCATGGAAACACCATTCGGGTCTAATAGATAGCCGATCAGCAGTAACCCAACTGAACCGATCACCATCGCCCAAGCCGTCATCGGGGCAACATCATACGTCTTCGAGTAGTCCTTCGCTATCAAGTTCCCGAATGCTCCGGATACCATCGCCAAGATGAGTAAAATCTCTCCTAAGCCAAAACCAACTTCAGATCCGGTCGCCGGCCAGTTTGCGATGACAATTCCGGAAAAACCAAACGTCAAAGCAAACCCCTTCAATCGATTCAATTTATCGTCTTCATATCGGAAATGAGCGAGAGCCATTTGGAAAAACGAAGTAGAACCAGCAATGATCGATCCCTGGACCCCGGTCGAAATGGAAAGTCCGATATAGAAGAACAAATATTGTAGAAACGTCAAAAATGAACCGAGATGCGCATACGCTTTAACCTTTTCACGTGTCAATCGAACAGACCGTTTCAATACGGTCTGACTGATGATGAGCAATAGAATCCCTGCGAGTAAAAAACGCTCGCCAGCGAACAATAGTTGTTGCCCATACTCGTTCGATTGAATATCAAGCTTCTCATAACTCAACTTGATGAATGGGAACGCACTCCCCCATAACAACGTATTGAAAATCGCCAATAACGCCACCGTCCAAGGGCGTTCAAATATATTTTGCATGACACAAAAACTCCTTAATCTTTTTATTTGTGAGTCACTGATAAGCGTGATAAGATAAACCTAGATAATAATCATTATAAATAAAGGATTCAGATTAAACTTCTATAAATTCTTTATTTCAAGCCAATTGAAGATGATAATCATCATCAGTCATTATCATTTAATCGAGATTTATTCTCAATTAGAAAGAAGGGATTATCGATGAACGTCCAATCGGTTACGCACGAAAAAAGCCACGTTTTCAAACGGGCTAGCTGGTACGAACATATTGAATTGATCATGGCGCTCATTAGCGGTGTATTGATTGTACTCGCTTATATCGCCGAAACACAAGGCGGAGCGCCTTGGATTCATGTCACACTTTACTTATCCGCCTTCTTCATCGGAGGATACGCAAAAGCGAAAGAAGGGATTTCGGACACGATTGAGACGAAATCGCTGAATGTAGAGCTTCTCATGATTATCGCCGCCATCGGTGCCGCTTCGATTGGGTACTGGATGGAAGGGGCAATCCTCATCTTCATCTTTGCTTTATCCGGGGCACTCGAGACGTATACGATGAACAAAAATGAACGTGCCCTCGAATCGTTAATGGAATTACAGCCGGAACAGGCGACTCGTCTAACAGACACTGATGAACTCGAGGTTGTTCATATCGACGACCTTCGTGTCGGAGATCGGATTTATGTCCGTCCTGGTGAACGCATTCCGGTCGATGGAAAAATTGTAAAAGGCAATGCTTCCGTAGAAGAAGCCGCTATCACAGGCGAATCCGTCCCTGTCGATCGTCAAGTCGGTGATGACGTGTTCGGATCGAGCGTCAACTTGAACGGAGTATTGACGATCGAAGTGACAAAACTTGCGACTGAAACGCTGTTCCAAAAGATCATTCAAATGGTCCAACAAGCACAAGAAGAGAAATCACCGTCTGCACAGTTCATCGATCGATATGAAGGACGTTATGTTCAAATCGTGCTCTTCTCTGTTGCGGCCATCATCATTCTCGGACCGTTCGTCACGTCGTGGTCTCTTGAAACGAGCATCTATCGCGGCATGATCCTTCTCGTTGTCGCCTCCCCTTGCGCACTCGTCGCTGCCATTACACCGGCCGCGCTGGCTGCCATCGCCTCTTCTGCAAAACACGGGATTCTCTTTAAAGGTGGTGCTCATATCGAGAATATGGGACGTCTAAAAGCGATTGCTTTTGACAAGACCGGGACACTCACAATTGGGAAACCGATTGTGCAAGAAGCGCTCATCTCACCTTCATTAGAAGAAGAGGACGTCAACCGAATTGTCAGTTTGATCGAAGAGCATTCGATGCATCCACTTGCTGAAGCGCTCGTTTCCTACACCGGAAAACATACCGGGGAAATGACACACTTCAAAGACATCACAGGCTCCGGAATTGAAGCAACGATTGACGGGACGACGTATCGGGTCGGAAAACAGAAGTTCGCTGACCGAAGCGGTGATTTCTTTAAAAATGATGTCGAACGATTGAAAGAGGCCGGTCATACACTCGTCTTCATCAGTGACGAGACACGTACAATCGGTGCTTACGCCTTACGTGACACGCTACGACCCGAGGCAAAGGTAGCAATCAAGCGACTGAACGACTTAGGGATTGCGACCATCATGATTACCGGAGACAACGAGGCAACCGCTCGCGCTATTGCGAACGAAGCTGGATTGACACGCTATATCGCCGAATGCTTGCCTGAAGAGAAGGTTTCGCAAATCAAGATGTTACGAGAGGAATATGGAACAATCGGGATGATCGGCGACGGAATCAACGATGCGCCTGCCCTTGCGACAGCCGACGTCGGGATTGCCATGGGCGAAGGAACGGATGCCGCACTAGAAACGGCAGATGTCGTCTTAATGAAAAACGACCTCGTCCGATTGAGTGACGCCATTCGTCAATCGCGCAAATTAAATCGAATCGTCTTACAGAACGTCGTTTTTGCACTCGGTGTGATCCTCGTTCTGATCGCAACGAACATCTTTGAGTTACTCATCATGCCGTTCGCGGTCGTCGGACATGAAGGTTCCACTATTTTGGTTATTTTGAACGGTCTTCGACTCCTCACGTCATCATGGGAGTGATCTATTCGACAAAATGGAATCGATGATTGAAACAATATGTCGATTTCGTTATAATTGAAACAATGTGTCTACAGACTGAAACTGATCGAAAGATTGACTAAAGGTGGTACAAGATATGAATACGATTGCAGTCATCGGCAAGGTTTTTGTCGATATTAAAGGGACTTCCTTCGCACCGCTCCACAAAGATGCGAAAAATGTCGGCGACATCACTTTCTCCAATGGCGGAACAGGTCGAAACGTTGCTCAAAACTTAGGTGTGCTCGGCAACGATGTCCGCTTCGTCTCGACCGTCACGAACGACCAAATCGGTGTCGGTGTCCTCGAAGAATTACGTTGCTTGAATGTAAACGTCGATGGGGTCGACATGCTTGACGATAATGGTATGGGAATGTGGCTCGCTGTAATGGACAACAACGGCGATCTTCAAACATCTATTTCGAAACAACCAGACGAAGCCCGTATGGAAGAAGCGATTTTACGTCAAATCGATACGGTCTTCGAAGAGAGCGACGCGGTCGCCATCGATTTAGACTTATCGGTCAACGTCTTGAACGAGACGATTGAACTATGTCGTGAAATGGATTTACCGCTTTATGGTGTCTGTGGCCATCTATCCGTCATCGAACGAAACCGTCATTTGCTTCAAGGATTCACAGGATTCATCTGCAGTCGTGAGGAAGCGGAAATTTTGTCCGACATGTCAATCGTCACAGTGGACGATGCCCTTCGCGTCGCGGAAGTACTCGCCATGAAAGGTGCCCCCCTCACAATCGTCACGATGAGTGAGCTTGGCGCTGTATATGTCGATCTTCGTACGAACGAACAAGGTCACGTCCCGACGACAAAAGTGAAAGTCGCCGACTCAACAGGGGCGGGTGATTCATTCTTCTCCGCTGTCATCTCGGAGCTCATGAAACAACATTCGATTGAAGAGGCGCTTCGATTGGGCATGCGCGTCGCAGGAAAAGTCATCGCCTCTCACGAGAACGGATTGACGCAAGAGATGTACACATCATTAGAACAACCTACGCAAGAATAAATAGAACGCATCGGCGAATCGTCGGTGCGTTTTGTGCAAAATTACAGGAACGAAAGGAACGATCTCAGTGGTTCGAACGAAATTAAGAAGCGCGATTATTTTAATGAATGATCAAGATGAAGTGGCTTTGATCCGTCGCGAGAAAGAAAACGTCCTCTATTATGTTTTTCCAGGTGGCGGAGTCGAATATGGGCATACAACAGAAGAAACAGCCGTACGTGAAGCATTTGAAGAACTCGGTGTTCACGTAGAACTAGAAGGAGTCGCTGCCCATGTTGCGTTTAATAATGAGTTAAATCCTTATTATTGGGCGAAGATGACAGGTGGTGAATTCGGAACCGGGACAGGTGAAGAGTTCCAAGAAGAACAGACTAACGGATCGTATACACCGATGTGGATCAAACGGTCTGCACTCCCTCATCTCCCCGTTCGTCCACCTTCACTTGCTGAAAAACTCGCCTCACATGAGGAACGCTTTTATGATTTGACCTTATCGGAGGAGTAATCAGGTGTACACCCTGCCGAAATCGGGAAACGTTTTTTAACGATTGAGTCAGGAGGGTTTTATAATGGCAATGACAGAAGTGAAGGAAAAAAAGAATTGGCTTTCATTTGGGAAAGAGTTATTTCGACGATTTCAAGAGCATGATGTACAAGACTACGGGGCTACCCTCGCATTCTTTTGGTTTTTATCCATTTTTCCTGGAATCATCTTTATTTTGGCGCTCTTGTCCTTTTTCGATGTCTCACAAGATTCGTTTCAGAATCAATTGAACGATTTGGCACCCGGGTCCGCAGCTTCCGGGTTTTTAACGGGAATTTTCGAAGCAATCGGCGAACCGCGAGGCGGTCTTTTATCGCTCGGTGCGATTTTGGCGATTTGGTCCGCCGCAAAAGGGGTCGACCGTCTCATCACGACCTCCCTTCATGCTTATGGTGAAGACAATGAACGTAACTTTTTTGTGAAAAAAGGGTTGGCACTCGGATTGACGATTCTCCTTGGAATCGGGATGCTACTGCTGATTCTTTCGAACGTATTTGGTTCTCAAATCATTTCGTTCGTCACTGAGTATTTACCCGTCAATATCACCGGAGCCGAAGAAATGATGATCAACGTGTTTCGATACGTTCTTACGACGGTTGTCCTCATTTTAACGCTCTCGATTTTTTATAAAGTATCTCCACAACAGCACGTCTTTTGGAAAAGTACCATCCCCGGTGCCATCTTCGGTGTCATCGGTTGGCAAGTCGTCTCATTTGGTTTCAGCCTATACGTTTCAAACTTCGGGAGTTACGACTCGACTTACGGTTCACTCGGAGGAATCATCGTCACGTTGCTCTGGTTACAATTAACCGGGATGATTATTTTAATCGGATCTGAAATCAACGCGACATGGATGCGCTTCTTCAAGACACCGAGTGAACAGGAATACGAACGCGACTTCAAAAAGAACAAAAAGAAAGCGAAACAAAAGCAAGAGGAAGATAACTTTGACGACATCCCGACGAACACGTACGGATAATTCAAAAGGAGCACGTTCAAGCTGAACGCGCTCCTTTCTTATGCTTCAATCGGATCAAGACGTCCCGTCGCCGGGTCAATCACGAATCCGTGTACATTCGTTCCTGGTGGTAACAGTGGATGGTTATTAATCAGGTTAACAGAATGAACGACGTTCTCTTCAACTGAATCAAAGCCATGTAGCCACTGCTCCAAATCCATTCCTGAAGACTTTAGCGTCTTCAACGTTTGCGGGTCGATTCCACGACGCTCCATCTCTTCGATGACGACAGTCGGTTCAATCGCCGCCATCCCACAATCGTAATGTCCGACAACGACAACTTCTTCTGCTCCTAGCGCATAGAGTGCGACCAAAATCGATCGCATGGCCGAACCGAATGGATGCGACAAGACCGCACCCGCATTTTTAATGATTTTAGCGTCTCCGTTCTTAAGTCCTAGCGCTTGAGGTAATAGTTCCGTCAAACGTGTATCCATACACGTCAAAATGACGATTTTTTTATCCGGGAATTTATCAGATACGAACGGTTCGTACTGTTTTTCCTCTACGAAACGTTTATTGAATTCAAGCATTTCTTTTACGACTGACACGTTAACGCCTCCTCTTTTTTACAACACAAATCTTGAAACGATGAGTCCGACGACCATCCACGCCCCGAACAGCGTATTGACTTTCGCTGTCATCGCCATGGCAGGCATCAACGCGGCCGGTTCTGCCTTCTGCCAAAACCGTTGAATCGCCCGGATCATGACCGGCACCGTAAAGAGTGACAGCAAGACCCATGGAGTGACGCCATAAAACATGACGGCGACGATGATGCCGACTAATGCCGCGATAAAGAACGCTGCCAATACATACACCGCACGTCGATGACCGACCAGACACGCAATCGTTTTTCGGCCATTCTCTTTATCGTTATCTAAATCACGGATGTTATTCGCAAGTAAGATTGCCCCTATCAATAAGGCCATCGGGAACGACACGAGTAGCAACTCCGTAGTCACCGTATTGATTTGGATAAAGCCGGCAATCCCGATGATGACATATCCCATGAATAGCCCAGCGACAATTTCACCAAACGGCGTATAGGCAATCGGTAGCGGCCCTCCAGTATATAAGTAGCCGACAAGCATAGACAAGGCGCCGATCCAAAGCAAATGCCAGCTTGTGGATGCCGCAATGTAGAGCCCGAGTAGTGCCGCAATCGTATACATGCCGAGCGCAATCGCTAATACTTGCTGTGGTGTAAATCCATCACGTACGATGGAGCCTCCGATTCCGATGGACCCCTCATGATCAAGACCACGCTTGTAGTCATAATACTCGTTAAATAAGTTCGTCGCGATTTGAATAAGGACAGATGCCACTAACATGGCAAGGAAAAGTCCCCATTTGAGTTCGGTTTGATCGAGGACGATGAACGTCCCGAGCAAGACCGGAATAAAGCTTGCGGTCAGGGTATGCGGGCGAATCATTCGCCAATATGCCCCTTTCGATTTCTGTTTCATTTCGTTCCCTCCCTTCGTTAGTTTACGTCTCGATGAAAAAATCTGTCAACGCCAGCCCATTATCCTAGATTCTTGATCATTTCCCGAGCATTTCATAGGCAGGTGTATTGCGAACTCATGATACACTAAAGAGTGAGAATTCTATCGGATTGAGGAGGCTTTTCTTTTATGCCAGATACTCAAACACATATAAAACAGCGAATTGAGCAGGCCCATAAACGGGCGCGAGCTTGGCAACGGCCTGTCCTCGCATCATACACATGGGAAATCTCGGCGTTCGATGCTTTTCAAATCATCCAGAACACCGATACGTCCCATTATTATTTCATGACACCAGACCGGACGCTCGAAATGCTCGGTTGCGGGGACGCACTCGTCTTGAGCGCTTCTGGACCCGAACGATTTCAGCGACTTCAATACGATTGGAGTCTTCACCGACGAGATGTCGATGCGACAATCCACGCGTTCGCCGGTTTTTCATTCGACACGTTTATGCGACCACAAAAAAGTATGTGGGATGCCTTTGGGGAGGCATCACTCGTCGTCCCAAAATTTTTATACCGTCGCTATAAAGACCGACACACGTTGACAGTGGCCACTCTCGTCTCTTCGAAGCAGTCGGTCGAACAGTATTTGATTCAATTGGCAGATCAGTTGGCCCAGTTCAGTTCACTTCGTCCGACGGAAGAAGCGACGCCGTCTTATACAAAAGTGAAAGATGGGGTCGATCACTTCAAGTCCAGTTTCCAACAGGCTAAACAGTTGATTGAAGAAGAACGAGTTGAAAAAATCGTGATTGCCCGCGAAGAAATTTATCAGCGTTCCGATGATGCGTTCCCCTTCGCAAAAAGTTTGAAGCATTTAGCAGATCATCAAGAATCTAGTTACATCTATTTGTATCAACCAAAGCGTGACACTGGTTTCTTTGGGGCGACTCCTGAACGATTGATTCAAAAAGAAGGCATGCAACTGAACACTGCTGCCATCGCCGGGACAATCAAGCGTCCGAAAACCGAGATCGAGGCAGAAATTGCGAAAGAGAAACTCCTAAACGATTCAAAAAATCGTGAGGAGCATCAAATTGTCGTGAAAGACATCAAGCAGGCGTTGACACCCTATACTGCACCGATTCAAACACGAGATACTCCGCAAATTTTGGCAAATCGCTCGGTGTTCCATCTACACACCCCAATTCAAGCGACACTCGAAACAAATGCTTCCTTGCTGTCACTTGCGGAATCGCTACATCCAACGCCAGCACTCGGCGGCTCTCCGAAGCGGACATCGGTCCGATTGCTTCGTGAAATCGAGCGATTCGACCGCGGGTGGTACGGTTCTCCGTTTGGTTGGGTAGACAATGAAGGCGACGGCGAGTTTGTCGTGGCAATCCGCTCTGCACTCGTTCAACACCAATTCGTCGCACTGTATGCTGGATGTGGGATTGTGAAAGACTCTGCACTCGAGCAAGAGCTCGAAGAAACAGAAATAAAAATGAGTCCAATCAAACAAGCTTTGCAGTTTGATTTACACAATCAAGGAGGCACCCTAGATGAATAAGGTTTTGACCGATTGGGTCGCATCCATGGTAAATCGGCTTGTTGCGTCCGGTGTAAAAGACGTGGTCATCAGCCCAGGATCCCGCTCGACTCCGCTCGCTGTAGCGGCATATCTTCATCCTCAGATTCGTCATCACATCATCGTCGATGAACGATCTGCCGGATTTTTTGCTCTTGGACTGACCCGTGCGTCAGAAACAATTCGCCCGGTCGCATTGATTTGCACAAGTGGAACGGCGGCAACAAACTACTATTCGGCTGTGACAGAAGCGTTCATATCGCAGTTGCCACTCGTCGTACTGACAACCGACCGTCCTCATGAACTGCGCAATGTCGGGGCTCCACAAGCAATCAATCAAGTCCGCCTCTACGGTGAACAAGTGAAGACGAGCATTGATTTGCCTGTTCCAGAGGAGACAACGTTATCGTTTATGAAACAAACGATTACCCGCTTCACGAATCTGTCAATGCAAGCACCGATGGGACCTGTTCATTTGAATGTACCGTTTCGAGAGCCTCTGCTTCCTGATCTCGAATCCTTGAAACAGATGTTAAAAGCTGACCCTGTCTTGCCAGAAAGACAGCGTATTCGGCCGACACAGGCAGACAAAAACATTTTCTCGGAATGCACGAGTCAAAAACGACTCGCCTTCGTCGTCGGGCCTTACACCCCGACATCTTGGCAGAAATCCATTGTTGAATTCGCTTCCGAACGACAGATCCCGATTTTTGCCGATCCTCTTAGTGGCATGCGACGTTTCGACGGCGTCTTGACCAACTATGACACGTGGCTCGCGAGTGAGCATCGGACTGATTGGCTGCCTGAGGTGTTCGTCCGTTTCGGGGCTGCACCTGTTTCGAAACGCTTCAATCAATGGATGGCCATGGCGGACCAACTCGTCATCGATGAACCGGGATCTTATCGCGACCCAAGTAGCCGAGCCACCATCTGTTACGGCGACGCACTCGATTTTCTACCGCTCATCGCATCCGTAAACGAACCTCGGTACCTTGAACGTTTACGCTTTTTTGAAGAGGTTGCCGAGTCTGCAAAATCGTCACTTCAAGGTGAAGCGGAATTGACGAAACGATTGCTCGATACATCGATTGAGCGTCTATTCGTCAGTAATAGTATGCCGATTCGAGATATAGATACATCACTGTCTGCCGGCACGAATATACACGTTCTCGCCAATCGAGGCGCAAACGGAATTGATGGTGTGTTATCCACTGCACTCGGAAGCAGTTATGATACGGCTCACGGCGCTTTATTGATTGGTGATTTAGCGTTCTATCATGATAGCAACGCCTTGCAACTGTTAAAGCATCATCCTGGAAAATTTTCCGTCGTGATTGCTAACAATAACGGTGGAGGGATATTTTCCTTCCTCCCGCAGGCTTCTGTCGACACACAGTTGTTCGAAGATTTGTTCGGCACACCGCTTGATTTAAATATCCGTGGATTTGCTGACACATATGGCTTATCGTATCGCCTAATTGAACGACCGGATGAAATTCAAGAAGCGATTGAAGATGGTGTTCATTTAATCGAATTCCCATCGAATCGTGAGGAGAATGTGGCGATCCATCGAGGTTGGACACAATCTGTCTGCGCTCGCCTCATCACGGAGAACGAATCATGAACATCGATTTACGTGGCGTACGTTATGAAGTGATTCATCGCGGTGAGGGAAAACCGGTATTATTTTTACACGGATTCACCGGAAACGCCCATTGGGTCGATTCGCTCCCTGCATTATCGATTCGTCTTGTGTCACCGTCACTCCTCCAACATGGCGCAACGGAGCACCCTTCAGTCAATCGTTCGACAATGAGTCAGCAAGTTAAAGATTTGTCCCGCTTACTGGATACGGACGACCGACCTTGGACAGTCGTCGGCTATTCACTCGGTGGGAGAATCGCATTGACACTCGCCGCATGCGACGAGCGTGTCGAACATGTCATCGGGATCAGCACGACCCCCGGTCTGCTCACTTCTAAGGAACGAGCCGCACGCCGCCGCCAAGATGCAGAATTGGCTCACTTGATTGAAACCAAGGGTATCGCTGCATTCGTGAATCGTTGGGAGAACCTTCCGCTTTGGCGACAGACGGAAGACATGAAACGTTCACTCCGAACAGGTCGGCTCGCCCAACAACCGAATGCCCTCGCAAACAGTTTGCGGTCAATCGGTACGGGACATATGCCATCGTTATGGGGCACATTGCAGCGTCTCCCCCGTACCGACTTGATTGTCGGGTCAGACGATCTCAAGTTCAAAGCCATCGCAAGATACATGCAGGAAGAGCGACCAGATATTAAAATCTATGAAATTTCAAACGCAGGGCATGCTCCTCATATCGAGAATGCATCAGAGTTTGGTACAATAATAAAGAAATTGATTTTAGGGGGTATTTAAAATGGAATCAGTAGCGAACTGGACATCGGTCCGGACGTATGAAGACATTAAATATGAAACGTGGAACGGGATTGCCAAAATCACCATCAACCGTCCCGAAGTGCGCAATGCATTCCGTCCGTTGACGGTCAATGAATTGATTGATGCATTCGCTCGCGCGCGCGACGATAAAGAAGTCGGCGTCATCATCTTGACAGGTGAAGGCGAAAAGGCATTCTGTTCAGGTGGTGACCAAAAAGTTCGTGGACATGGCGGCTATGTCGGGGAAGATGAAATCCCACGCTTGAACGTCCTCGACCTTCAGCGCTTGATTCGTGTCATTCCAAAACCGGTCATCGCCATGGTCGCAGGTTTCGCAATCGGCGGAGGACACGTTCTTCATGTCGTCTGTGACTTGACGATTGCAGCGGACAATGCTCGCTTCGGACAAACAGGTCCTAAAGTCGGTTCGTTCGATGCAGGATACGGTTCTGGATACTTGGCACGGATCATCGGCCATAAGAAAGCTCGTGAAATCTGGTACCTTTGCCGTCAATACGATGCACAAGAAGCACTCGACATGGGACTCGTCAACACGGTGGTCCCACTCGATCAACTTGAAGCAGAAACGATCAAGTGGTGCCAAGAAATCTTACAACACTCACCTACAGCGCTTCGCTTCTTGAAAGCAGCAATGAACGCAGATACAGATGGTCTTGCCGGACTTCAGCAACTCGCTGGAGACGCAACGCTTCTCTACTACACGACAGATGAAGCAAAAGAAGGACGCGATGCGTTCAAAGAAAAACGTGACCCTGACTTCGGTCAATTCCCACGTTTCCCTTAATTGTTGAGAGAGTAGCGATTTCGCTACTCTTTTTTTGGAGGTGACAGCTATGTATGAATGGATTCGGAAACACCCAGCGTCACATCTCGCCCTTGTGACAGCTGACGATCGATTGACATGGGCAATGCTACGCACGGAAAGCCTTCAACTTGCCCAGTTCATCCATGAACAGACACCCACCGCCAAACGAATTGGCATATTCGCTAAAAACAGCAAAGACTATGTCATTGCCGTTCATGCAGTACATCTGCTCGGAAAAGTGCTTGTTCCGTTGAATACACGGCTGACCGAAGAGGAAGTGCGTACTCAGCTACAAACAGCAAAAGTGGACCTCCTTCTCGTTGACGTAGAAATCGATTTGTCTATCACCCAACTCCTGATCACACGCCGGACCACTTCATGTTTCACCGTGACCCATGAGTGGAATGAAGATGAAACCATGTCTCTCATGTTTACGTCCGGAACGACGGGTCGAGCCAAAGCGGTGCAACAGACGTACGGGAATCACCTCGCTAGTGCCCGAGCCGCTGAAGCGCATTTAGACTATCGTCCATCAGACCGGATGCTCGCGGTGACCCCGCTCTTTCACATGAGTGGACTGTCTCAAGTGTATCGGAGTGCCATCATCGGTTCGACGCTCTATGTCGAGTCACGATTCGATGTCGATCGAACACTTCACGTCATCGAGACAGAAGGCATCACCCAGCTATCACTCGTCTCAATTATGCTGCAACGATTGCTCGATGCTGGCCTGAAAAAGCACCGACTTCGCACGTTACTCGTCGGAGGCGGACCCGTCCCGCGCTCATTACTAGAAGAAGCAGAACGACGCAAGTTACCGATTGCTCAGACATACGGGATGACCGAGACGTGTTCTCAAGTCGCCACGCTGCTCCCGAGCGAAGCGCTCTCGCATATCGGTTCGAGTGGTCAGGCAATCGCCCCAACAAGTATTCGAATTAATTCAGACGGAGAAATCGAAGTAAAGGGACCAACTGTGACGAAGGGATACTTCGAACAACCTGAATCAGATGCTTGGACACCCGATGGTTATTGGCGAACGGGTGACCTCGGCATGATGAGGGATGGCTATTTATATGTACACGATCGCCGAACCGACCTTATTCTTTCAGGTGGTGAAAATGTTTATCCGGCTGAAATCGAAGCCGCCATGTTACGCTGTGCCGGTGTTCAAGACGTCGGCGTCACGAAACAGTCGCATCCGACTTGGGGAGAAGTCCCGATCGCCTTCGTCGTCGGCTCCTATGATCCAGCCGAGATGCAGCATGTTCTCGACTCACAGTTGGCTAAATATAAGCACCCGATCGCCATCCACTACGCACCGAATTTACCACGAAACGCGAACGGAAAATTAATGCGCCATCGCTTAAAGGAGCTACTGTCATGATCAAACGTGCTGAGCTTTCCATCGTCCCTTTGACGTTTAAACACCCGATTGTGACGGCACACGCCGTCTTATCTGTCCGAAGAACGCTTATCCTCCGTCTAGAGACCGTAGACGGTGTCATCGGATACGGAGAAGGTGCCGCTTTCGAAACACCTTGGTATACGGAAGAAACGACCCAATCCATGATCGATACGTCTAAACTAATTCTCAATTTATTGAAAGGGATGACGGTCACAACGGACGTGTTTCCGAACTTGGTCTCGTCCATCATCGGTCAGCACATGGCAAAGGCGATGTGGGAAAGTGCACTCTGGGAGATTGAAGCAACGCGCGCGAACAAATCACTCAAGTCATTCATGAGCGCCGGAGATTCCGTTTCCTGCGGACGAACAATCGGGATTGGGTTACTGAATCAAACGATGAAATCCATCGAGACGGCATTAGCTGACGGATTCGAACGCATCAAATTAAAGGCATCTCCTAATGAACTGGTTCCTGCCCTACGTGAGATTCGCGCGGTCTTCCCTGACGCGCCTCTCATGATTGATTTAAACGGAAGTGCGTCCGATCAACCGATGGAATGGTTCGAACAACTCGATGCCCATCGGTTATTGATGATCGAACAACCGTACCCAAGCCGACAATTCACAAAATCAGCGGCTCTCCAAGCAAAACTCACGACCCCCATTTGTCTCGACGAATCCATCACGTCTTATGACGACGTGGATACGATGGCACAGCTTGGTGCCGGAAAAATCGTCAACATTAAACCCGCACGTGTCGGTGGGCTTAGCGAGGCGCTCCACATTCGAAAACACGGAACGCCATACTGGGTCGGTGGCATGTATGAATCCGGTATCGGAAGATATCATACACTCTTGTTTGCTTCGTTAAGCGGCGCGAGCTTCCCCGCGGACATGTCAGGCACGAGCGCTTATTTCGAGCAAGATTTACTCGATACCCCGCTTGAAGTGGAGAATGGAAAGTTGACTCTTCCGGATTCCGTACAACCAGATTGGAATGTGATTGAACGGTTACGCGAAGAAGTGATTACATTGCAAACATGAAAAAAGGTGCGGTTCACGAGAACCACACCTTTTTTACGTTAACGGAACGATCCCGTTAACACTTCATATCCATCTTCTGTGACAACAACTGTATGCTCGAACTGCGAAACAAGACTCTTGTTCGGAGTGAAGAGCGTCCAACCATCCTCTTCCGATTGATAGACGATTTCATCCTTTGTCGAGATGAACGTCTCAACAGCAATCACTTGCCCGGCTTTTAATAACTGATTTTCTTCTCGACTATAATAGTTCGAGATCGTCTCTGGCTCCCCGTGCAATGTCCGACCGAGACCGTGTCCGGCCAAGTTCCGGATGACCGTGAATCCATTCTTTCTCGCGTCAGCGTAAATTGCTTTACCGATCTGATTGACTTTCACACCCGCCTTGACCTTGCTGAGTCCCGCTTCTAATGAAGTCAAGGATACTTCGACCAAACGTTCGTGCTGGGGTGACTTCGCCGCCCCCGCAATCACTGTACGTCCCGTATCGGCATAATATCCATCCTTCACAGCGGAGACGTCGACATTGACGATATCGCCCTCTTGAATGACTTCATCTCCCGGAATACCATGGGCAGCAACGTCATTGAGCGAGATACATGTGTAACCTGGAAATTCGTACATCGTAATCGGTGCAGAAGCTGCACCTTCATCTTCTAAAATACGTTGTCCGATCGCATCTAATTCTTTTGTCGTCATACCGGGCTTGACGGCTTTCGCCATCTCATCTCGCGCAAGTGCGACGATTCGCCCGATTTCGCGCAGTGCATCGTAATCATAATCTAGCATCGTCCATCTTCCTTTCAATCCAATAATCGGTTTTGATATAAATACTCCTCGGATATGTCGGCAAATAAGAACATGCCGTCCGGTAACGGATAGCTAAAGGTTCGCGTCACTTCGTTTGAACTGAAATCACGATAGTCTCCCGATAAATAGCCACGCCCTCGAACATCCATCGCCGCCATCGTCTGAATGAAATACGGTCGGAAACTCCAGTTATAGCCTCGATACGTATTATCGACACGCCATTCTCCATTCACGCAGTAAACGTTCGCACTCGTCTGGAAACCTGTCTTATCTGTTATATAATAACGAACAAACACCTCTTCCAGTTTTGGGGCGATGAATTGAATCCACTCGTCTTTCTTGTCTCTCGACCATTTTCCGGATTGAACTAGTTCACCAATGCGGCGATGTAACTCAAATTCAAGCTCGTACAAGCGATTCAATCGTTTCTGGTCATGTAAAAAGAAGGAAGGCACTTCTTGTGCCAACACACCCATACCTTTGATTTCTCGTTGGGGAATCTCATCTTCCAAGCCTAGTAGGCCACCCATGTAATACCGACCACCGTGCTGCCACGCGTAACGAAGCTGTCCGATGTGGTTGATGGATTTGTAAAGAAGCGGTGCACCAAGCTTCGAAGCAATATACTCCATCGTCTGAAGCATGTTCGGATAGGTGACCGATAACGTCTTTTTCTCGACCATCGTGCCAAGGTCGACGAGCAATAATTCTGGCGCAAGCGTCATGATGTCTTCGATACTCGTGGATTCGGCAAAGTCTAATGCAATTTTCAATCCATAGGACCGATAGTATTGAATGACACGTGACAATCGCGGGACGTCGACTAAGTCCGTCCCTTGTAAGGTCACATAAATACGGTGTAACGGAAAATTCAATTCGCGTAGTGGGGCTAAAAAGGCTTCTCCCCCTTCTTCGAGAATCCATTCCGACCGGCATCTGAACGTGACGAATGGTTTGACGTCACGAAGTTGCGCTGCCGCGAGTTGCTCCATTCGTTGGGCGATGTCTAATTGATACTCGAGGGGAACGTCATCATCATAAAAAAACGGTGTCAATGATTCGCCTCGGAATCGTCCATGTACCATATATCCTTCCACTTGAAACGTCGCCGCCCCAAGGATTGGTTCATACGTCACCATCACTTCTTCAGGATGGACCATCACTTCTACCGCATCCACAATTCATCACCTCTTCGTTAAATGCGAAAACGAGCTACAATCAGCTCGTTCGCGTGTGTACATACATATAGGCACCGAAACAAGCAATAAAATAGGCGATACTCACCACGCCATATGCAATGCCCATCTTTCCGCCTACTCCAATGGCTAACACTAAAAAAATCATCGCTCCAAATAACAATGTCGCCACGGGGATATAACGAAAGTTAGGACGGTCTGTCTTTGACACGATTGGTTTGAGTGCGATTACACAACCAAGCAGCACAAGGAGACCGAAACTTAATTCCACCATCCGTTGACACCTCATCCTTCTATCTCTACTCAACTAGTGTAGCACGACACAATAAAAAATGCCGCAAATCCACTTAGGGAAATGCGGCATTTCACGATGATTAGTCACGCGGACGGCGTGGACCACGGTCATCCGAGCGACGACGATCGTCACCACGGAATGATCCTTTACGGTCTCCACTGCGTCCATCACGACGTTCGCCACCGCGTCCACCACGACGATCGCCACCACGGCCACCGCCACCGCCACGACGGTCGTTACGACCACGGTATCCACCGCGATCGCCACCACGGCCACCTTGGCGTTTCACACGAACTGGTTCAGCGTACGAGATTTCAACAGGTGTTGAATCTGGCTCTTTCGTCAATCCACGAAGGGCAGCAGCGAGAATTTCAACTGCTTCGTACTCTTCAAGAAGCTCTGTCGCAAGTTGCGTGTAAGCTTTGAAGTCGCCCGCTTGAACGCGTTCGATCAACTCTTCAGCTGCTTGCTTTTGGTTTCCTTCAAGTACTTCCGCGATTGTCGGTACGTGACGACGGTTCATCTTCTTGTTTGTCACACGCTCGATTGCCTTCACTTGTCCAAATTCACGTGGCGTGATGAACGTGAGGGCTGTACCTGTCTTACCTGCACGGCCTGTACGACCAATGCGGTGTACGTAGCTCTCTGGGTCTTGTGGTACATCGAAGTTGTAAACGTGCGTGACACCTGAAATATCAAGTCCACGTGCAGCTACGTCAGTCGCTACCAAGATATCGATTGTTCCATTTTTGAAACGACGAATGACTTGGTCACGTTTCGATTGCGTTAAGTCTCCGTGAAGACCGTCTGCAGTGTATCCGCGTTTGATGAGGGCTTCTGTCACTTCATCTACACGTTTCTTCGTACGAGCGAAGATGATGCTGAGTTCTGGTGAATCGATGTCGATCAAACGGCAAAGTGTATCGAATTTTTGACCTTCACGCAATTCGAGGAATTGTTGGTTGATGTTCTCAACTGTCATTTCTTTCGCTTTCACTTTGATGATTGTCGGCGACTTCATGAAGCGCTCAGCAATCTTTTTGATTTGTGGTGGCATTGTCGCTGAGAAGAGAAGCGTTTGGCGCTCTTCAGGAAGACCAGCCAAAATCGTTTCGATATCTTCAACGAAGCCCATATTGAGCATTTCATCTGCTTCATCCAAGATGACTGTTTGAATGTCATCGAGTTTGATTGTCTTACGTTTCATGTGGTCCATGAGACGTCCTGGTGTCGCTACGACAATTTGCGGGTTCTTTTTCAAACCACGGATCTGACGGTCGATTTGTTGACCACCGTATACTGGAAGTGCGTATACGCGCTTCGTTTCACCGATTTTGTTTAATTCTTCTGCAACTTGAATCGCAAGTTCACGTGTCGGTGCAAGAACGAGTGCTTGGACTTGACGCGCCTTTGAATCGATTCGCTCAATTGTCGGAATACCGAAAGCTGCTGTTTTCCCTGTACCTGTTTGTGCTTGTCCTAATACGTCCACTCCCGTGAGTGCGACAGGAATTGTCTCAGCTTGGATCGGTGTAGCTTCCTCGAAGCCCATTTTGTGTACACCTTTTACTAATGCTTCACTTAATTGTAAGTCTTGAAATTTTGTCAAATTATATTCTCCTTTGTTCATACAAAAAACGTCTGAGTTCAGTTTGACAGATCTACAGACGTTTTCTCAATGTTTCCTCATAGTCAACTTTATTAACTATAACGTATTTCTTCCTAAAATGAAAGAAATACATTTTTAAACTTTCATGTCACCTGAACATGAGTTATCTTATTTCAATTTATAGCCGTTGTCGAGCTTTTCAACTTGCTTGTCTTTCAATAGTTTTCCAAGCGCTCGTTTAAATGCTGCTTTACTCATTCCGAATTCACGGTCGATGATGTCAGGTGATGTCTTATCACCGTATGGCATTTGGCCACCACGTTCTTCAATATACGAGAGGATGCTCGCCGCATCACCATCAATCGCCTCATAGGCACGTGGCTTCATCGAAACGAGGACCGTACCGTCTTGTTTGACCTGCGTCACACGGACGGTCAACTGTTCTCCGAGACGTGGCCAACGTGTCATCTCAGCCTCATGCAAGAAACCGAGTGATTCCCCTTCGACCCATACGTTGACGCCCACTTCGCGTTTATTGACGACGATGGCCTGCACGTCCTGGTTGTTCCATTCTTCTTTCGACGGTCGTGCCAACAAGTTCAAGAACGCATATGGTGCAGGGTCCCCAAGCAAGCGTCCTTTTTGGTCATACTTCAATCGAATACACAATTGATCGCCCGTTTGTGGCCAATATGATCGGTTCTCCGGTAAGTCATCCATCGAAACGAGAACGTCCTTTTGAATTCCGATATTCACGAAGACCCCTGTGTTATACCGAACGCCAGTCACTTCAAACCATTCATACTCATCAAATGAAACGGTCGGAATCGTCATCGTTGATGCGAGACGTCCTTCTGAATCATGATATAAGAAGACACGAACCGTTTGACCGATTGTCACTTCTTCTGTTTGTTCTTTACGGTGAAGGAGCACCTCTTCGCGGCCGTTACTAATGAATACTCCAAAATCAGCAGAACGTTCCGCGACTAAATCTACTACTTCTCCTGCGCGCAATGCCATTACACCCACATCCTTTTCTAAGCTATTACTGTCAGTATACCTATCTACACACGTTCCTAATCATATCATGTTCTCTTTCAACATTTTGAATAAATGTGTCGAAAATGTGAATGTGTTTTGAGACTGTTGAAATCATGATTGTTTACAGAACTTACATGATTTATTAAAATTTTGTGACAATTTTGTGAACGTGTTTTTTTCTGCTAGTATCCTTTTTTTGAAAACGTTATTATATAGGAAGTGTCCAGTATAGATAAGGTTTCATTTAGGATTGATCGGGGGATAATAAATGTTTGATATACAGTCTCGTTCTTTTGCAAAGCGTTTTACAAAAGGATTGCTTGTCGCCTTTTTCGCATTACTCGCATCTCTCAGTTTTATTTTCTCAAACGGTGTCGACACGAATGTATCGTCATCCTCGACTTACATGACTCAAGAGTAAACGCCATTCAGCCCACTGAAGGCGTTTTTTTCTTTGCAATACATAACAGGATTTCCCTTCAAAAAGTCGAATACGATTAAAAGACCATGCCTTTTTCTTTCATACCTTTAAGAAAAGGAGACTCCGCTATGATTTTTTATTTTCTCACGTCCATTTTATCAATCGTAGGACTTGCTTTTTTGTTCCAGACCGAATTGTACAAAGATCCAATCGGAACATTTTTATTTGCCGTCCTAATTGCGATGGGACTCTCTTCCTTCAAACAACTCTTCATGCAGGCAAATGAGTATTTTGTAGAAAGACGGAACCAGAAACGGATCAAACGAGTCGTCGACAGAATGCACTCCACGACTCGAAAACGCTCTACATAACGCTCGTCTTCCCTCGCCACATTTGGTATCCTATGTAGGAACAGACATCGTACAATGGATTTATAATCGCAGGAGGCACATAACCGTATGAATGAAATCCCGTTATCGAATGAATGGCTACTTCGTTATTCACCTGTCATGGAGCTTTGGTTAAAAGAGGACGGTATTTTGCTTGTCGATGATGACAACCGAATCCGTCTCACTCTCGAAATCGGAAGTGATCAGGCCATGCAAATCAAAAGTATCGAGCAAGACGGCGCCTATTTCGTCGTCGATCCTGTGAATAAACGCATTACGTTCGAGCTCGAAGAAGAGGAAGAAGAGAGCGATTCTCGCTTTTGGGAATAAGGATTCATGCCGAAGGGTCGGATTCTCGTCAAGAGAAGAAGACTCTTTCTTGTTGTCATCATGAGAGGAGAGAATAGAATGATTCGAACAGCTGTATGGTTTTTCTCATTTTTTGCCGTATTACCAATCACCGTCCCGTTTTTACAGAAGGCGAAAAAAATCGAAACGCCAAAGCGTTACCGTTACGTACAAGATATCGCTTATAAATGGGCACAGTTTCTACTGAAGATTGCGGGTGCAGACATCCGTGTCCACGGTCAAGACCAGATTCCGGATGAACCCGTCGTCTACGTGTCGAACCACCAAGGAAACTTCGATGTCCCGATTATGTTGACCGCCACGAAACGACCGAAAGCGTTTATCTCGAAAATCGAGGTTCAAAAATTCCCGATTATTCCACGTTGGATGGAATTGATGGGGTGTATCTTCATCGACCGGAGTGACCGTCGTCAATCGATTCAAGCCATTCGTTCCGGCGTCGAAACAATTCAATCCGGTCAATCAATGATTGTCTTCCCAGAAGGCACACGCTCAAAAGGTGGACCGATGAAGGAGTTTAAAGCCGGAAGTTTGACGCTCGCCACCTCAAGTGGTGCGAAAATCGTTCCAGTCGCGATTCAAGGCAGTTATAGATTGTTAGAAGCCAAAAATCGAATCACCCCGGCAACGGTCGATGTCACGTTCCTACCTGCGATTGATCCGGCTGATTTGCCGAACAAGGAAATCGCAGCAACGGTCGAGGCGGCCATTCGTCAACAGCTTGAAGGAGAGAACGCATGAGTTTATTAATGATTGAAGGCATTCATAAAGAGTTTGCAGACAAAGTCTTATTTGATGATGTGACGATGACAATCCATCCCGGAGACCGTATCGGGATTATCGGCGTGAACGGTTCGGGGAAATCGACGTTCATGAAAATCATCGCCGGTACCGAGACAGCAGATCGAGGCACGATGCAGCATCCGAACGATTATCGGATTCGCTACTTGACTCAAACGGTTCAATTCGACGAAGGACAAACGATCCTTGACGCTTTATTCACAAGTGATACTCCTTCCGTTCAAGCGTTGAAACAGTTCGAGCGCGCCAGACAAGCACTCGAAGCGAACCCGACAAGTGAGCAGTTACTTGAACGCTTCATGAAAGCCCAACAGGCCGTCGATGCCGCAGACGCTTGGGAAACGGAAGCAAAACTGAAGTCGATTTTAAACCGGCTCGGTCTTCCTGACGTGTCAATCGATGTGAACGCCTTGTCTGGGGGGCAACAAAAGCGAGTTGCGCTCGCCGCAGCGTTACTCGATGAAGCGGACTTATTGCTCTTAGATGAGCCGACGAACGAACTGGATGCCGATACAATCGCATGGCTCGAAACGATGCTTGCCGATTACCGGGGAGCGATCCTGCTCATCACCCACGACCGCTATTTCTTGAATCGTGTCACGAATCACATTTTGGAGATTGCGGATGGAACGAGTTACTTCTATAACGGGAACTATGAACTCTTTCTCGAGAAGCGTGCCGAGCGAAAAGCTCGGGCACAATCGATGGAACAGAAACGACAAAATATATTACGTCGCGAACTCGCTTGGTTGCGTCGTGGCGCGAAAGCCCGGACAACCAAACAAAAGGCACGCATTCAACGTGTCGAAGACTTGAAACATCAAGAGAGCTTAGCGGAAGACGAGACGCTCGACGTCTCGGTCGGATCTCGCCGACTTGGTAAAAAGGTCATCGAAGTCGAAGATTTATCTTTCGGATACGATGACTCCCTTCTCATTCGGCAGTTCAATTGGATTTTCGGTCGCCGTGAACGCTACGGGATCGTCGGCCCGAACGGGAGTGGGAAATCAACGCTCATGAACTTGCTCACCAAGCGCCTAGAACCGACAAACGGTACGATTGTGCACGGAGAAACCGTTCATTTAGGCTACTACGGACAACAAGTCGAATTTGAAGACGAGTCACGACGGGTCATCGATGAGATCGAACGCATCGCCAAAGTCATCCACACGCCGGACGGCGAGGTCATCACAGCGGGGCAAATGCTCGAACGTTTCCTTTTCTCACCGGACGCGCAATATAAACCAATTGCGAAGCTATCTGGTGGCGAAAAACGGCGTCTCGTCCTGCTTCGAATTCTCATGGATGAACCGAACGTCTTATTCCTTGATGAACCGACGAACGATTTGGACACGGAAACGTTGTCTGTTTTAGAAGACTATTTGGAGTCCTTCCCAGGTACAGTCATCGCCGTCAGTCACGACCGCTATTTCTTAGACCGGATCGCCGGACAGTTGATCGCTTTCGAAGATGGGGTCATCCAGGTGTATCACGCAGAATATAGTGACTATTTGGCCATGCGTCAAGAAGAGGTTCGTCAAGTGAAGAAAGAGAAAGAACCTAAAGAGAAAAAGGAACGCGTGAAGTCGGAAGTCGTGAAATTCACCTTCAAAGAACAGAAGGAATGGGACACGATCGAAGAAGACATCGCCGCACTTGAAGAACAGATTGAAGCGCAGGAAGCGACGCTTGCATCAGCGGGCAGTGACCTTGGTAAAGTCAATGAGTTGTATGCGAAGATTGCAGAACTGAAAGAAACACTCGATGCGAAGATGGAACGTTGGACCTACCTATCAGAAATCGATGAACAAATACAAGCAGAGAAAAAAGGCTGACCTCCACATAAGGTAGCTTATCAAATGAAATGAACAAGAGATGGATTTCCGATATTTGTTCCGGAAATCCATCTCTTTTGATTATTTCACTTTGATGATGATTTTGCCTTTGGCATGCCCTTCTTCTCCATAGTCATGAGCAATTTTCGTATCTTCTAAATCAAAGACCCGGTCAATCACAGGTTTCAGTTCGCCTTTTTCAACAGCTTCCGCAATTTTTTTCAAACGCTCCCCCGTTGGTTGCATGAAGACGTACTCGGCACGGACCTTCGCCTGTTTGGCTTCCTCTTCATTTGGTGGTGTGGAGATGGAGACGAGCATCCCATTCTCTTTAAGCATTTGGTAGAGTTTGCTCTGCCCGTCGCCCCCCATCGTATCGAATACGAAATCAATATCGCGGACAGTATCTGCCGGGTCTTGTTGTTTATAGTCGATGACCTCGTCGGCTCCAAGTTTTTTGACCCAATCTACGTTCGGCGTGCTTGTCGATGTGACGACATACAAACCGTGTGCTTTCGCGAGCTGGATGGCTACCGTTCCGACACCACCTGAACCGGCTCCGATGAAGATTCGATCACCCGGTTTGGCATCCATCACTTCGAACATGACTTGCCATGCCGTATGCGCGACGAGCGGCAGTGAAGCGGCCTCCTCAAAACTAAGCGAAGCTGGTTTTTTGACGACAAGATGGGAATCGACTGCGACGTACTCGGCATATGTGCCTTGGCGCGCGATTTCTGGTCGGCTAAACACTTCATCTCCAACCTTCAATTCGGTCACATTCGCCCCAACTTCTTTGATGACACCCGATACATCCCACCCGATAACGAGCGGCATCTCGTAATGGAGCATTTCTTTCAAGTATCCTTCACGGAGCTTCCAATCGACCGGATTGACGCTTGCGGCATGAACTTCAATTAATACGTCATCTGCACCGATTGCCGGTTGTTCAAGTTTCCCTACTTTGAACTCATCCGACCCGCCATACTGTTCGATATATGCTGCTTTCATCTCATCATCCTCCTTTGATTGACTCACTTCTAGTTGGTTCCCATTTTATTTCTCTTACAAACGAAAAAAGCACACCGTAGAAACGGTGTGCTCAGACTGACTGATGGGTCATATAGCTATAGACATACACATCATGAGATTGTCCACGCTGACGCATATAGTTATGTAGTCGACCTTCTTGAAAGAATCCATTCTTCTCCAACATGCGTTGGGATGCAAGATTCTCGACATAGACGATGGCACCGACCCGTTCAATTTCACACGTCACGGCAAACTGAAGCGCCGCGTGAAGGGCTTCGGTCGCATAACCCGAACGCCAATACTCCGGTTTGAGTTCATAACCGATCTCGGCACGCCGATGCGACGGTGCCCGATTGTGAAACCCGATTGTCCCGATTAACGCTTTTGATTCGCGATGCTCGATGGCAAAACGGATGATCGCACCTGTTTCGATTTGTGCGAGCATATGCGTCAGCATCTGTTCCGTTTCTTCTAACGTCCGATGTGGCTCCATTCCGTAGTGGCGTAGCACGTGTTCATCTGAAAAGATGGCGAATACGTGCGGACCGTCCTCCATTTGGAGAGGTCGCAGTCGGAGGCGCTCCGTTTCAATCACAGGGAGACGGTTCATCCTTTACTGACCAAGTTATGTTGGAACGCATAGACGACTGCCTGGGTCCGGTCATAGACGTCAAGCTTCGTCAAGATGTTCGACACGTGTGTCTTCACTGTTTTGAGTGAGATGAACAATTCGTCCGCAATCACTTGATTCGACTTGCCTTCCGCCATCAGTTGCAAGATTTCTCGTTCACGGGCAGTGAGACTCTCATGAAGTGTCATTTCCGGATGACGCAGTCGTTCGAGCATCTTTCCTGTTACCTGGGCGGCCATGACCGGATTGCCGGCAGCGGTTTGACGAATCGCATCTGCGATTTCATTTGCATTCGCTGTCTTGAGGACATAGCTCATCGCACCGGCTTCGATGACGGGATACACTTTCTCATCATCCAAGAAACTCGTCACGACCAAAATCTTCGCTTCTTTCCAACTTGCTTTAATTCGTTTCGTCGATTCGACTCCGTCAACGGGCTCCATCACCAAGTCCATAAGGACAACGTCCGGCTTCTCCGCAATCGCAAGCTCGGCTCCCGTTGCTCCGTCCGATGCTTCGCCGACGACTTCGATGTCCGGTTGTGTCGATAAAAAGGCAGATACGCCCGCCCGAACCATTTCATGATCATCAATTAATACAACTCGAATCATCATTACCCCTCCACTTGTTGTTTCACACGTACTTCAATTTGTGTCCCGACATTCGGCACACTGACCAATCGCAACGTTCCACCGACTTCTGCCGTACGCTCTCTTATCGATTGTAATCCATATGAGGCGACTTGTGTATCGTCCACATTAAATCCGATTCCGTCATCGTTAATCTTTAAGATGACCGTCTGTTGCACGGTTCGCATCTCGATTTCTAAACGAGTCGCTTTGGCGTGTCGTAACGTGTTACTAATCGCTTCCTGAACAATCCGAAACAGTTCATTTTCAGTGTGCCGGGAGAGCTTCACTTCCTCTAAACGCCAGACGAGCTCGGTCGATTGTTTACGAGACAGTTCTTCTAACAAGCGTTCGATTCCCGTCTTTAGTGTCATGCCTTCTAGTTCGACCGGCCGAAGTTGTAACAGCAACGAACGCATCTCTGCCTGTGCGGTCTGCGCCATGAGCTCGACTTGTTCCATTTGTTTACTCGCGAGTTCTGGTTTCGTCTGCATCGTCTGTTTGACCGCTGTCGTCATCATCGAGATGGCATAGAGCTGTTGACTCACCGAATCATGAAGTTCTCGTGCGACGCGACGTCTTTCTTCGACGACGGCCTCACTCCGCGCCTCTTCCACACTGACCGGACGCTCACCGACTCGCTTCGCCATCTCGACCATCTCTTGGCGCTGTTTCGATACGCGGACGATTCGTTCGAGTGTATCTCGGTATGGGGACATCGGGCGGAAGGTGATGTCTTTTTGGTTCTCCAGTTTCCAAAGGGCATTGGCGACTTCCCGAAAGTCTCGGCGCAAATAAAAATACGAACCGACGCCAAAGATACTTCCGATCAAGACGGCAATCACTAGAATGGACACACCGAAAGGCAACCCTTCTTCACGCGAAAATAAATCGCTCAATGAAGTCGAGTCACCTATGAGAAACGCTACAGTAATCAAGAAAGCCGTCAACAAGCTACTAAACAGTTGATGCCAGACGACCGTTCGTGGATAAGAATCTTTTTTCATACCGTCATCACCTCGACACTTCCGCTCATGAGCACGATATGAATCCGGACTTTTCGTGTAGCCTGGACATAATCATCAGACGCTGTATAGAAGCGACGATTGAACACCGGCGAATAGTTCGAGTCATCGACCTGCACTTTACCGAACCCGATCGATGCGTCAATCGAATAGTCATACCCCGCAGGAATGAGAATTCGAATGTCTCCCGCAAGTCCATTGAGGAGTAAGAACGTCTCTCCTTCCGGAATGATGGCTTGTGACAAATCCATCTCAACGTCCCGTAGTAAAAAGAACTCATTCGTATCACGTAACACATAGTGCCCCGATTCCTTCATCCCAAATGAGAAGGCTTGTTCTTGACGAAGGGGTGTCCGGATTTTCGATTCGACCGGTCGATTCTTATAGAGTCGATAGCCGAATAACAGGAGGAGTCCGGAGAGCACGAATCCGAATGCCGCAGATGAGAAAATCAAGCCAATCAAGAGGATTCCCCCAATTGCGTAAAAAATATAGCTAGCAGACTGCTTCCCCCGACGACTGAACCGTCGACCGATGTAGAGGAGAAGCAGCGGGAGGATCATGCTGAATAAGACGCTATTCCCACCCGTCACGATATCGATGAAAAGTCCGACTGAAAATAAGATAATCATAAATCCAATGATTTGACGTGTGTTCCAACGTTCCATGTCCATTCCCCCTTTCTGTTCATATGTATGAAGCAAAGAAAGCGATGACCTTGTTCAGGTCATCGCCGAACCATCGCCTCACTCTTGTTTAAAGCGACGCTCCAGTTCTTTCAATTTTGCTTCAAAATCATCTTCATCTTCCTGCGTGTCTTGCTTCTCTTCGGCAGGTTGTTCTTTCTTTTCTTCCTCAGTGAATGGATGCGACTGAGACGTATTTTGACCAAAGATTTGGTCGAGTGCCCCTTTTAACAAGTCTAGGTTTTCGCGCATTGCAAACTCATAACGTTTATTTTGCATCTCATCGAGTTTGAGTTTCATCTCGAGCGCACGACGCTCTAATGTATCTAACTCGCGCTCACCTTCGTCAATCAATCCTTCAAAGTAACGGTACTGTTCCCCGTAATGTTTGGATTCGAGTGCCGCACGTTCTGCCAACTTTTCTTCCCCGGCTTGTTTCGCCAGTTCTGTTTGCTCATATCGTTTATCTGCCATCTTCTTGGCATCATCACGTTTTTCAGCAAGTTCTGCAAGCAATGTACGTTGACGTTCCACGAGTCGTTCAACCGACAACGCTTCCTTCTCCGCTCCACGGATATGACGGTTCAATTCCGCTTCTCCACTTGAACGTGGCATCTCTTTATCCTGATACTTCTTCACTTCTTTCGAAATTTCTTTCGTCAATTCATTCGCTAATTCACGAAACTGATCAAACGGTGTCTTCATGGTGAATCCTCCTTATGAAATCTCAACGACGATTAACAAATTTTTGCCACACTTGATCAAACTGCTGGAAGCTGCTCCGGCCGGCACGCGTTCCGTCTGCATTTAAAATCTCGACATCCGGGTCGCGTTTTTCACTTGTATACATCATATACCCTTTAAACAACAACCACGCGACAATGATTCCGACGAGCGCCCAAATGTTTGAGAGCATCGTCCCAATCCCAATGACAGCAAGGATCCCGAAACCAACTTTAGCACCGATGTGTGTCACAGCCTGAAAACGGACTCCAGCCCAAAGCGTCAAGAGCGCTCCTAATCCGAATAAAATCATATTCGGTAAAGAACCGATCAACACGAGCACTAGAGCGATCGCGGCCACGATGAACAACACCTTTTTCACTTGGTGATTCATCTGTCATCCCTCCTTGTTAAGTACACTCTTATCATAATACGTTATTTGACATAGGTCGACGAGCGGAAGGCTTGTTTCACCTCGGTCTTTAGACTGAGATGGTACCGTTTCCAATAACTGTGGTACACTAATGCTATCGAACAACGAAAGGATGATGTTTTATGAGCAACATGATGCATGCACGTAACCAAATGTCAGCAAATCGGAGGGCTGTCGTCCTCCATCACTAAAAGGAGGATTCTTTTTGAATCAACAAACTGAAACGGGACGTGTCACGGCACAGTTCCAACATCTTTATACGGTATCAATCGGAGAAAACGCCTATATGTGCGGGGTTTCCGGAAAATTTCGACATGCCGCGACGAGCGAACGGGATTACCCAGTCATCGGCGATTATGTCACGATTCAAGTTCGCGAGCATGGTCAAGGTACGATTCACCATCTCCTTGAGCGTCGGACCGTTCTTTCACGAGCGGCCGCCGGCAACGAGACACGTGAACAACTGATCTGCGCGAACGTCGACTACGTCTTGATTACGATGGCGTGTGGACACGACTTCAACATTCGTCGCCTAGAACGCTATACGCTAGCCGCTTGGGACACCGGGGCAATCCCAATCATCGTCTTGACAAAGACCGATCAAGTCGACTCCGTCGACACATTGCTCGAAGACATTCAAGTGAACGCACCTGGAATTCAAGTATTCCCCGTCAGTGCTGTAACGGGAAAAGGTGTGGCTGAACTTCGTCACGCATTGCCGAGTGAGAGCACAATCGCCTTCGTCGGTTCGTCCGGCGTCGGAAAATCTACGCTGACGAACGCCCTCGCCCACGAGACACTTGCCGTCACACAAGCCGTCCGGGCGCAGGACGAGCGCGGAAAACATACGACGACACACCGCGAACTGTTCCGAATCGACGACTTATACGTCATCGATACACCAGGGATGCGAGAATTCGGACTATGGGAAGGAAGCGAGCACCTCGATGAGACGTTTCGCGATATCGAAGCACTTGCCGAGACATGCCGCTTCCGCGACTGCTCACATCAGAAAGAACCGGGCTGTGCCGTCCAAGAGGCACTCACGAGCGGTACGCTAGATGCGAAACGCTATGCTAGCTACGTCAAACTTGAGCGAGAGCTTCTCTATATGGAGAAAAAACAGGCAGAACATGCCCGCGTCCTAGAAAAGAAGAAAAAGCGAGTGTAACGTAAAGCAAGCGCAGACCACATCGGCCTGCGCTTGCTTTTTTATACGGTTCCCTGCAAAATCCCTTCTGCCCATTCGACTTCATCGGATGTCGGGGGCTTCGTGCCTTTAAGCGGATAATCGAGTCCGAGCGCCTCCCATTTGTAGACGCCCATCTCATGATAAGGCAAAATCTCGACTTTCTCGACATGGTCTAGCTTTTGAATGAACGCGGCCGTGCGACGAAGCGCACCTTCTTCGAGCGTCCATCCAGGTACAAGGACGTGGCGAATCCACATTTTCGTTCCGCGCTCGGAAAGGTGTTCGGCAAGCGCGAGCGTGTTGGCATTGCTACGTCCCGTTAGCTTTTTACACATGTCGTCGTCGATATGCTTGATATCGAGCAAGACAAGATCGGTGTGATCTAAAATCGCATCCAAATTAGGAGGTCGGAGCGCACCAGACGTATCAAGTGTCGTATGAAGCCCATGCTTTTTCGCTTCACGCAGCAGCGCCTCTAAAAATTCAGGTTGCGCGAGTGGGTCGCCACCAGAAATCGTGATGCCGCCTTTCGATGCGTCCATGAACGGACGGTAGCTGAGCGCCTCTTGAATGACGTCTTCAGCCGAGCGGTGATTATTCTTTTTGAAATCCCACGTATCTGCATTATGGCAATAGAGGCAACGTAACGCACAACCTTGTAAAAAGACGATAAAGCGAATACCAGGGCCGTCAACTGTTCCAAATGATTCGACCGAATGTACATATCCCATTGTCATCGAAATGACCTCCTAACGAATGAGCGGCCCTCCGTAGAAGGCCGCTAAGCCTTTATTTACAACGAACCGTGGAACGTACGGTTGATGACGTCGATCTGTTGCTCACGTGTCAACTTGATGAAGTTGACCGCATATCCTGATACGCGGATTGTGAGTTGTGGATATTCTTCTGGATGTTCCATTGCGTCGAGAAGCGTCTCGCGGTTGAAGACGTTAACGTTCAAGTGATGTCCTTTGTGCTCTCCGCTCATGTACCCATCGAGAAGCGCCGCCAAGTTGAGTTCGCGTGCGATTTCTTCTTTTCCGAGTGCTTTCGGTACGATTGAGAACGTGTAAGAGATTCCGTCTTGTGCGTGTTCAAATGGAAGTTTCGCAACAGATGAGAGCGATGCAGCCGCACCTTTTGTATCCCGTCCATGCATTGGGTTGGCACCTGGAGCGAATGGTTCACCCGCACGACGACCGTCTGGCGTATTTCCTGTTTTCTTACCGTAGACGACGTTCGATGTGATCGTGAGGACCGATTGCGTATGAAGTGCGTCACGATATGTTTTATGTTTCCGTACTTTCTCCATGAATGATTCGACGAGTTCGACGGCGATTGCATCGACACGGTCATCATTGTTTCCGAATTTCGGGAAGTCCCCTTCTGTTTCGAAGTCGACGATGATTCCTTCTTCATTACGGATCGGTTTGACGTTTGCGTATTTGATTGCTGAAAGACTATCCGCCGTTACCGAGAGACCTGCGATCCCACAAGCCATCGTCCGTAAGATTTCAGGATCGTGAAGCGCCATTTCGATTCGTTCATACGCATATTTGTCGTGCATGAAGTGAATGACGTTGAGCGTATTCACGTATAGCTCTGCCAACCAGTCGAGCGTCCGGTCAAAGTCGGCATATACTTTTTCGTACGTAAGCACGTCTTCTGTGTTCATTTCCCAAACTGGAGCGATTTGAGCACCGCTCTTCTCGTCACGACCGCCGTTCATGCTATAAAGGAGAGCCTTCGCCATGTTGGCACGCGCACCGAAGAACTGCATTTGTTTCCCGATCTTCATCGGTGACACACAACATGCGATGCCGTAGTCATCACCGAATTGTGGCATCATCAAGTCATCGTTCTCATATTGAATAGCCGAAGTTTCAATCGACATTTTCGCACAGTATTGTTTGAATCCTTCTGGAAGTTTCGTCGACCAAAGGACCGTCAAGTTTGGTTCTGGAGCTGGTCCGAGGTTCGTGAGTGAATGCAAGAACCGGAATGAACTCTTCGTGACGTTCGAGCGACCGTCTTGACTCATCCCACCGATTGATTCTGTCACCCAAGTCGGGTCACCTGAGAATAATTCATTGTAGTCCGGTGTCCGTAAGAATTTGACGATTCGAAGTTTCATGATGAAATGGTCAACGATTTCTTGGACGTCTGATTCTGTTAAGCGACCCGTTTCAAGGTCACGTTCAGCGTACACATCAAGGAAGGTCGAGACGCGACCGAGTGACATTGCGGCACCGTTTTGTTCTTTGATGGCAGCAAGATACGCCAAGTATACCCATTGATATGCTTCTTGCGTATTTTCCGCAGGACGACCGAGGTCAAATCCATATGCAGCTCCGAGTTGTTTAAGTTCTTGGAGGGCACGAAGTTGTTCATTCAGTTCTTCCCGATCGCGGATGTCCGATTCAGATAAGAACCCGCCACGTTTTGCCAAGTCTTTTTTGCGTTCTGCCATCAAGAAATCGATTCCATAGAGAGCGACGCGACGATAGTCACCGATGATGCGTCCGCGACCGTATGCATCGGGAAGCCCAGTGATGATCCCTGATTTACGAGCGGCCCGCATTTCTGGTGTATAGGCATCGAAGACACCTTGGTTATGTGTTTTACGAATTTCTGAGTAAATTTTAGTGATTTCTTCGTCTGGCTCGAAACCATATGATTCGAGTGCCGCATCGACCATACGAATGCCGCCATTCGGGTGAATCGAACGTTTAAACGGTTCATCCGTCTGAACGCCAACGACTTTCTCTAACTCTTTGTTTAAGTAACCTGGTCCATGCGATACGATGGTCGATGGTGTGTGTTGATCGACGTCCCAGACGCCTCCACGTTCACGCTCTTCTTTTGTTAGGTCCATCACACGATTCCAAAGAACGTTTGTCGCTTCGGTTGGACCTGCTAAAAACGCATCGTCTCCTGTGTACTCATGACGGTTCAAACGGATAAACTCACTGACGTTTACTTCATTCGTCCACTGACCAGGGACAAAACCTGACCATGCGGATTTGATTTCGGTTGCCATGTTGATTCACTCCTCATTCTCGAAAGTAACTGCGTGTTATCTATACTGTGAGTGTACGTGAAAACATGAACAATATGTTTTACATTCTTGTGAAACTTGTAACAATCTTATGAACGTGATGAAATAGCCGTTTTTGAAAGCGTTTTACAAACTGTTATATCCGACAAATTATATGAGTTGAAACAGATGAGCCCCCAATTGGATAACGTTTACCCATCATCTGTACTAATTTGATTGTTCTGTGACGAACTATACAGTTTTTAAGGTGATTAATCTCACATCACTCGGTTAGAACTTGAATTTTTGTGTCGTATCAGACACAATGAAGGCAGAACATTGCATAAGAGGAAGGGGTTCTACTCATGACGTATGAACCATTAACAGCAAATCACGCCTTTCAAGTCGGCGATCGCATCTCATTAAAGGTCGATGAGGCTGGTGAAAAGCGTGATGGATTTATCACAGAATTTGAAGACGGAGGGTTTTGGCTCCGCTTCGACGATGACATCGAGAACGAAGACTTTATCGATTATCGCGACCAGCTACTCGCTGCACTTTTGTCGCGTCCAATCCATGTCATTACGACACATCCGGAACTGAAACCGTTCGAGAACATGGCGGCCGAGTTACAGTATCGCGTTTATCAAGGATTCACGATTGAGAAAGTTGAATTGACAGCAGAAGGTGCAGACGCCCACATCCAACTCATCGAAGACGGTCAGACGTACACACAGACGTTACGTTCTTCAATGGAAGATGGTCAGGAGCATGTTCGCTATATTTGACGAGGGAGCGCTGTCGCTTCCTTTGTTTTTGCCTAAAGATAAGGAGACCGAATATGAATTTTACAAAACCTTTTATTAACGAAACGTGGGAACGGATGGGCTTCAATGAGCCGATGCCGGTCCAAAAAGAAGCGTTTCCTCTACTATTAGATGGAAAAGATGTGACAATCGAGGCACCAACCGGAACGGGTAAGACACTCGCCTACCTTCTTCCAGCCATTGAAAAGATCGACCCATCGAACGACCGCATCCAAGTCGTTGTGGTCGCCCCGACCCGTGAACTTGTCATGCAGATTCAACAAGTCGCACAACGTTTCACCGAAAAAGGCGACGTCCGCATCGGTTCGTTCATCGGTGGCGTCGAATTGAAACGTCAAATCGACCGAATCAAGAAGAAGCCACATTTGATCGTTGGGACACCAGGTCGTCTCGTCGAGTTGATCGACAAGAAAAAACTGAAGCTCCACGAAACACATACCGTCATTTTGGATGAAGCCGACCAAATCATCGACAGCGGTTTGACAGAGGCCGCAGAACGAATCATCAAGCATACCGCGCACGAGCGTCAGCTTGCACTCGTCTCGGCAACACTCACCGACTCACTCCAAGAGTGGGCGTCACCATTCATGAACGAACCGGCTCATATCAAAATCGAACGTGCCGTAAGCAATCAAGTGACATACGGCTATCTGTTAACGACGCGCCGGTATAAACCGGAACTTCTTCGTCGTCTTTCACACGTCGACGATGTGAAGGCACTCGCCTTCATCAACAACCGCTCGTTCTTGCCACCGCTTCGCGGAGAACTTGAAAAGTTGAAAGTGAACTACCGGATGCTCGACAGCTTGAAAGGGAAGCGCGAACGCGTCGAGACGCTCCGCGAATTCCGTAAAGGCGAATACCCGCTCCTTATCACGACTGGTCTTGCTGCACGCGGTCTCGATATTGAAGATGTGACACACGTCGTCCATTTCGACTTACCGGAGTCAATTGATGACTTCATCCACCGTTCTGGCCGTACCGCTCGTGGTAACGCGGGAGGGACTGTCCTTTCACTCGTGACGACGGATGACCTGCCGCACTTGAAATCGTTCGCGCGTCAACTCGGTGTCGAGTTGAAAGAGCTCGAAATCTATCGCGGTGACGTGATTGAGAAACGGATTGAGGAGAAGCCTCCTGTCGTCAAACGTCCTGCGAACAAGCGAGGACCGCGCCGATGAAAAAAGACCGGAAAGTAATTCCCTTCCCTTTGCTCGTCGAAGAGTCCGAATTGCTTGCCGAACTGAAAAAGTTGTATGAGCAAGCGGCTCTTGCGCGAAGCACACAGTGGACGAACTATATTCAAGAGATTGCATCGGAAGGGACATGGCACTTAAAAGATGCCGAACTCTTCCGTGACCTCTTCATCGATTGGGCCGTCTTCTTTGAGACGGATGAGGATGGGATGACACCCCATGGTCGCTACTTGGCCGACCATAAGAGCGACATGTCCCCTGCCCTCTATCACGCACTCCGTGGACTAGCCGTCCCGCGTTGTAGCATCTTTGAAGTCACAGAAGACGGTCAGTTGAAAGACTGGGAATCAAAAGAGACATACGCCGTTCAGTTACCAGAAGAACGTGAGACCGGCGACCTCGTTCTCGGGAAGCTACTCGATATCCGAGGCAGTTGGCGTTTCGGTTCTGCGTTTCTCGCCTTACCTGCGAAGATGTCTGGGAATGTTGCCGATCTGTATATCGACTTTACGGATGAAGTCGGTCCCGGTGCCTTTTTGGAGCAGTTCCCGGAGTTCTGCGCGGAACTGATCGACTTGTTGCTTGATTTAGAAGAAGGCGTCATCATACCGAAACCGACTAAGTAAAAAAAGCAGGATCAGCATGCAATCATCCCCTCACCATGTTGATCTTCACAAGTTCAGTATTCCAACGCTACTAAAAAGAGCGGGTATACCAAGACCCGCTCAAGTTTTATGAAACTCCGAAATCCATCGGAGTTTTTTTATTTTCCAAAGGCTGCTGAACATGATCCAATCACAGATGAAACACCGAAGAGGTCTAGCAAGGCTTCGCGCGCATCTGGTCCTGCATCTTTAGCCGCGAGTCGAACAGCTTGTTTGAGTGACGCTGTCTTACTTAATTTATCTTCTCGTGACATCTGATAGTATGGTTTGATTGCTTTAACAAACTTCGTAGCACCACCGACAGATTTCAAGGCAGATTTGATTTTGAGGATTTTCGCTGGAGTAAAATTGATGACAATTGCAGTTCCAACGGCTCCTACACAACCTGCAATTGAACCTATACTAGCTTTTCGAACACCCGCTAAATCTTGTCTTTCATCCAAATCAAGTGTGAAACTTACTTCATTCTCAAGGTATATTTTTATGGCTTCCTCGCCCTGCATAATCACTTCATCCGGCATATTCTCGATTGCAGTTAGGATCTCAATTAACTGTAAGTCCTGTTCATTCAAATCTTCAGCAGCGCTAGCTGAATCTCCTGGTATAAATGAGGTAGACAAAACAAGTATCATCACCATCATAACTGATATGACTTTCGATTTTATAGACAAGTTAATCCTCCTTCGTTTTTACTACAAACTTAAGCACTACAGCGATTAGAAAAATTACAATGGTTATAACCGCTTTACTATTCTCAGACAAGCCATCCACAAAAAAGTGTATAACAGTAATGGCTGCGAGGAGCAGGATATAAATCCACTCTTTAGTCGAATTTTTCATTTATATAACCTCCCATTCACTCGCAAATTAACATACTGAAATTTGGAATGTAAGCCCGAAAAAGATGTTCTAAGGGGCAAGACATATGTCTATATTTAGAGTTGTACAAAACAAAAAAACGGACAACTATGTCCGCTTAGGCAGTAGATGAGTCATTTTCATCGTTATAACGTTATCGTAGCAATCATCATTCATAATGATGCTGACCTATGTTTTGGATGGACCCCATCTTTTCATATTTTTATCTGACATCTACGTCAATCTGTTTGAGTATATCACGCGCTTCTTCATTTTCAGGCGTGATTGCCGCACTCGAGATTTGTTTCCCATCCTCGTATACATCGATGACAACACCGTCTTTCGCTTGGCGCGTTTGGTAAAGGCGACCATTTTCATAGAAGGCGTGATCCACTGAATCAAGAACTTCCCGGGTCGTTTTTTTCCAGGTGTTCAAGTCGATAACGACTTCTTCGCCGTCCTCATTTAAGGCGAACAGGTTGTGACCTGACACTGTATAATCCCAAAATTCCTGACCTTCAGCCAATTGAACAACTTTCCCCGTTTTTGTATCGTAAGCGAAGAGTCCTGGATTCGGATCCTCAACATTGATTTCCTCTTCCCCTTCTCGGATCACTTCGTACGAGCTGACACCGACAGAAATGAAACGAGTTTCTGTCACTTGAGAGGATACATCGGTAGCATAAAAACGATTCGTATTGATGACATGGGTGATAAATCCTATATCCATTCTCAATTCTTTGACGGTCACCTCATTCATCGCTTCATTAAACGTGGCGATCATTGTTTTTACGTTTTCGTCATATCCATCTCGATAGATTAAGTTTAACTGGCCATCATTCAGAAATGCGCCTGCCCACACCCCGTTCACGATGTCGTATATTTTTGAATCACTGGCATCGAATGAAAATGTCGATAACTTTTCTTCATCTTCTTGTGTAAATACGATGAGCTCTTTCATCCCATCCTGACCGACCCCGATATATCCGTCTTCTGTTCGAATCGATTGGGCATACGTCCATCCATTCATGATTCTATGAATGGAACGCGCATCTCCATTCAAACGTTCCCGATATCGCAATCCCTCAGCTATATAGTTCAAGTTTGACGTGATGTGACTCTCATCCGTCGTCACTTCAAACCGCTGTTCAACATCATCCTCTGTGCTATAACCAATCTCTACCACTGCGTCTTCCCACACTGATGGATTCGAACTGATGTCTAACGCCCATTCTGCTTTCGGTTCCGTCGCATCAACGGCAAACGTCCCAAGCCCAATCACGATGACCGCACCGAGCGCGGCCACATTCCACATTCGTTTCATTTTCTCACCTCACACATTCAGTTTCGTCTGTAAAAATCTTCGACCTAGCCAAATCGTCACACTTGCCCATACGACCAATACCATACCGACGTACACGATCGTCTCATCATAAATTAGTCGATTCGACAGGAACGCGTATCCTAAAATTGGAATGGTCAAGATGACAACTAGAATCGACAAGCTAAGTACCGGTGACCACATCGTCCGTTGCCAGAAACTTCGTTCAATCAACACGAATGTGAAGATGAAGAGCACAGCAATCGTGATTATCAATTGATGAATGACAAAGTTGATGAGCGAAGAAGGATACATAACCATTAACATCCCATGGTAGGAAATAGCTTGCTCGAATGAGCCTCCCATCGGTATCATCTTTCCATCAAACCAACTCGTGAACGCTATGTACTGTAATTTGAGGGCAATCCATTCGATGGCAAATAACCCTAACGTCATCATTAAAATGGTAGCGAGTTTAGCGAAGAACAAGGTCATCCGCTTTTGTGGCATCGTGAGCAGTCGCATCATGAACGTCCCTCGTCCTTGAAAATCGCGATACCAGATCCATACGCTGTACAGCAACACGGCAGCAACGGCAATTCCGAGTGATAAAAGATAAGGAGTGCCATTTAAGTAATTTAAAAATGATAGTTGATAGTCCGCATTTCCTTCACGTCGCAACTGTTCATAAAAATTTGTTTCGTCCCATAAAAAGTAACCGAGATATCCAAACTGTATAACGATAAGACCTGCGACTAATGTCAAGAACGGTTTCGTGACACGTTCAACTTCCCAACTCAATAGTTTCAATAGATTCATGCCCCGTACTCCTCTCTCATCACATCGACGATCGACTTCCCGTGAATGAAACGGACATCCTCGACGTCAAACTCACGAACGATGCGTCCGTTATTCAACATGACTGCCTTGTCGATCAAGTACTCGATATCTTCTATTTCATGTGTCGTAATGAGGATGCCCCGGTTCTCCATGATTTCACTTGAGAACAGTTCAACAATCTGTTCTTTCGAAAAGACATCGATTCCTGAGAACGGCTCATCGAGCAATAGATAATCCGGGTCTTGGGCAATGCCGAGCGCAAGATTCGCTTTGGCGAGCGTCCCTTTCGATAACTCGCTCAACTTATCTTCCGGGAATAATTTAAAATCTTCGACGAGACGAGCAAATAATGCCGAATCAAATGTCGGATAGAAATCTTTCATAAACGCTTCACATTGCTCAATCGTGAAATGAATTGGGAACATCGCATGGTCAGCGACAAAGGCGACACGATTCAAATCAATTGGTTTTCCATCAATCAATACCGAACCTTTATCGAAAGGTGTCAATCCCATGATGCCTTTCAATAACGTTGATTTCCCCGTCCCGTTCAGCCCGATCAGGCACGTGATTTCCCCTTTATTCGCTGTGAACGAAACGTCTTCAATGACTTGTTTCCGGCGATAGCGCTTTTTAACTCCCAACACTTCGATCATCGTACGTCCCCTCCTTGTACTGTCGTTTAATCTTATCGACCAGCTCGTCTACCGAGACGTCGAGTTCTTGAATCGCTTCCACAAATACTGCGACCGCGTCATCTACAATCTCAGAGCGGATTTGTGCCAATATCGTACCATCTGTCGTTACACGACTCGGTCGATTTCGTTCGGTCGTAATCAATTGTTGGTCCTCCATTTCTTTGAACGCTTTTTGAACGGTGTTCGGATTAATTTTTAAATCGTTCGCTAGTTCTCGCCGGGATGGCATTTCATCCCCGGCTTTCAGTTTACCGAGTGCCATCTTCTTCTTGAAGTAGTCGACGACTTGTAGATAAACTGGTGTCCTCGTATTGAATTGCATGTTCATCACCTTTCTAAGTGTATGACATGGTTAATACACTTCCTAACTGTATTATTAGCGTAATACACTAAGACGTCAATCATTTTTTCAAATTTTCTCCAAACAAAAAACATCTGACACGTGCGTCAGATGTTAAAACGTTCAGTCAGAGCACGCTATCTGCCCCTCTTTTCGGGTCGACGTCCCGAAGATACAAATTTTCTCCTGGCCAGTACCGGCGCTTGTATTTCTCAAGCCGTGTTGTCGGATCACCGAGGTATGTATCCCGGTTCAAAACTCGCTCGTACCGAACTTTTCGGGGACAGTCGAGATAAATCACATAGTCGAAATAAGAACGCCATTCAGGACGTTGTAGAAAAATCCCTTCTACGACAACCGTATGCGCGAATGATACGTCCACGATCTCTTCTGCGATGACATCTCGTTCATACACGTAACGAGGTAACGTCAATTCCGTCATCCCATTCCTCAATGGACGAAACAGTTCACGTTCTAAGCGCGAGACATCCCATTGAAATGCGTAATACTCCACCGGTTCAGGCTGTCCGGTCTGATAGCGTCTGTCCCGTTCAACGATATAGTCATCGATGTGAAGAACGTAAACACTCGGCTCATTGCTCAAATGTGAGACGAGCGTTGTCTTGCCCGCTCCGCTCAGTCCATCAATCGCTACCACAAACGGTCGATTCTCTGAGTGCATCGAACGAGCCGCACGGATGACGTCTAATATGTTCATATCGTTCCTCCTCACACAAAAGAAGTCAGCTCACGAATGAGCTGACTTCAGTTTACCAGAGTACCCAACCACGCGCTCCTGGAGGCGCACTCTCAATCAAGTGCCAGATTGGAACGGTGTATGCAAATGCGATCAAGACAAATGTCACGGTAATCCATAGCTTCCAATTCTCGAAGTAACGCGGTGTATCCATCGCCGCCTCTTCTGTCTCAGCGAGCGGGAATTCTTCTTCGCCTTTTGGAGCGAGGAATGACAAGTTGAACATCGAGTAGACGAAGATGAGAACAGAGATGAACAAAATTGTTCCCCCGATTGCCATCATGACATGATATGGGATCCATTCACGCGTCAATGCATCTGAGAAATAAGTTGCCGGACCCGTACGACGTGGGTTCCCGTTCAATCCTGAGATATGCATTGCATAGGACATGATCGCCATACCGAATGCCCATGTTCCTGCTTGAATCAATCCAAGCTTGTTCATCGCCTTCGTCAACGTGCGACCACGTAGGACTGGGACTAGCCAGTACGCTGTTCCGAAGAAGGTTAAGGCGACGGCAGTACCTACTGTGATGTGGAAGTGTCCTGTGACCCATAACGTATTGTGGACCATTGCATTCAATTGGTGCGAAGCGTTGATGATTCCACCTGCGCCAGCCGGGATGAAGAACAACATCCCAACGAAAGGAGCAAGGAAGCGAACATCGCCATATGGCATTTTCTTCACCCATCCGAACAGTCCTTTCGCGCCAAGGGCACGACCTCGAAGTTCAAACGTCGCAAAGAGCGAGAATGCTGTCATAAATGATGGGATGACGACTAAGAACGTCAAGATGACTTGAACGAATTTCCAGAACGGTTCAATCCCTGGCTCTGTCAACTGATGGTGGAAACCGACCGGGAATGAGAAGAGTAAGAACAGCAAGAACGCCATCCGCGCCAACGCATCCGAGAAGATCTTCCCACCAATCACTTTCGGTACGACCGTATACCACACGATGTATGCCGGCATGAGCCAGAAATAAACGAGCGGGTGACCGAAGTACCAGAACAATGTACGAGATAACTCGATTCCGACTGTATCCGTCCATCCTAACGAGAGCGGAAGGAGTTGGAATAAAATCGTTGCTGCAACACCAAGTGTCGCAATGTCCCAAAGAAGCATCGTCATGATACTCATATACGCCGGAAGTGGTGGATGGATACCAGGGTTGTCACGCTTGTAATCCGCATACATGCGGAACATCGCGAAAGACGACAACCATGTCCCGACTACGAATAACACGAGTCCGACATAGAAGAGCGGATCTGCCATGAGCGGCGCATAAAACGTATATAAGACCGTCCCTTTATTGGCCAAAATCATGACGGTTACCATGACAGCACCGATGATCATCGTCCAAAAACCGAGCCAAGCGACACGTGTCGGGAACGATTCAAAGCGACCGAACGACTTCGCCAATAAGGCATATAAAAGACCGATAATGAACATCGTCGTAAAGACGATTCCAAGCATGATCCCGTGCGCAGTCAGAAGTTGATAGTATCCAAAGATTTCAGGAATGACACCCGTCCGAATCAATGTCTGAGTCAATCCAGCTAGCGCCCCAATCAAGATGGCGAGAACGGATACGAGAACATGTCCATAGGCAAGACGTGCCTCTTTTGCTCCGATACTCGGAACCGGTACGCCGCGTTCCATCTCCCATTGCTTCAGTTTAGATGATACGTCATTCATTTATTCCACCACCTTGATTTTAGTCGACATCATGTGATGCCCTGTACCGCAATATTCGTTACACAAGATTAAAAATTCGCCAGCTTCCTCGAATGTGTACGTCAACGAGTTGATATGTCCCGGGACGATCATCATGTTGACCGGCGTACCCGTCAACTGAAATCCGTGGACGACGTCAGGTGATGTCACGAGGAACGTCACTTTTGCCCCTTTTGGAATTTCAACATTCCCTGGTGTGAACGTAAACGCTTGTGCGATCATGACGAGCTCGTATTCATTTTCACCAATTTGATGAAGTCCTGGTTTGTCGAACGGAGCCGTCTGATTTACTTTTGCCGGGTCAATCAAGTCTGCATCCGATGCGGGTTGATTACCTGCCGCGAATGCGGATACCCCGAGAACAGTCAGGAAGACTGCGAGTAGAATGATGCCGAATGTAAGCCAATATTTTTCTAGTTTATGAATATGCATGATGAGACCCTCCTCCCTGAATTCTTATCGAGTGACGAATAAGTAAAAGACTGATGACCACATGGCGATGATGACACCCGCCACGATCATGACCGATGTGAACGTTCCTTTTAAATTCGGTTCTTGCCCATCTTTATGTTCCACGTGTAAGACCCCTTTCGCTTGTTTTTCCACCTTTATTGTATGCAATCGCTCTGGTGATAATATGTGATATTTATCACTCAAAAAGTGACAATCACATCAATTTTGCGTAGTTTCAACACATAAAGTTCACATTTGTACAAAACCAATCCACAAAAAAACCGCCTCCACATGGGGCGGTTTACAAACGACATATTCCTGCCGGGCAGCCTTCGCAATGGCATAACTCTTTTAAAAAGTCGACATCGCGAATGATGATTGATTTCGTTGTTGTGCTGATGACACCTTCTTTTCGCCACTGACTGATCAATCGGTTCACCGTCTCACGCGGTGCTCCAATCAGTTGTCCGAGTTCTCCGTCAGACGGATGACGAGGAATCACGATTGCATCTTCTTCCTCCACTCCATGCATCGCGGCCATTCGAAGTAACGTCGAAGCCAATGCACCAGGTTTTCCATACAACAATAAGTCGCGCACTTTCATTTCGGAATGCTTACGCATCATCGATGTCCAGCGCAAGATTTCTCCGGCAAAACGGATATCGCGCTGCATAAGCGATTCTAACTCTCGTTTTGAAATCGTCCCGATGGTACTCTCTTCAGTCGTTTCGATGCTATACGAACTAGGGAATGTCTCCACGATGTCAAACTCACCAAAGAAATCATCCGATCCATACATGAACATGACGAGTGGATTTCCCTTTTTCGTGATTTTCGTGAATTTGACAGATCCACTCTTCAAATAAAAGAACTTATCACACTTCTCACCTTCCCAACACACGATACTCGCTTTTGGATGATGCTGAAGCGTCATCATTTCGAGTAACAGCTGTTTCGTTTCATCTGAGAATACAAAACTGTTCGGTTGGGTCGTTCCACATTGCATTGACATAGGTCGGTGCTCCCTCCACGTTTCATTCGTCCGTTCCATTTATGACTTTATTATACAGGAGTGTGACAGGGAGTATCATAAAAGTATGTGACATTTCAAACAATCTTTTGAAAATAAAAAGATTCGGGTATGACCCCGAATCTTTACATCGATTCATCGTTGAATCAGTCGAATCAATTGTTCAGCCGGTTTGAAGTTCGGATACCGGACTGGTAAATCAAATTTTGTCGTATTTTTTAAAATAGACTTCGCGTGGCTGAATGTCTCAAAACTCGTTCGCCCATGATAGGCCCCCATTCCGCTCTCGCCCACTCCACCAAACGGTAGATTTGGGTTCGTCAAATGCATGATGACATCGTTCACACACCCGCCACCGAAGGAAAGGTGCTTCATGACGGTTCTTTCCACGTCCTTTGACTCTGTAAAGAGATAGAGCGCCAATGGGTGTGGTCGGTCTGAGATGAACTCGATCACTTCATCCAATTGACGATATGGAATGACTGGTAAAATCGGACCGAAAATCTCATCTTTCATCACATCAGCATCTTCATGAAGATTCGTCATGACGGTCGGCGCAATTTTAAGCTCATCCCGGTTCATCTCTCCACCGAACACAAGGTCACCTTCTGTCAAATAGTGAGCCAAACGGTCGAAGTGTGATTCATTGACGATGCGCGTGTATCGTTTCGTGCCGACACCATTCCCAAACATCGCAAACGCCTCTTGTTTAATCGCTTCTAAAAATGCTTCTTGTTGCGATTCGTGGACGAGCACATAGTCTGGTGCGACACATGTTTGACCGGCGTTCATCCATTTACCCCAGGCGACACGTTTTGCTGCAATGGAGACGTTCGCATCTCCGTGAACGATGACTGGTGATTTCCCACCTAGTTCGAGCGTGACTGGCGTCAGATGCTTCGCTGCCGCCTGATTGACGATTCGCCCGACTTGCGTCGATCCCGTGAAGAAGATGTAATCCCATTTTTGTGCCAACAGCTCTTGCGCTGTATCTTTATCCCCTTCGACACTTGCCACATATCGATCGGTGAAGGCACGCTCGAGCACCTGCGTCAGGACACGCGCAACATTCGGCGTCAATTCTGAAGGTTTGACAACGGCTGTATTCCCTGCGGCAATCGCACCAATGAGCGGAGCAACAGCCAATTGGAATGGATAATTCCATGGAGCGATGATCAACACCGTGCCGTACGGCTCATATTGAATCTCACTCTTCATCCCAAGATGAATCGCCGTCCCACGGACACGCTTCGGACGCATCCACCGCTTCAATTCACGCGTCGTTCGTGAAATCTCATCGTAAATAAATCCGATTTCCGTCGTATACGCATCCAATTCGGACTTGTTCAAATCTTCGCGAAGCGCCTCTAGCAAATCCGCTTCATAATGCTTAATGGACTCCTTTAAAAACGTCAGCATGCTCAAACGAAATGCCATCGATTTTGTCGCCTGTGTTTTAAAGAAGCGGCGCTGTTTCTGGACTAGCTCGTCAATCGTCAACTGTTCAATCGGTGCCAGCATAAACTTTCCTCCTTATGATTCATCACATTTATCTCATTTTATCATCGTGTGAAACGTGAATCTAAAAAAACGCTTTCATCAACCTACTATAATACAAAGCGTTTAAATGTTTAAACGCTTAATCATAGAGTAAGCGATTGCTTCCCTCGTGTCAAAACATCCGTACTCTTTTTCGCGCGCTGATCAGAAAGAGCAGGCTTGCGCTCCCTAAAATCAAGCCGGTCAGTGTGAACTGCTGGACGATCGAGAGTGGAAGAACACTTAAGAATGATGACCCCGCTACCGTTCCGAGAGAGAAAAAGGCATAGAACGCCCCGTATGCTTTCCCTCGATTTTGTGGAGAGGTCGATTGGATCAACAACGTATTAATGGCCGGGAATAAAATGGCAAACCCGACACCATATAAGGCAAGTACCCCATACAGGCTAGTTTGTACACCCGATTGTCCAATTAACACCTGGCTTATCCCGATGATAGCCACCCCAAGTGCGGTCAACTTTGTCGGAGAGAATCGATCAAACAATCGGTTCGTCGGCAATAAAAAGAACAGGACGGCTACCACGCCGAACATACTGAGCAATGTCCCGCTCAATCGTGAATCATATCCAAGTTCCTGCACATGGAGCGGCAGTAAAAAGGCGAGCGCCCCTTGAGAAAACATGAGGAAAAAAGCGCCCCAATAGGCACGAAGCACTTTCGGATCCGGTTTTTCCCGTGTCCTCTCTTTTTCTATTATTGTCTCGACCGTTTGACTTCCTCGCATTGTCACAATCGTCACGATGAGAATCACCCAACCGAATAAAGAGACGAATAAAAAGACAGTTGGTGGCGATGTGATGCTTGCGACGATACCGCTGAATGCTGGACCGATAATGGCAGCTAACCCGACGAAACTACCGGTAATGGCGACTTTCTTACCTTGACGGTTCATCGCGGTGACGTTCGCCGACAGCGTAAATGCAGCTGGGACGATGAGTCCGGCCATAAAGCCATGAATACACCGTACAAACAGCAACATAAATGCTGAGTCGACGAACTGATAAGCCAATAAACTGAAGCTCGTCAGAAACAAGCCGAGAACCAAAACCGGATATGGACCATTTCTGTCAGTCCATATACCAGATAACATATTTCCAAACGTGTTCGTCAACGAATAGATTGCAATGGAAAAGCCAGCGATAAACGAGGATGCCCCAACGGATACCGCAAATGTGCTCATGATCGGAAGTTGGGCGAATAAATCAAAAAAGGCAAAGAATACGATTGCATATAATATAAAACGTGATGGAGTTTTCATCGGACAATTCCTCTTTCCCGTGATCTTATTCTTAGTCTAGCTGGTGCTCCACCCGTTTCATAGGGATGAATAGGTTTAGACACAAAAAATCCCTACAGCCAAAGGCTATAGGGAAAATCGCTTAGTTTGTTACTTCGACGGCTGTGTCGAGAGCGACACGAATCATTTCATCAAACGTCGACTGACGCTCTTCTGAAGTCGTCTCTTCACCCGTCAACAAGTGGTCAGAGATCGTGAGGATCGTCAACGCGTTCACTTTATGTTTCGCTGCAAGCGTGTAAAGACCTGCTGCTTCCATCTCGATCGCGAGGCAACCGAAGTCCGCCCATTTCTTGAAGTGATGGAAATCATCTTGATAGAATTGGTCAGCCGTGAAGATTTGTCCGACTTTGACCGGGATACCCGCTTTTTCTGCATTCATATACGCACGATGTAGGAGGTCGAACGTCGCTGTTGGCGCATAGTCCATTCCGTTGAAACGGACACGGTTTTGTCCCATTTCACTTGATGCGCTCATCGCGATAACAACGTCACGTACCTTAACATCTTCTTGAATTCCGCCCGCTGTTCCGACACGGATCAAGTTTTTAGCACCGTACGACATGATGAGTTCATTCACGTAAATCGACATCGATGGGACACCCATCCCTGTACCTTGCACTGAGATGCGTTTTCCTTTGTATGTTCCCGTGAAGCCGTACATGCCACGAACTTCGTTATATAATTCGACGTCTTCTAAAAACGTTTCCGCGATATACTTGGCGCGAAGCGGATCCCCTGGAAGTAATACCGTTTCTGCAATTTGTCCTTCTTGAGCTCCAATGTGTACACTCATGTTTGAATTCCTCCTTTAAGCTTGTCGTTGAACTTGTTCCCGAAATTCGTTCGGAGTAACACCGACTTGTTTTTTAAAGACCTTTCGGAAATATTTGTCGTCCGAAAAGCCGACTGCTTGGGCGACTTCATAGATACGCTGTCTACTCGTTTCTAACAGGCGCTTTGCTTCATTCATCCGAATTGTCAACACGTACTCAGATAGATTCACGCCATATTGTTGTTTAAATCGTCGTGAGATATACTCCCGACTTAAGTAAAACCGTTCACTCATTCCTTGCAAACTCAGCTCTTCCGCAAAGTGCTGTTCAATGTACGTACCAATTTGGGCAATCGGATCTTCACTCGACTCCGTCATCACGCCCGCTAACGCCCGTGACAACGTATCGTTTAGTACATCCGGGTCGATCGGCTTCAACAGATAATCAAAGCTCCCGTACTGGATGGCCCGGCGCATGTACGAATATTCATCGTAACCTGTCAACACAACGAGCTTAGAGGATGAAGCGTGGTCGTGTACCCACTCCATCAGCTCGATTCCATCACAATGTGGCATTTGAATATCCGATAGAATTAAAGCAGGTCGCTCCTGCTCGATGAGCGCCTTTGCCTCAAGTCCGTTCTTCGCCTCGAGTACGGCCTTCACACCGAACCGCTCCCATTCGCCGAGTAATTTCACCGCTTCCCTTACTGGAGATTCATCATCTACAATCAACACTTTCGTCATGATGCCACCCCTTCATCCGTTGCCGGGAAACGCATCATGATTCGAAAACCGCCTGTTTCAGGTGTAGCCAACATAAATTCTGCCTCCCGATTATAGTTTAACATGAGTCGATCACGAATGTTTCGTAATCCTGTACCCTCTGTGTCATAAAATGTCGAGTCCCCTTGTTCAATACGTGACATGACCCGTTCCCATTCTTCCGTCGTCAAGGAACGTCCGCTGTTCTCACAGCGAATCACGAGTGTCGCCCCTTCCATCCAGACCATCACGTCAAATCTATTCGCTAAAGCCGAGCCGTCTCGCTCGAACCCATGTTTGAAAAAGTTCTCTGCGAGCGGCTGTAAAATCATCTTTGGAACAATCAGTTCATGGAGGTCCTCAGGGACTGAGACGCTCACTTGAAACTGATTTGGAAAACGAACGTCTTGCAGGCGAATGTATGAGTTCAAATGCTCGATTTCTCTCTTTAGCGTGACCATCGACTCTTCTGGATGCATCGTATATCGCATCATCGAAGAGAGTTGTGTGATCAATCGATAGACGGTTTTGCCATCTCCCTTTAAAGCCAGTGTGCCGATCGACTGTAACGCATTGAATAAGAAGTGCGGATTAGTTTGCGCCTGTAAGGCACGTAGTTCATTCGTTCGGTTCTCTAAGGCAAGCTTATACTCCCGTTGAATCAGATCGTCGATTCGCTCAATCATCCGCTTGAACTGTCTCCCGAGTACGCCGAACTCATCATTTCCGAGGGAATCGAACGAGACCGTCATATCGCCTTGCTCAATTCGCCAAATGTTCGAGGTCAACGTCTTAATCGGAGTCGTCAGTTTCATCGAGGCGTACGTGGCGCCAATCAATGCCAGAATGAGTGAGATGATTCCGACTAACAAAATAATGAACGATGTTCGTGAAGCCGGTTCCGTCAAGAGCTGATCTGGAATCGACTTCCCGACATAGAATTGCTGATGGTCGAACTCAAATGTTTTCGTGATTTGATGATGATTTCCATCGGTCGAGAGCGATCTCGGTTGAAACGACGAAGGAATCTCGCCATCTCCAAGATGGGCGAACACACGATTGTCCTCACCAACGAACCATAGACTTTCCTCCGGACTATTTTGAAGAGAAGCCAACTGTCCGATGAACAGATCTTCCGGGATATCGAGCGACAGAATCGCGAGCGGTTCGTCCGTTTCAATTTTATCGAGTCTGAAATGGAGGGTGACGACATCTTCTTGTGTCATGATTGGTCCGAAATCATGATACGGAATGAGCGGATGTGACGCTTCAAGCAAGACACGACTTTTCGGATTATTCAACAACTGTCGTTGGACAGCGCTCGGTTCTTTTTTGGAACGCGGTGATACTTTCATTTTATACGCTGCGAATGAATCCATGTCTTCAAGCATCAACAGCTGAATTTGCGCCACGTCTTCCCGGGACAAATACATTGCGAGGAGCGCTCGTCGCACTTCAATCTCCGTTTCTCTTAACGACAGTCCCGGTCCGTATTCCAGTATGTCCAATACGTCACGATCTGCGTATAGGCTAGTCGGCAAGCGACTCAAGTCAGAGATATAGCGTTCCATCTGACGCGTCCCCCGTTCAAGCGACCATTCCGTCATTTCAAGACCGCGTTCACGTTCTCGATCCTCCACATACCAAAATGAAATGATTGTCGCGATAATGACTGGCACGATGATGGTTAATGCAATCATTCCTGTTAACTTTGTCCGAATGCTATTCACCGACATCCCCCCTACCCCATGAGTATATCACGCGTTATGCAAACGTTTGCAAGAATCATAAAAAAGAATCCTCATTTCTTTCGAAACAAGGATTCAGCGACTATTAATAGGATTCCATTAAATCAATGAGTTGTGGTCCGTGTCCCATTTCTCGTGCCACATCAATCGGTGTCATCCCCTCTTCGTTCTCGATGGTCACGTCTGCACCGTGATCAAGTAAGAGGAGGACCGTCTCAGGATCGATGTCGTCATTATAGAACAAGTTATGGAGTGGTGTTTCCCCATATTCGTCTTGAATGTTCACATCCGTCACGTTTGCCAGTTCCGCTTCAATTTCTTCATAACTCGCATTCATGAACGTCAATTCTTGAATCGGTTCACCTAATTCCATTCCCCAATCCTCTTCGAGATCTTCGCTCATTGCCGATGCGACAAAGTCAGATAAATCATCGTTCATGACGAGCAAGGCGATGATTGCTCCGTTACCGATGACAGTCAATAGAATCATCGAAATGATAGAGGCTTTCACATATCCCGCTGTTTTAAAGACCGGTACGTTTTCTTCGCCCGCATGTGTCGCAATCGCTGCGATGCGTTTCGGTAACGTCGGATGCGTCGACAACAGTTCACTATATTTCGCGATGAATCCCTTTTCTCGGCTCGCTTCATACAGATAGTCAAACTCATTCACTTCTTTCGCGAGCGGTCCCCCGATCGCAAGTACGGTCAACGCTTGTTTCGCCGCTCCAAAATCTTGAAGATAATGCGCTGCCATCCGGTCACACGTATACTCACATGCACGCGAATAAGCTGATCCTAAAAACGGAATGATGCTACCAAGTAAGACAACCCATTGTTTTTGAACGTGGTTCCGACGAATATGTGCCAATTCATGCGCGATGACAAACTCGACTTCTTTCGTCTGTCCAGTACGTGTCAATTCCACGACATCAGAATATAAGATGACCATATTCTTTTGGAAGAATCGCGTGGCGAAAGCATTTAACACACCACCGGCCTGTAAGATATACACATCTGGCAACAAACGAATCCCCATCTCAGCCCCGACGCGTTGAACCAGCTCATGAAGCTCTGTGAACTGACGAGGCGTCACCTTGACACCGTTCGTCCGAATATACCCGATTTGAATCCAGTGCGTAAACATTGAGAGTGCTACGATCGTCCCGATGATCCACAAGAAAAGACCGAACGATGCAATCGTCAGTACGATTCCTAAAATCAAGACGAGTACGCTTGCTGCGACTAATAATGAGAAGTATAAATTTTCTCGTTTATGTACCAAGTTTGAATGATTCATCTAAATTCCCCTTCTTTTTCCAAAATACATGTTTAATTATACCGTTCCTTCCAGAAGAAACAACGAAAAAAATAGAAACTGACGGATTCGTCAGTTTCTAGCGGATGGTCACTTGATAGAGTTTGTCGTCTTGCGATTGCGGATTGCCTCGTCCGTCCGTATTGTTCGAAATAAAATACAACGTATCGTCGTTCAACCACACATCACGAATCCGTCCTACCCCTTCGACAATTGTCGTGACTTGCTTCGTTTCACGATCGATGGCCACGAGCCGCTCATTCCGAAGTGTCGCCATGTATACGTACCGTTCATCGGTCGCAATTCCAGATGGTGCCCAAGACGTCTCACCAACTTCAAACCATGGCGTGATGAGACCTTCTCGTTCCTCGGTTGCCTCAATGAGTGGCCATCCATAATTGTTTCCTTCTTCTATCACGTTGACCTCGTCATGTCCACTCGCCCCATGCTCACTCGCATAAAGCGTATCATCCATCCGGCTGAGTCCTTGAGGGTTTCGATGACCAAGCGAATAAATCCAGTCGGTCGGTTCGCCTTCACCCGATAATGGAATTCGTAAAATCTTCCCCGCCAAAGATGACTCGTTTTGAGCAAGTTCTGGCACGAGCGCATCGCCCGTCGTCACCCAAAGATACGCTCCATCGACTAATAGACGTCCACCGTTATGGAAACGTGCCCCTGGTATCTCGTCAATCAAGACACCAGTTTCCTCGAAACGTTCTCCATCCCACGTCAACTCTACCACCCGGTTCTTGACGTCTCTTCCCGATGAACCGTACGTATGATATGCGTAAAGGATGCCACTCGATTCAAAATCGTCGCTCAGCGCGATGCCGAGGAATCCTCCTTCACCAATCTCAAATACGTCTTCGTCCAAGTTCACGTCAGATTGCGTCGCGCTACCGGAATCATCGATTACCGTGATGGTCCCACCACGTTCCGATACGAACCATTTGTCCGCACTTCGAGCGAGTGACCACGGGATCTCTAGATTCTCAGCGACGGCGGTCACTTCCCCGATGTTCAGTTCCGTCTCTTTAGTGGTATTCGATTCTTCAGATGTTGCCGACTCATCACGAGTCGATTCTTCAGCAGGTGGTGGCTCCGTACCTTCGTTCGTCGGTTCTGGCGTACATCCCATAAGAAACAATAGTGTCACAATCCCAATTTGACGTTTCATGTCGGTTCGCCTCCCTTTCCTTCATCATACCCTTGTTTTACGAGCGCTGTGAAGGTTCCGGTGGGCGGGCCGGCAAACGGGTTGCGATGATGAATGCAATCACGGCCGCAATCATCGCCCCGATGAAGATCCCATTCAACCCGGTCGCGATGATTTGTTCACCTTGCAGACGGACAGACGCGCTTAACGTCTCCGTCACACTTTGATTGAAGAAATCTTCCAAAGACACTTGGGATAAGGAGCTGCTTTCTTTAAAATCATTGAGTACGACAAAGTTAAAGACGGCTCCAAAGACTGCTACACCGAGCGTTTGACCGACCGTACTTAAGAAGGAGTTGGTCGCAGTCGCCGTTCCTCGTTGCTGATAGGAAACGACGGTTTGTAAGACGACGATAAACATCGGCTGTGACAATCCGAATCCTACCCCAATCAAAGCCACCGCACCATATACCCAGAAATCCGAGCTTGATTGAGATAAGAGTGTCAACGTGAGGGTTCCGATGACGAGTAATCCCATACCAACCAACGCGCGACGTCTCGGGGATGCCACACCGAGCGTCCGTCCTCCGATAATCGATGTGAATGTCCATGCAACAGACAACGGCATCAACATGAATCCAGCCTCGGTTGCTGTTTTTCCTAATACTGCTTGCGCCCAAATTGGGATGTAAGCTGACATTGAAACGAGCACCCAAGCTGCAAAAAAGACAGAGCCGTTGATGGCCGCAATCGTTGGTTGCTTGAGCAAATCAAACGGCAATAACGGAGAGGTTGCTCTTCTTTCCGATAGGAAGAATCCCCCTAACAAAACAAGACTAAGTACGCCACTCCCGGCGATGGTCGTCGTCCATTCATTCGTTTCACTGAACGTGATCAAGGCGTATAAAAACGCGGTCGTTCCTCCAGCGAACAAGAGAGCACCTTTTAAATCAATCCGCTCGCTCGTTTCAGCGACGGTTTCTTTGTAAAAGACGATAATCATGATGAACGAGAGTAACGCAAATGGCACGTTTAATAAGAATACGTAACGCCAAGACAACGTTTCGACCAAAAATCCACCGATGACGGGGCCAAGCACACCCGATACACCCCAGACCGCACTTAGAATCCCTTGAATTTTCCCACGCTCTTCATATTTATATAAATCCCCAATAATCGTCATCGAAATCGGAAGCACGGCTCCGGCCCCGAGACCTTGCAGCGCCCGAAAGACAATGAGTTGTTCCATCGATGTCGCTAACCCACATAACAATGAAGACACGGTGAACAACCCGATTCCAAACAACAGGACGCGCTTTCGCCCGAATAAGTCTGCCACTTTTCCATAAATCGGTGTCGAAACCGCCGTAAAGAGTAAGAAGGCGGCAAATACCCAGCTGACGAGCGTCGCCCCGTTCAACTCACTGGCGATGACCGGTGTCGCAACCGATACGACCGTCCCTTCAATCGCCGCTAAAAAGGTTGCCAGTAAGAGGGCAACCGTCACATTTTTTCTCATTCGTTCCATCTCCCCAAAAAAATAGTGGCGTCGGAAGGTTCCGAGCACCACTTCAACTGTCTATTATTTTGTGCGAGCCGCGTCCATTTGACAAGTGTCATCTTTCGATTCGAAAAAGAATTCTCTTAGTCGTTCATATGCGGCTTGTTCATCTTGGACATATACCTTCCCACAAACAGCACCCGCTCGCATCATCCAGACCTCATCTGCCAACATGGCGGCGACGTCAAGTTGATGCGTTGAAAACACGATGGTCGCCCCCCGTTTGGCCTCTTGTCGCAATAGTTCGCTGAGCATTTGCATCCATAGCGGATCGAGTCCGTTCGTCGGTTCATCCAACAACAAGATGTCTGGTTCGCTTACAAGAGCTTGAGACAACAAGAGACGTTGCCGCATCCCTTTTGAGAGTTCGGAGACGCGCTTTCGTTTATGCTCGTACAGACCGACTCGTTTTAAAATCTCCAGAGTCGGATGTGCCCCTTGCAAGGTAGCGTAGTAGATGAATGTCTCCTCAACTGTCCATGCCTCATCAAAATAGAAATCATCCGGCATATAGCCAAAACTCTCATTATATTTCGCGCGTTGTTTAATCGTATAACCATTCAATTGAATGTTGCCGGTACTCGGTTTGATGGTACCATTCATCAGATTCAACAGCGTCGATTTTCCGGCACCATTGCTTCCACACAACGCCACGATTTTCCCCGAGACGATGTCTTCACGAATGGGATGGAGTGACCACGAATCACCGTATTTTTTCCCTACATCTAAACAGTTAATCATGACGATTCCCTCCGTACATCACCGTCGAGGCAAGTGATAACAAGAAACCACTTGCCGTAAGCAAGCTCAACCAGACTCCAGCGTATCCAATCGGTCGATGCATCCAATTCAACAGGTGGAGATAGACATCCCCAAACACATCTGAAGAGGATACAATCGTACTGGCCCATACACGCATCAAGTCAAATCCATTCAGAAACAGCGCCACAATCATGCCGTTCACTTGCATACCGTAAGGAAGCCAGGAAACGATGGTCACGAGAAGCGTTGGCCAAAGCAACACGAGGATCGTCCATGTGAGGAAGGCCAGTAACATCGCTCGAATCCGCTTGCGCGCGATTAGTCCAAGCAAAGTTCCGAGCGCTGTCGCGTAGATTGTTAATCCAATGGCGTAGGAAAACAAAATCATCCAAGTCTCACCTGATTGTCCGACAACGAGCGAAGCAACGAGGAAAGCCAACAGCAGAATAAGTCCTTGTGTCACGAGAAATGAACTGAATCGGACTAAAATCAACTTCCATTTAGGATAGGTAAATGTTGAGAGGAGATTCAATCGCTTCGATTCCTGTTCCTGTCCCCAATGAAGCGCTGTCGTCAATAAAATGAAAAGAGGAAGTAACAGACCGAGCACCGTGATGAGCGTTGCACTTACGTTTGTATAGTCCGCAGCAACAGGTAGTGCTTGTCCGAGTCCTCCGAGTAGAACGAGCGTGAGAATCCATATAACTAAGAATACATAGTTCTCACGCTGTCTCAGACTCCGCGCCCATTCCATTCGCCACAGTGACATCGATTATTGCCCTTCTTCTTCTGTATCCATGTCCATTTCGCTATCTTGATCCATTGAGCCTTCGCCATCCATCTTCATGTGCATCTCGCCGCGCTCCCACGAATGGTCTTTCAATTGTTCGAAGTCCATCATATCTCCACCATTCTCTTCGATATAGGCTTCAGCATCAGCCTCTTTCGCGAACGAGAGAATATTGTACGCCATTGGTGTTTTCGACTCTTTGTCGTACACGAACATCGCTTCGTCTAATTCGACCCACTCTTTCGTATTGAAATCTTTCACGTACATCGCAGCAATATCTTCTTCTTTTTGTTCAGGATACCAATCACGCATGAGACAACCGATGTCATCAAACGCATATCCTTTTTCATTTTCCATGATGGCTTCCGCTGCGAACTGCTTATCCATGACTTTCATTTTACACACTTCACACTCTGTTTCGCCCCATTTGATTTCAAACGGTTCTGCCGATGCACTCGAACATGCTCCGAGTGCCAATGATAATCCTGCGATGGATAATAATCCTGATACTTGTTTATACGATTTCATGTCGTTTCCTCCCAAATATCCAAATGATAATAAGTAAAATGATACTCCCTAAATTCCAAATCGAACCGCTCCACTCCCACCTTGCTGTATAGGTTTGCGGTGAAAGGTCCGTCAACGATACATCGTTCGGACTTCTCAGAATGTTTTCTAATAGGAGAAGTCCCGGGGACCCGTATAATAATTCTAGCGCTTCATATGAATCAGTTAATAAGAACAAGTACGGTTCGGTTTGAAATGGGATTTCGCTATACCCGTCACGATCTAGGTCCAACGTCGTCCCACCCCAGACATTTCCTTGTACAACGTTGTCATCCGACTCGACCATCGTCACCGGTTCACGATTTCCTAACAGGTTATTTTGAAGAATCATCATCCCCGTTGCTTGCTTGAATTGAAAGCCGATATCGTTGCCGTTAATCGTATTCCGTTCAAGAATCGTTCCTACTGACTGCTCCGCGAACAAGCCGATATGATTTCCAGATACGTTCGTCATCTCGATGGTCGTATCGATTGCCTCATAGAGCATCAGCCCCGTCGCCGTTCCACCGAACTGGTCGTATACATTCCCATTTTTTAAGACGACTCGATTCGTTCCCATAATCATCGCACCGGTCAAATTATGATGGAGTTCGGGCACCGAAATCACCACGTCAGTCGGAAACATCAAGTGAATGCCGTAACGTGAATGCGAAACGACCGGTCGAACGATTGTGTGCCGAGATCCATTCTCTATGTATATCCCGTCTCTCACTCTCTTCACTACAACTCCACGCAGTTCGGTCGCCTCACTATCAAGGAGCACCATCCCATCCGCCTGTCCATTCCCGTCAATGGCCATTCGTGTGACTCGAACCCCATAACTATCCTCAATCAATAGTCCAGTACCAGCGGACTCGATCGATACATCAAGCAGTTGATGTCCGAGACCAGATACTTGGATGGCTGGTACATCGTCGTTCTCGCATTGTTGTACTGATACACGTTCGAGAACAGCACCGGTTCCACGCATGATAAATGCGGGATGGCCACAACTCGTATATGTTTTTCCGTCTCCATCCACATGCTCATTCGACTCAATGACGATGGGTTCAGTCAACGGAATCGAGTGTTCTTCCGCCTCTACCTGTGTTGCCCAACACAAAAATAGGATACAACTCAATATTCGTTTCATGCCCCCTCCTTCTCATAAGCGCTTACAACATCCATTCTACTGAAACCCCCACCGGTATGTGTGTGGTTTATATGGGATTCCTGTGACAATTTCTTCATAAAAAAAACACAGACGGTGAAGGGGTCGTTTCACCGTCTGTGCCATGCTTATTTCACTTTGTCTTGCCATACTTTCGTGAAGTCCTGAAGCATCTCTTCACCTGTTTTTTGTCCACCGACATATGCCTGCATAAGGGCACCATATTCATTCACTGCTCCATCCGGATACTTAAACCAGTTCCAAGAGATGGTCTTCCCTTCATTCGAATACGCCAAGATATCGTCTGCGAGTGGTCCAAGGTCGTTGGCTTCAATCGACTTGAAGGCAGGGATGAACTTGAACTTGTTGACCATGTAGTCTTTCCCTGTATCCGACGTCGCCATCCACTCTAAGAAGTCTTTCGCTTCTTCTTTATACTTCGAATTTTTGTTGACGACCCAGTTGTTCGGGACACCGACCGGAAGTCGGTCCATCTTCTCCGCATCGTCATTGATTGGGATTGGGACGAAGCCCATCTCCATATCTGGATTTACGTCGAGGATCATTTGTTGTGCCCAGTTCCCTTGTTGGAGCATTGCTGTCTCTCCTTGGGCGAACTGTGTGACTTGTGTATTGTAGTCCGTCGTCAACGGGTTTTTGTTTCCGTATTTAATCGTCAAATCAAACAATTTCAAAAACTCTTGGAACTGTTCATTGTCTTCAAACTTCGCTTTATTCTCATTGAGCGCTTGAATAAATGCATCCGGGTCGTCTTGTTGCGCCATCGGAATGTTCAACAAGTGGATTCCTAAAATCCAGAACTCTGCATAACCGACAGAGAACGGTGTGATTCCCGCTTGCTCAAGTTTTTCAGCAGCATCTGTCAGTTCAGAGAGTGTTTTCGGTAACTCTTTGATCCCTGCTTTTTCAAATAGTTCTTTATTATAGATAAATCCGTAACCTTCGAGGTTCATTGGCATTCCGTACAGTTTACCGTCCATCGTCATCGGCTCTTTGGCGACTTCTGTCAAATCTCCGATCCACTTCTCGCTTGAGAGGTCCTCGAGTTTATCCTTCCATGTCTGTGCTTCCGTGAATCCACCGTTGTTGAAGATATCCGGTTCATTTCCTGAGGCGAATTGTGATTTGAGGGCCGCACCGTAGTCTGCTCCACCACCGACGGTTTGAACCGTGACTTTCACACCCGTCTCCTCTTCATACTCTTTTGCCATCGCTTCAAGGTCTTTCGCAATCTCTGCTTTGAATTGGAAGACGTTTAACGTGACGTCTTTTTTGTCGCCACTATCTGCATTCCCTTCAGAAGAACCTTCGTCCGTGAGTGATCCGCCGCCGCAAGCCGCGAGTGATAAGACCATTCCAGCCGTCATGACCGCTGTAGACAATTTCCACTTCCGTTTCATCTCATTTCCTCCCTTAACCTTATCCATCTTTACAAACTCAACTTTAAATGAAAACGCTTCCAAGATGTAGGTGTCAAAATTGACGGATAGGGTGGAAAATGTTGCACAGAAAAACAGGACTCTTTTTTCGAGTCCTGTTCCGTGTTTCTTCTTATTATATTACAACAAGTTATATTACAACAAGCTGATGCCAGCTTCTTTACACGATTGAATGACTTCTTGCGGCCAGACCGATGTTTGCACTTCTCCGATATGACGCGCGCGCAAGAGATACATTGCGACACGCGATTGTCCGATTCCGCCCCCGATTGTAAGAGGAAGCGTTCCTTCGAGCACTCCTTGATGGAATGGGTACGCGCGCTTCTCTTCCGCGTCTGCTTTCTTCAGTTGCGCATCAAGTGCCACTTCGTCGACACGAATGCCCATCGATGACAGTTCAAATGCTGACTCGAGCTCAGGGTGCCACACGAGAATGTCTCCGTTAAGCGACCAATCATCATAGTCTGCCGCTCGTCCATCGTGTTTCATACCTGAAGCGAGAAGATCTCCGATTTGTGAGATGAAGACCGCACCGTACTCTTTACAGATAGCCGTTTCACGTTCTTTCGGTGTCATCGTCGGATACGTATCCTCCAACTCCTGACTCGTGATGAAATGAATCATTTCCGGAAGAATCGCTTCAACACCGTACGCTTTCTCTACTTCCGCTTCTGTTTCACGGAGCGCAGCGTAAATCGACTCCACCGTTGCTTTCAAGTATTCCATCGTCCGTTCTTCTCGAGCAATCACTCGTTCCCAGTCCCACTGATCGACGAATAAAGAATGGGTCGCGTCGAGTTCTTCGTCGCGTCGAATGGCACGCATCTGAGTGTACAATCCTTCACCGACACCGAATCCGTAACGACCGAGCGCTTCACGTTTCCATTTCGCGAGTGACTGAACGATTTCAAGTTCATGTCCCGGATACATCGTATCAAACTGAATGATACGCTCCACACCGTTCAAGTGATCGTTGACCCCACTCGCCGATTCGACGAATAGCGGTGCTTGTACTTGAATCAGTCCGAGTTCACGTGAGACTTTCTCCTCAAAGAGTGCCTTTACTGCTGCAATCGTCTGCTGTCTTTCTTTCATCGTGCTTGTTGCTGTTGTCATTTTCCGTTTCCTCCAATTGTGGAATATTTGAAAATGAAGCCATGAAAAAAAGCCCTCCATTCCCATCGAACATGGGACGGAAGACTTCGGTTCCGCGGTGCCACCCAAATTAGTAGACGAATCTACTCACTTTTTCGAGACAATCATCTCGTAACTCCGATAACGGGGAGCGGTCCGGCTACGTCTACTGGCAAAGCGTTCGGGTAGCGACTCCAGGAAGTTTTTCGACGAAGGGTTAAGACCGGGCTCACACCACCCCCGGATCGCTTGGCTCACTACCTTCGTGTACTCGTCCTTTCGACGTCGTTCACAATTGAATTGAGTTCATTATTATAAATATTCAGATTAATGTCAACGATTTTTTTCAAAAAAAATAATCCTCCGTGTAGCGAACGGAGGATTCCCTTGGGAGGGTTATTTAATCGAACCGCTTGTGATCCCTTTGATGATATGCTTTTGCATGCCGAAGAAAAAGACCAGAAGGGGAACGATTCCTAACACTAAACCTGCTAATGCCAAATCCCATTGTTTCGTGTACTGTCCAAAGAAATAGAATGTCGCGAGCGGGATGGTCCGTAACTCGACATCACGAAGAACAAGCGATGGTAATAAGAAGTCATTCCAAATCCATAGACTGTTCAAGATGACGATTGTCACCGTGATCGGCTTGAGAAGTGGAAAGACGATGCGCCAGAAGACACCCCATGTCGAGCAACCGTCGATGATGGCGGCTTCTTCAATCTCCTCAGGAATCGACTTCATGAATCCGTGATAAAGGAATACTGAGATACCAGACCCAAAACCTAGATACATGACGATCAGGCCCCAATGGCTATTCAACAGACCGAGGATACTCGAAACTTTCACGAGCGGAATCATGATGGACTGGAACGGAATGACCATCGCTGCCACGAACAAGAAAAAGATCATTGTGGAAACCCAATGTTTCGTCCGAACGAGTTTCCATGCCGCCATCGAGGTGAAGATGACAATGACCGCATTCGCTCCGACCGTGATGAGAAGGGAGTTCAAAAAGACACGTCCATAATTCATCGCTTCCCATGCTTCTGTATAGTTTGAGGTCAACCACTCGTTCGGTAAGGCGGACGTATTCGTAAAGATTTCAGCCATCGATTTGAACGAGTTGGCGACAACGTAATAGAACGGGACCAAATAGAGTAGTCCGAGCAAGATGGCGACGAGCTCAATAATTCCAAGGTTCCAAGAATACGTTCCCGGGCGAAGTGGACGCTGCGGGATACGCTTCGGTGTCTTCTCTACGTTTCTCTCGACATGTTCCAATTTTTCCGTCGTCATGCTTCCACCTCCCGTTTTTTCGTCACGTACACTTGCGTCACCGTAATCGCAGCCACGACCAAGAAGAAGATGACCGCCTTCGCTGACCCGAGACCATAATTGTTATTCACAAAAGACTCCGTATAGATATTTAAGGCTAACATCTCGGTCGATTTGAACGGTCCACCATTCGTGAGCGACAAGTTCGTATCAAACACTTTGAATGACCAAGAGATGGTCAGGAACAAACAGATGGTAATCGATGGCATAATCATCGGTAGCGTGATATGGCGGAGCATCTTAAGACGATTCGCCCCATCGATTCGTGCCGCCTCCATCAAATCAGTCGGCACGTTTTGTAGCGCAGCGATGTAGATGACCATGACATACCCGCCACCTTGCCAGATGGCGACAATCACGATTCCCCAAAATGCCGTTTGCGCATCTCCGAGCCATGGTAATTCGAACAGGCTCCACCCCGTCAACGCACCGATCGAGGCAAATCCTTTTACATAAATGAACTGCCAGATGAACCCGAGAATTAAGCCACCGATCAAGTTCGGCATGAAGAAAATCGTGCGTAGGAAGTTTCGCGTCTTAATGTTCATCGTCAATAATAGCGCCAATGAGAAACCGACGATATTCGTCAATAGGACAGACACAAGCGTATATTTCGTCGTAATCCAAAAAGAAGCGCGGAACTGCTCATCTTCAAAGAACAAGCGATGATAGTTATCCAATCCGACAAAGTTCAGTTCTCCGGTCACGCCGTTCCAGTCAGTGAAACTATAGTAAATGCCATTAAAAAATGGGATGAGTACGATTGCGACAAATGCCAGAAAAGCAGGTCCAACAAATGCTATAAAGCTCGCAGGTTTCTTCCAATTTCCTCTGCGTTTCGTCCGTTTAGTAGTCTCAGTCATGTGTATCGCCTCCACTATCACTGTATCGTGTCAAACCCTTAATGAAAACGGATACATTTGACGGAAAGGGTGGAAAATATTGAACGGAATGAATGAATTTGAAGGCGTGATGAGTTATGATAAAATCAATGATAATACGAACGGATTAAATATGATTTGCCTTGATTCATATTTTAATCCGAAATTCCCGAATGATTTTAAGAGAATAAAAAGATATCGTTCGATAAACGGAGGGACTTTTTGAATGACAACGACGAAACCATTATCTGACCTTACGATTGCCCAACAAGCCAAAACCTTGCCGATTAAAGACATCGCAGCAAAAATCGGATTACATGAAGATGATCTAGATCTTTACGGGAAATATAAAGCTAAACTTTCTTACGATGTCCTCGAACGTGTGAAAACGCAGGAAGACGGAAAACTCGTTCTCGTCACAGCGATCAATCCGACACCAGCTGGTGAAGGAAAATCGACGGTGACAGTCGGTCTCGGACAAGCGTTGAATCAGTTGGATAAACAAGCGATCGTCTGTCTGCGCGAACCTTCACTCGGTCCGACGATGGGCCTAAAAGGTGGCGCTGCTGGTGGTGGCTTCAGTCAAGTTCTCCCGATGGAAGACATCAACCTCCACTTCACAGGTGATATGCATGCGATCACATCGGCCCATAATACGATCAGTGCCATGATCGACAATCACTTGCATCAAGGAAACGACCTTGGAATCGATGTCCGACATATCGTCTGGAAGCGCGTCCTTGACTTAAACGACCGCGCACTTCGTCATGTCACGGTCGGCCTTGGTGGTCCTGCTCACGGAGTCCCTCGTGAAGACGGATTTGATATTACCGTCGCTTCAGAAATCATGGCGATTCTCTGTTTGGCCGATTCATTGGACGACCTAGAAGAACGCATCAAGCGAATCGTAGTCGCCTATGACCATCAAAAAGAACCAATCACAGCAGAACAAATCGGGGCGGCCGGGGCGGCGACGTTACTGTTGAAGGAAGCCTTTAAACCGAACCTCGTCCAAACGCTCGAACAAACACCTGCACTCGTCCACGGCGGGCCGTTCGCGAACATCGCGCACGGATGCAACTCACTGATTGCAACGAAGACTGCATTAAAGCTTGGGGAGTATGTGGTGACGGAAGCTGGGTTCGGTGCCGATCTCGGGGCAGAAAAGTTCTGTCATATCAAATCTCGAGTCGGTGATTTGAATCCGGATGCGGTCGTACTCGTCGCAACCGTTCGCGCTTTAAAAATGCACGGTGGCGTTTCGAAAGATCAGCTTTATATTGAGAATGTCGGTGCAGTCGGAGAAGGATTGAAATTACTCGCCAAACATATCGATACGATGAAAAAACTCGGACTGCCTACGGTCGTCGCATTGAACCGTTTCAATTCAGATACAGAAGAGGAACTTGCAACCGTTCTTGATTGGTGTGCGGCACACGGTATTCGTGCTTCGCTCAGCGAAGTATGGGCAAACGGCGGACTTGGTGGTCGACAGTTAGCCGAAGCGGTCATTGACGCCGTCGAGTCGAACGAAAGCAAACTTACGCCTCTATATGAGTTGACCGATTCGATCGAACAAAAGATTAAAACCATTGCGAGAGAAGTATACGGTGCTGCAGACGTCGTATTTACCGCCAAAGCACAAAAGCAAATGAAAGATGTTCAGGCGAACGGCTGGTCGGACCTTCCCATTTGTATGGCGAAGACACCGTTCTCCCTCTCAGACGACCCTGCAAAATTCGGTTATCAACAAGGATTCACCATCACCGTTCGCGAATTAAAACCTTCAGTGGGAGCAGGATTCCTCGTCGCCTTAACAGGCAACGTGTTGACGATGCCAGGGTTACCGAAACACCCAGCAGCTCTCAATATGGGAATTGACGAATCCGGAAAAGCAATCGGCCTTTTCTAATAGGGGGATGACACATGATCGTATCGGAGTTGACGTATCCTGACGGGTATCAAACAGAAGTCATGCACGTTCAGGCAGAGCAATCGATTGGAAAAATATTCATGTTTCACGGGATGCTCGAACATCATGAAAGATATATTGAGTTTGCACAGTTTATGGCAGATAATGGCTATGATGTGTTTGTGTGTGACTTGCGTGGTGCGGGTACAAGCGCTCATGACCAACGCACATATGGGCATCTCACGCCAGGAACGGGATTCCAACAACTTGTTGAGGATGCACAGTTCCTCATCCGTCAATATGAGGATGGTCGTCCGACATATCTAATAGGTCATAGTTTCGGTTCTCTTCTCGTTCGAAAGCTCGGTCAAGTCATGGGGCACGCCTTATCCGGAATCGTCGTCGTCGCCCCGCCTCCTCATCCAGGAGTTGCAGGCGAACTCGGGCATCGCTTAATTGCTACCGCGATGAAACGAACACACGAAACACACCAATCTCGTTTTTTTGAACGACTGTTATTCGGACGTTATAATCTTAAGTTTTTACCTGTTCGAACGGATAGCGACTGGCTTTCAAGTGTTCCAGACGAAGTCGACTCCTATCTCGCCGACCCAAATTGTGGCGGTTTGCCTTCCCTCGGTTTTTTACATGAAGTGACACGCGCTTCATTAGATGTCACCACGTCTGCACGGATTCATGAACATCCGAAGTCTCTTCCAGTTCTGTTCGTTGCCGGAATGGACGATCCTGTCACGCATGACGGAGAAGGGTTGAACGGAATCATTAAGAAATATCGTAATGCGGATGTCGAGCTCGCAGTCGTCACTTACGACAATGCTCGACATGAAATCCTTCGTGAAGCACACCGCGAACAAGTATGGTCAGATATTCTTGCTTGGATGAAGCAAAACATAATCCATTAATTTACTTAATCCCCTTTTATAAGGGGATTTTTCATTTACCTGATTTTAGAAAAATTATTTTAAGCATTTACCTTTTTTGTAATTCTACTTCTTCTTTCCATTTTTTAAGTACGTTATACTTAGACCGCAATCAATTTAATCATGCTCTCTCATCCGAAAGGGGTAACATATTGAAATCGACACTCTCAAGATTAGGAGTAGCCACGATTGTCTCAGGAACGATACTGAGCACTCTCGCACCACTCCAATCATATGCAGCAACATCCGAAGGAACAGTCAACACACCCATTTTAAATGTACGGTCTGATTCGTCGACATCGTCTTCAATCGTCGGCAAATTAACGGAAGGAACAACGGTAGATGTATACACCGTCAACGATGAATGGGCACAAATCAACTTCGAAGGGCAAAAACGATACGTTTCTTCTACGTATTTGACAATCGGTTCATCTATGACAACAGCCTCTACTACATCCGCTTCATTATATGTAGCTGAAATGAACGTCAATCTTCGTTCTTCCATGTCAACGTCCGCTTCAATCGAAACAGTCATCCCGAAAGGATCACTCGTAACACATCTGTCTACTCACGGGGCGACAGGATCTTGGTATAAAGTACAATTTGGTACATATACAGGATATGTGGCAGCACGATACTTCAGCGAAACAAGTCCTTCGTTTTACGCTTCGACAACTGCCGTCTTGTATGATTCGACCGGTTCTGGTGCGTCTAAAATCGCAACGATTCCAGAAGGTGCGAAAGTCACTTACCTCGATTCATTAGGCGCGACGGGTTCATGGTATAAACTCGAATACGGTTCACTTGTCGGTTATGCACCAGCACGTAACTTTACCGCGACTTCGCTTGCTCCAGAAGCAGTCACGACATATTACGCAGTGAAGAATGTCGCGCTCTACAATAGTTCAGGAACTGGTGCATCAAAAATTGCAACAATTCCACTTGGGGCAGAAGTGAAGCGTGTATACGTGAACGGATTGAGTTCATCTTGGTATAAGATCCAATACGGGGACACGGTCGGCTATGCGGCCGCGCGTAACTTCTCGACATCAAAACCTGAAGCCGTCGTCAAGACAACCTATTATGCGGTTCGAGACCTCGTGTTATATGAGTCATCCGCTTCCGGAGCAGCTCGTCTTCGCACGATTCAAGAAGGAACAAAAGTCGTCCAAGTATCAGATGCCAACTTATCGGACTCTTGGTTCAAAATTGAATATGATGGAGTCACCGGCTTCGCTGCCGCTCGTCATTTTTCAACGAAGGCACCTGAAGAAGTGACGATCACACCATACTTTGCGATTCGAAATGTAGCGATGTATAGTTCGTCTGCAGCCGGAGCGACGAAGATTGCCACGATTCCATTTGGCGCAAAAGTAGAACAGCTTTCACAAAGCGGTCTTTCTAATTCTTGGTTCAAGATTCGCTATGAAGGAAAAACAGGATATGCAGGTTCTAGTCACTTTTCATTAAAAGATCCAGAGGTCGTGGTGAAAACAGATTATTATACAACGCGTGATGTCGTTTTATACAACCGCTCGGATGCTGAAAAAGTGAAGGTTGCGGTCATTCCGTTCGGCACGAAAGTTCAACAAGTGTCGGAACCTGGTCTCACGGAACGATTCTTTAAAATCGAATACGGTCCGATTACAGGTTATGCGACGGCAGATTACTTCTCGAAAACAGTACCGTCAGACGAGCAATACGAAGAAGAACGTCAAGTTCGTATCTATGTAGATGGGAACGAGCCACTCAACGTTCGTTCGACGCCTGAAGTGACAACAGCAAATAAAGTCGGAACGTTAAGTACGGGAACGATTGTCAACATCAAACCAATTGTCGGTTCAGACTGGGCACTTCTTACAAGTGGTACGTATAGCGGCAACTATATTCATACCGATTACGTCGTACCTGTCACAACGACCCCACCTGCGACAGGTATCACGAAAAAAGTTTCGTATACTAGTTATCCGATGACAGTTCGTCAGATGGCAGACCGTCAAGTGGCTCAATTCGCCCAAACGGATGCCCATCGATACGATGAAGCCTACCTACCTCGTGCTTGGGTAAGTGTCAACGGATCGACAGGAAAGATTGTGAAATCTGAGATGACTGTTGTCTCAGGGTTAGGAACCGCTTTGAAGATGACAGCCTCTTCAAGCTCGTCCTCGCTCGTCACCATTCCATATGGTGCGTCAATTCAATACGTTGACCGTTATACTTCCGGGTCAACCGTTTGGTATAAAGTAAAATACGGCACGATGACCGGTTACGTGACACCAAGTTCAGTCGTCGGAACCGCCAACATTTTGAGCCGTCCAATTTTAACATCTCATGCGTACGGTCAAATTAATACAGGCGAAACCGTTACGATTACAGGTCAATCCGGCACATACTATACGATTTCGTATAAACGACCGGCCGGACACAATATCCGAGTCTTTGATAACACTTGGCGTCGTGCATCAGTTGATGATCTTCTTCCATACGTCGATCCTAGCCAGATTGATGCAAACTCTCGATCATTCTATCAATTCTTAGATTTATCGAAGAGCGCTGGGACAACTGCGACAACATTGAACAAGGTCCTCACATCAAAAGGAACGCTCAGCGGACAAGGTCAGGCATTCGTTGATGCGGCTAGTATGTATGGCGTGAACGAAGTGTATCTTCTCTCGCATGCCATCCTTGAAACTGGACATGGTACATCCCTTCTCGCAAAAGGAGTTCCTGTCGATAAAGATGGGAATGCATTAATTAACTCGAGTGGGAATCGGATTTATCCGGAACGTCCTGTTGCCGCAACCGTCTATAATATGTACGGTATTCAAGCAACAGATAGCAACCCTCTTGGAAACGGCGCCAAATACGCCTTCCAACAAAAGTGGTTCTCTCCTAAAGAAGCGATTATCGGAGGAGCTTACTGGATTGGGGCTAGCTATATCAATCACCCGACATATAAACAAAATACGCTGTATAAGATGCGCTTCAATCCTTCTTCACCAGGAACGCACCAATATGCAACGGATATCGGATGGGCCGCAAAACAAACGACAAGCATCTATAATATCTATCAATCACTTGATGCTTACACACTCAACTTCGATGTACCAAAATATCAGTAAAAAAGGAGACACGCGCCTCGTTGGCGTCGTGTCTCCTTTTATGTCCACTCAATCGAATCGATAATGGACTCGATTTCCATCTTTTCATCGGTCACCTGATCGGCTACGTAAGTTAAGAATAAGAGCCGTTTCCCGTCGGTCAAGGACCATACATCTAAATGCATCCCATCCTCAATCCCACTTGCGTAGGCCGTTGTCATATCACTCGTTTCAGTTGTGACACTTGGAGCAATCTTTACATCAATCGGAAATTCGCCTAAGAACGTATTCAATTCGCTCATAGCGGATTGTTTTGGTTCTTGCGAATCTTCTGATTCATAGATTGAGATTTGAAGCGTCCCTTGCGCATCCGCTTCCGTCGAGTAAAAACTCACATAGTCTTCCTCTTCGCTGTATTCATAATGTTCCGGATACGTCAGGCGGAACCACCCATCAATTTCGTACTCTTTCATGCTGTTTTCTCCTTTACTTGCTTGAATGCCAGCCCTGTGACCATTTTAGCTTGAAGCGCGTACTTCAAGCGTTCGGTCACGTAAAGACGTTGGCTATTTACGTCTTGGGCGATCATATGTCCAAATAAGTTCATGCGGACAGTTTGATTGGATAGGAAATAGAGTCGATCCGCACTCAGCGGACGATATTCGTTTGAATGTTCAAGGTATTCGATTTCAAAGCGGCGGAGGACGTTCAGCGCACAGTAACGATCGGTTTTCCCGGTACTCGTATGAAGCTCGACACGAACGAGCTGAACGTCATACGGACAGACATTCATAAAGATAGGTCCCACCCGCTCATGGATCAAGAGGATACCCATATCGGTCTCAATTAAATCTGGCAGGGCTCCTTCATCTTGCGAGATGCTTAACACGACATACGGTCGGCTTGTCGGTGCAAGCAATTCCCCTTTATAAAATCGAAATCGTTGAATTCCTGTTAGAACCCGGGCACGCCAAGCACTCCCTCGAGCCTCGGCTTCCATCCGATACAACCTCTCTCCACTCACGCTTACTCCCCCTTCACTTGTTTGAGCGCATCGACGAACGTTTCCCATTCTAGGTTGTCACAAACAACCTTATTTTCCAATCCCCATTCTTCATCGATTGTCAAACGTACTTCGTTCGATTGTGCGTGACGGGTGACTCGAAGATCTCCTATTTGAATCATATCCGGATGAATCTCAAACGTCATACTTGGTAATCCGACCCACTTGATTCGATTCGTTCGTAACACAACCTGCCATTCTTGTTCATGATGGATCGAAAACGTCCAACTTCGGAGAGACACCGTCGTGTTCGTTTGTTTCGATTGTTTCAACATTCGAAACCCTTCACCCATCAGTCGTAAATATGATTTTCGCTCACTCATATTTCATTTCTCCCCTTTTTTCTATTATCTGCGTTGTGAATAGGATTCTGCAACCTAAAAAGTTTTTTTAAAAAAGGGTTTGCAAATTCCATCGTATATGCTATTATATCAAAGTAACGTTAAGAGTTAATACGTTTCGCGGGTGTAGTTTAATGGTAAAACCTCAGCCTTCCAAGCTGATGACGAGGGTTCGATTCCCTTCACCCGCTCCATATTTTTTCTTTGATGCGGGTGTAGTTTAATGGTAAAACCTCAGCCTTCCAAGCTGATGACGAGAGTTCGATTCTCTTCACCCGCTCCAATATCGACATATACGCGAGAGTATCTCGCACACATACACTGCACGGTTGAGACCTTGCAAAAAGCAGAAAGTCACACGACTTTCTGCTTTTTTGTTGTTCCGTCTATTGTTTTGGGGAAAAGAGTGATTGAATCCATACAGACAAGGAGGAACTCCATTGATTCAAGCGAAGCTGCAATCCTTTACCGTATACGAAAGCGCGTTGATGCGAACGACATCGACCCTCATCGATACACCAGATGCCCTTTTGTTGATTGACCCGACCTGGCTCCCCGAAGAAATTGCGACAATCCGTCGTGACATCGAATTACACCGTCGGAATCGGCCGCTTTATGTCATCTTCACACATCATCATTTTGACCACATCATCGGAGCTTACGGCTTTGCAGATGCCACAACGATTGCCTCACAGGCTTTCGTCGATGCAGACTCATCTGACCAATTAAATGAGATTCGCGAGTTTTATGAACAGTATTATATTGATCACCCGATTCAAAAACCGGACATCGACCTGGTCATCCAACCCGATCAAACGCTTTTAATCGGTTCAGTGCCCGTGACCTTCCTCTCTACACCGGGCCATGACGCGACACATATGTCGGTTCTCATCGAATCCATGAATCTTCTCGTTTGTGGAGATTATGGGTCTAATGTCGAGCCACCTTTTATCGAACACGACCCAACCGCCTATCTCGACACGTTACAAACCTTGCAATCACTCATCTACGAACATGAGATTCGCTGGTTCGTACCAGGGCACGGCGATTTGTGCGACAGCCGGAGTCACATGATTGAGAGATTGAGTGCGGCGGAAGAATATATCTTGGCACTCCCCGAAGAACGTCATTGGTCCTCCGCATGGCCAGAGCACGCTTTTTTTGACCGTGTTCATGAGCGAAATCGAAAGATTGTGGAACAAAAAGAGACCGATCGTCGGTCTCGTCAACAAGACGTATAAAAAAATCGCAACGTCTCCCCAAGACGTTGCGATTTCCCCCTATGTAGACCTATTTCTTTGTGACGCGTTCTGAGCGGACCGTGAACATACGGTCAACCCCATAGATCGTTACTCCCGTCAGAGCGAGTAACCCAATCATTGCAGAAGAAAACATGACCATCCCCCCATTGTTCACAGTTTCGTCATAATCACCCCGTGGTTTCATTATAAAAGACCATTCCAAAAAAAGAAAGCGTTTTCTTCAAACTTTCTTCACATTTCCCGCATTTAACCTCTATCGTTTTTTGATACAACGTCCCTATAGTGATTAGACAGACACGTGTAAAGATGTGTAGCTTTTGTGGAATTTGGGAATACATGATGTAAGGATAAAAAGAGACAGAAGCTGCTCGTCGAGGAGGAAGAGGTATGATTAAGTACGGTACATTGGTACGAATCGAGGGAAAATATGCCGTATTGAGATGGAACAACGGCTCAAGTTTCATCCCTAGACGATTCCTACCATCCGAAGCACGTGTTGGTGATACAATCATTCGAGACAACCATCATTACTATCTTGAAGAAGATATGACCCCTAACTTTGACGCATTGATCAAGCAACACTATAAAAGCTGAACGGTCTGCCCTCTCTAACCGGGCAGTTCGTTCAGCTTTTTTTCGAATGAATCATTCTGAGATGTCGTCGATTTGTTGCTGAAGCCACGCCTCGTCTACCGGACCCGTTTTTTTCGCCACGATGATCCCTTTTGCATCTAGAACGTACGTTGTCGGTAATGCGACAACACGATATTGTTGCTCGACAGCGGCCTCTTCATCTAGCAAAATCGGAAAATCAACGGGATACTCATCTAGGAATGCCTCCACGTCCTCTTTTCCTCGTCGCTCATTTTTGGTGACGTTCACGCCAAGTACTGGGATGCCTGTCGCTTCTTCAAACGATACAAGTTCAGGAAACTCATCCCGGCATGGCGGACACCAAGAGGCCCAGAAGTTAATGACTACCGGCTGTCCTTGGAACTCAGAAAGGGTCAAATTATCCTCATCTAACGTATTCAAAGTGAAGTCCGGGGCTTGTTGCCCCACTTCAAGTCCTCCTAATACCGATTCATTTTGGACGATCGGAACCGCTTCTTCTTTCTTTTGTGTCATCATATATTCCTCGTAGCCTTTATATGCGAGGCCAGCAATCAATAGAAGGATCAGCGTTCCAATACCAATTCTTTGTAAGCGCATCATTTACCCCTTGTTTGTTTTACTTAAGATTTCTACACTTAACTTATCATAAACCCGTAAAGGAGCGTATGGATTGTGCAACTTCAAAACGAGAAAACACAGATAACCTTAAAGGCACAAGGTGCTGAGATGACGAGTTGGAAAGTATCCGGAACTGAACTCTTATGGCAAGGGGACCCGACCTATTGGGGACGACAAGCCCCGATCCTCTTCCCGATTGTCGGTCGATTGCTCGATGATCAATATGTATATGAGGGAAACACCTATACGATGAGTCAACACGGATTCGCTCGGGACGCTATGTTCGAGGTCGAATCTTCGACTGCCACGTCGGTCCGCTTCACATTGAACGATACATCGGAATCACGTCAACACTATCCATTCCCATTCACACTGACCGTGTCCTATCAACTTGTGGGAGAAGAAGTGATTGTGACGTATCGCGTCCATAACCCGGGCGAAACGACGTTACCGTTTAGCATCGGTGGTCATCCTGCATTCAATATTCCGTTCATGGGCGGGACATTTGAAGACTACGTGATCGATTTCGGCGAAATCCGCTCCCTCGATCGCTATTTGCTCGAGGGCCCTTATTTAACAGGCGCGTATCAACCACTCGGAGAGCGTCAGTATATCCCCCTCACTCGGTCGTTATTTGACGACGATGCACTCATTTTTGAGAAGATTGAATATGCTGCACTCCGACATCAACCAACCGGCGCAGCCATCGTGATGGAGAGTCCCTCTTTCACGCATTTCGGTATCTGGTCTCCGCCGCAGAAAGACGCTCCGTTCGTCTGTTTGGAACCTTGGTTCGGACATGCGGATTATAAAGGCCATCGAAAAGATTTCCTACACAAAGAAGGGATCCAACTCCTCCCACCAAACGAAACGTTCGAAGCGAGTTATACATTATATATGGAAAACTAAAAAATCAATCCGACGTCTTGTCGGATTGATTTTTGATTTAGAAGCGATCGTCTTGTTCAGCTTCATATTCTGACACCGGCTTTTTCATGATGAGTGCCAGAATGATATAAATGAGGAGTCCCGGGCCACCGAGAAGCGCCATCGCCACGAATAGGACTCGCATAATGGTGACGTCCACCCCTAAATAGTTTCCAAGCCCTGAACAAACACCAGCAATCATTTTATTGTTTGGGTCTTTATAAAGTTTTCGTTCCATATCATCTTCTCCTCAACTCATTATGATCGTTGTGGTCGACGTAATGTCGTTCTTCCGCCGTTCGCAACCTCTCCACGCCCTTCAAAGTCGAGCGCTTCATTAATCGGTGTGCTACCAGACTTGATTTCGATTCGGCGACCGTACAGACCTCGGTTGTCGAGAGACGCTGCGATGACAGTCGCGACATCGGTTTCGGAAATCGTCGCACCATCCGCATCACTCAAGTCCTCTGATGCTTCGATTGAACCTTTACTCGGTTCATCAACAATGGTCACTGGGCAAATGATCGTATAGTTCAAACCGCTATGTTCGATATACTCGTCAGCGGCATTGTTAGCTGACAGAAAGTTAAAGAGTTCTTTCGGTGCAGCGTTCGGTTGATCAGCGCCATAGGCACTGAGTAAGACAACATGACGTACCCGTTCCTTCTTAGCGGCATCGATGGCATTCATCGCAACGTTTCGGTCAAGCAGTTCAATTTCAGTGCTCGAACCATCCGCGCCAGCAGTTGCCGCGATAATAACGGCATCTTGTCCACTTGTCGCCTCATGTACTTTCTTCTCGAGTTCTGTCTCGACATCAACCGTCAATACGTGTGCACCCATTTTCTCGTACTCTGCTTGTAGTTCAGGATAACGAATTAAAGCGGTCACTTGATGGGTTTTCGCTAGGCTTTTCAATACACGTTTCCCGATCTTTCCTGTTGCTCCAATGACTAAAACTTTCATTCAAATTTCCCTCCTCAAAAGAGTAGTTCATTTGTTTAAATTTCCTCTTTCAAGTCAGAATCAAACCCTTTTCTTAAAATTATCTGACAGTACCCCAGACAGATAAATCAAGGGCGTCTCGAATCGCCTGCACGCTTTCTTCTAACGGTTCATAGTAATACACGTTATTGATATAAGCATCTTGACCCTCGACTTGCATCTTATTCACCTCAGGATTCGAAATCATCGTCAATCCGACAGATGCCATTTGCAAGACGTTCATCTCAAGTCCCATTTCTTCTTTCATGAAGCGATACGTCGCCGGAATTTTTGTCCATCCTGAAGGACTTGCCAGTTTTTCAGCGACAGCTGTCATGACCTCCGTTTGACGATTCGAACGTGCTCCATCCGTATCCGATTTACGATGTCTCGCATACGCCAATGCCATGTCTCCATCCATCGCATAGGAAACACCTTCCGTATACTCATACGTCTGGTTGAACCCTTTCTCGCTAAACGAATGCGTCGCCGTGACATTTACCCCACCAATCAAATCAATCAATTCCATGAATGATTCGAACGTGATGACGACCTGTCCATCGACCGAGGCGTCGGTCAGCCCTTCCACGGCACCAATCGTACACTCTGCACCTCCGAACGCGAACGCATGCGTGATTTTATCACCTTCCCGTTCAGGCTCACATGGAATCGCTGTATACGTATCACGTGGAATCGATACATTCTGAACAGTACCAGAGCGTGGTACGAATTCCATCAACTGCAAGGAGTCCGTACGAGATCCCGACAACGATTCTCCTACTCGCGCATCGCTCCCCATAATGAGGAATGTAAATGGAGCAGTCGCAAAATATCCAACAATCAGTAGCATTGCAAGTAAGAGAAGGGCAGCTTTCCCCTTCCATTTACGCTTTCGTTTCGATGGTTGTTTAGACGAATGATCCATTTCTCGTTTAGCAGGGGTAGACGGTGTTGATGGTTTCGTCGTCTGTCGAGATTTTGGTCGAGATGGTTTCCGTTTCGAAAATAATGAAACCCGGGGCAGTCGTTTCCGACTTGACTTTGCCGTCCCATTTTTCGTCCTTGGCGATTCTTGGGTTTGTTCATTTAAAAAGGGATGTTCTGATTGGCGTGTTACCCGTTCACGCTGTTGTTCAGATTGTGCATGTATAGAGGGCTCGTCCGTTTCACCGTGGTCCACACGAGACGATTCGATTTCTTGTTGTTCTAATTCGCGCTTTCTACGTTCGACACGCGATAAATGTTGTTCATCTTTCATCATTATGATCCTCAACTTTATCAATTTTTCTCTATTATCCCGAACCAGCCATCATCTGACAACGTTTCTTACGAAAATCCGTCTTAAGCATGAGAGCGAATGGTTGTTTCAGATGAAAAGCGGGAAAGGAATAATAATTGGTTTCTGCCCAAATCGAGATTGCCTACGAAAAGTTTGACTGAAAGGAGGAGAGCTGATGCGCATCGGAAAGTTACGCGTATTGTTAGAGCAGTATGGCGAGGCGACGTTACGCGATTTGCTCGTCGAAATGTACCGTCATACTCCTAAAGATGTGATTGATGATCAAGATTTTGATTTTATGATCAGCCAATTCACGCGCTATAAAGAGAAAAAAAATTCTGAAGAGCGACATTCGCTCTCGCAAACCATCACCTTGGCTGAACGGTTTGTTGATTCTGCGTACGAACATTTGTACATTCGTCCGAATCAAGTCATGTCAGAACGCGACCAAAAAAATTGGTACATTCATGCTAAAAAAATCATTCGCGATTTAGCACATTACGCCGAGGAATACACAGAAGCACGTACGATGTATGAAGAAATGTTTTACCTCCTCTCTACATCGGCTGGCGAAGAACCGCTCTTCTCTACGAGTGACCCGTTTCGCCTTTTAAAAATTTCACAAGTCACCATGCTCAAGCAACTCATTCACTACTATCAGCTCGATGCCCCGATTGATACCGTTTGGATTGACCGCGCCCTATACACCGCACTCCACGTGCCAAAAGATGTTGATTCTACACGAATTGATTTACTCTCAACGCTACCCATCGAACACAGTCATGCCAATACAAGAAAACTCCTTCACTCCCGTCTCTTAAAACTTTGCGATCGGATGTTAGAGAAGTCCCAAACAGAGGATACCGCGCTCGAAAACTATCAAGCGCTTAAAATGTTAGAACTCCGCCTTCTCGTCGCTGAAGGGAATTTGAAAGAAGCGGAACAAAAATTGTTCTCTGAATATATCCCGTTCTTTTCTCATCGCTCCGAACCATTTCGGGTATATGTCGACTTTTTAGAGAGTCACGGACACACTAGTGAGACGAAGCGCTTAAAACGAATTGCTAAAGAAAAGCGAATCCGATTTTAAAAAAAGGGAGTCAATCGATAGGATCGATTGACTCCAATACATGATATGAACGAGGGGTGTTCATTTGAAAAGGAGGACAGAAAGTTGGTGCAGAACTTTCTTCCTACACATATAAGTATAAGGGAACGATTGTAACCGTTACCAAATCACTTATTGCATTTTTGTGAACGTTTTCACGTTATTCAATCGTGTTCATCATGCCAAGTCCGATGACAGATAACAACACAATTAATACGAACAAATACACCATTTCATTCGGCGATTGAAATCCTTCATGAATTTCTACATCATCTTCGACAATGATATTTTCATGAATGACGACCGGTTCTGTCTCGGCCATGGCTGCAGACGGTGTTACCGTCAACCAAAGCACAGAAACCAGAATCAGTTGATAAATGTATTTCATCATATACTCCTACTCCGTGTTTTCATTGTGTTTAAGTATAGCACGTCTCATCCGTTCGTTGCGCTGACATTTGATGAATCTCACAGATGAACGATGAAACGAAATCCATTTCATTGTATTGGACGGATATGTTCTATTTTACTCGAACCTTTTTCTTACGTAATTGATTTTTTCTCGAGTCAGGTTTCATCATACTGCCACACCCCACGATACAAGATAGCGCTTACAATTTATTTGTACTTATCATTTGATAAAGAAAGAAGGATTCTTCGTGAAACGAGCGCTACGTTTTGTAGAATGCAGGCAATTACCGTTACATGAGCGTATTTCCATTCAGTCGCTATATCCTTTAAGCAAGGCCCCTTTGCTTCTCTCCCTTCCCTCGCATCATCACGTCTACGTCGCACTCAATCGAGATACCCCACTCGCTTCAATCGTCGCAAACGACGAACAGCTTGAAACGGATCATGCCATTCGCCTCTCTCAAGCCACATATGGTGATCGTCACGTCTTTCGCGGACTACTTCATCGTTTGATCTATGAACGAAGTCGAGAAACAAAGTACCCGATTACGTACTATCTTCAGGAAGAGGATTATCATAATCAAGACAAGCACCGAATATATGAAGCAGCAGGGTTTCAAGTATTTCATCAAACCAAAACGTATCATCTACCATTCATCCCTTGCGAGAAAGCAACACATACCGATTGGACACTCGAATTGGTGGACTATTCAAGAAGAGCAGATTGGCTCACATTTCGAAATGAACATTGTCATCTCCTTCCGGGTGCCATTTCGATGACAGATGAACAATTCGCACGAGAAGTTCGCCAGCAAACATTGTTCTATTCCGTGAAGTGGAACCGACAAGTGATTGGAATCATGAAAGTACGCTTACATATGTACCATATTTCAATACAAGAGATGCACGTTGACTGTGACGAGACTTTATTGCGGGAAGCTATTTCATTCCTTCAACAAAAATTTTTCTACATGTTCCGATACATTGAAGAGGCACATATTTCAGCAACAAGTTTGCAACCTGATTTGAGTTATACACTTCGTCGTCACGGCGCCCAAATCTCAAGTATTTGTCGTTATACGTACATACTACAGGCACCACCGACCCCGATTTATTCCTAAACAATCAAAAGACGTCGAGCAAACCAACTCTTTCTCAAAGGAAAAAGTTGTTCATTCGACGTCTTTTATTCTGCAGCAGTAGTCGACTCCATCGCTAGAGGCGGCATCGCTTCAAACAGTTCTGTCCGAAGCCCCGTATCTCTCAAATCGAGCGATTCAATCCGATCGAACTTAATTTTGCGATCGACGACATTGAACCAATACGTAATATTTGGTTCATCTTTAAAACGAATCGCATAATTCGACCCATTTAAATGAAAGTCGACCTCGGTAGACAGCAACTCGGTCGGACCAATTTGTTTATGGGTCGTTAATCGTTCAAGGACAACCTGTTCTTCATTGATGCGATAGTCGACAAACGTCGCAAGCGAGAGTCCAAACACAAATGATACAAAGGCGAAAGTGCCCACCAAACCCATCGTGATTTTTCCGTTCATTTCGCTGTCCCTCCCTCTCCTATTATATCGGATAAGCTTGAAACGTTGTGAAGTGACATTTTGTTCAACTTTAGGCAAACTGAAGCAGAAGGAGGAATTTACATGCATATCGATCATACTGGGATTGCCGTTCGAGACTTAGACGAGGCGATCACATTTTACACGACGGTCTTAGGAGGAAAACTCGTGGACCGCTATACGAACACGGCCATCGGGGTCGAGACCGAATTGGCCGTCATTCATATTGGAGAGGATGTCATCGAATTGTTGCGTCCGACTAGTAAGACGAGTCCGATTGCCCGGTTCATGAAAGCTCGAGGGAAGGGTGTTCATCATATCGCCTATCGTGTCGACGATTTGGACGAAGCGATGGCCGCTCACAAACAAAATGGCATCACCTTTTTAGAAGACACGCTGCGTACGACCGCGAAAGGTAGACGCTTAATCTACATGGACCCGCGTCATTCAGGCGGTGTGATTACCGAGCTTTGTGATTATCCTAGAGAAAAGCAGTAAGAGTGGTCCTCTTACTGCTTCATCATGGTTTCTTCTATGATTTGACGATTCTTCTCTTTTAACCGTTCATTATGAGAGGACACCATTGCGGTCGAATTCGCATTCGGGTCAATGTATGTTTTGGCCCGGTTCACCGCATTCGCAGCATCTTGAAACGCTCCAGCGATGAGATGTACTTTCCCTTCATGCGTGAGAATATCACCGGCAGCGTACAATCCTGGTACGGATGACTCGCTACCTGAATTCCCTTTCACATAAAACCCATCCTTCATCTCGACCTGCAATTCGCTGTTCCGAAGCAACTCCGCGTCTTGTTCATATCCGTGATTGATGACCACTTCATCGACCTCGATTACGCTCGTCTCTCCTGTTTCGACATGAGTCAAAAGAACTTGTTGAATCGATTTCCCATCGTGAGAAATCAAATCCGTCACTTTTGATCGTGGGCAACAGTCGACTCGACCCTGTTTAATTTTTTCAACTTGTGCTTCATGTCCACTAAGTTCTTCTTTTCGATACGTCAGCACGACCTGCTCTGCAATCGGCTCGAGCGCATTCGCCCAATCGACTGCACTATTGCCGCCACCCGATATCAAGACGCGCTTTCCTTTAAAGCGTTCAAGTGATTTAACCGTGTAATGGAGGTTCGACAATTCGAACCGCTCCGCTCCGCTCACTTCAACCTTATGCGGTTTGAGGATCCCGCTTCCTGTCGCAACGATGACGGTTTTGGAAATATGATGACCGTTCGTCGTGTCGATCCCGAACAAATCGTCTGAACGCTTAGAGATCGACTCCACCTTCTCGCCAAGAAGGAGCGTCGGAGAGAAGGTGAGACCTTGCTCGACGAGTTGGTCAATCAGTTTTGCCCCAGTCGTCGGTAGGAGACCACCTACATCCCAAACCATTTTCTCTGGATAGACATGTACTTTCCCGCCTAAAAAAGGTTGAAATTCGATAATTTTCGTCTTCATACCTCGTAAACCGCTGTAAAAAGCGGCATACAATCCAGCCGGTCCCCCACCGATAATCGTCACGTCGAATACTTCCTCGTTCATCGTCGCACCCTTCCTCTCTATATACATAAAAATGATAATCATTCTCATTAGATGATACCCTGTTTTGGTCACTTTGACAATTTTTTTCGAATATCGTCCTGATGAATTTGGTTTTTGTTATGCGTAGGTAGGGTAATAAAACATGAATCAAAAGGGAGGATGTGCGTGATGAATTGGATGGATGTCCTATTAATCGTCGTATCATTTTTTTGGCTAGTTGAGACGTGGCGATTTCGTAACCGAAAAGAGGCAACAGACGGGGCTGTCGAGCGGAAGAGTTTTTACTTTGTAGCGACGACGATGATTGGCGTCTTCGTGTTGTCTATGATCTCTTCGCTTGTTTTCGAATCACAGCCTTCGACAGTTCAACGAATCATCGGACTTACTTTTTACATAGCCGGCGTGTGGTTACGTTATTGGGGGATTTTACACTTACGTCATCAATTCACACGACATGTCGTCGTCCGACCGGAAGACGAACTCGTCAGCTCGGGACCGTATCGTTACTTACGCCACCCTCTTTACACAGGGTTGTTATTGATTACGTTCGGATTCTCGCTATACTTTATTCATTGGGGAATCGCCTTGATTGGTGCGGGTCTCACCTCGCTTGCATTACTGTACCGCATTCGAATCGAGGAAGGTATGCTCATTCGCCATTTCGGTCAGTCTTACCAATCCTGGTCGAAGACGCGCAAGCGCCTCTTCCCCTTCATCTATTAAAAAGGAGTCCGGCTCACCGTGAAGTGACCCCTAAAAGTTAGACACGGTTATTTCATCTAGGCTACGTGAACGAACTGGGTCCGGTATTGCACCGGACTCAGTTTTAATTTTGCCTTGATTCGTCGTGTGTTGTAATAGTCTATGTANTTGTATAGGGTTTGGAAAAGGCCATCGGTCCATGATGGTCGAACTGTTTGACCCAGTTACGCATCAGGGTCGGGGCTACCCCTAGGGATTTCGCGATGCCATTCATACTATCTTTCCCTTCCCGATAGGCCATGACGGCGCTTAACTTTTGATCAGTTGTAAATTTAGTCATTAAAAAACTGCACCTCCAATTGTTAGATGTGTCTAACAATTGGGGTGCAGTTCACCGCTGGACTCCTTTTTCATTTAGACAGAATATTTGCTGAGTAATCGGACGACGATGACCCCCGCGATGAATGCGACGATACTGAGTATCCACATGACTCCTGAAGCTGGTACACCTGGAAACACGACGGCGAGTGAGCCAATGACCAATCCGATGATGACGGAGAACGTCATTCCCGGAAAATTCGCCAACAAGTAACGAATGACTTTACTACTTACAATAAAGCCGACGGCCACTCCAGCACCGACAATCCCAATAATCAACAGATTGAAGTTTGAGATGGCGCTGATGACGGTTGGATAAACGCCAATTAACAACAAGACGAATGAACCGCTAATTCCAGGAAGCAACATCGCCATGCTGCCCAACCAACCGGAGAAGAATAAGAGAAGCGCCGTCCCGAACGTCACGTCCGTCATAATAGACGAATCAACCGGATTCAAGAATGCCATACTCGCAACGAGTATCGTTGCGACAACCATAGCAATAACATGAACCGGACGAATCGATGCGCGTGATTTAAATTCCACGAATAGAAGTGGAATAATCCCTAAAATCAATCCGATAAAGAAAAATTGTGTCGGTGCATAATACTCCAGCAATAAGTATTCAATTACTCGACTCAATGCGATAATGGCTGTCCCCATTCCAATTGCCAATGGAATCAAGAACCCGATATATTTTTTCCAATATCGGCTAAATACGCCGCTAATCGCTTCGATGAGTTGATCGTAGATGCCTAAAATGACTGCAATGGTACCGCCGCTTACACCAGGGATTAAATCACTCGTCCCCATGGCCATCCCTCGCCAAATGTTCTTCCACTCCATAATGTATCTCCTTTACGTATATCTTTCCTCAAGCACTTAGTATAGTCGAGAAAAGAAGTTTGCGCATCCGCTTTTAGACTGAGAAAGGAGTCGAATTGATTTCTTTGATCATATAGTCAAATCTCGCCCCAGAAATGTTGATTTCTTTTTCCTTATGGAAGCCGAGACGTGTGTATAAGCGATGTGCCGCAGGGTTTTCTTGGTCCACGTTCAATGTGACGGCGGGCACACCGCGTTCTTTCGCAACGAGACAAACGTGTTCGATTAACTTCGTCCCGATTCCACGACCTCCATACGCCTCTGCGACAGCCAGTGAATCAATGTATTGGACATAACCTTCCGTTTCAACGTCCACCTCTTCTCCACTTCCATGCGCCGTCAACCATTCTCGAATCGGTCGATCCAATTCTTCTGCCTTATCCCCACGATACGAGATGATCATTCCGGCAACTTCTCCTTCAAAATCCGCCACCCAGATGTTTTCGTGACTCAAGCGATTATTTGGTTTCTCTACCCACATCGCTAGTCGCTCCAATACCTCAGTCGTATCCGTTGATGCCGTCAATGTGTACGCAATCTCATGGATCGCTTGATACATGAGTGGTGCAATTTGTTTACTATCTTGTTTGGTTGCTTGTCGAATATTCATGATTAATCCCTCCATCATCCAGTCTAGCATAGCCCGGCACATCGGTTGTTTGTCCACACTCGTTTTGTGGCATCATATAGAGTGAAAGGGGCGAATCGAAATGAAAGCTATTCTTACAGGAATGAACGGTACAGTGGCACCCGTTGTTGCCGAAACGTTACAGCGCCACGGAATTGAAGGGATTGCGTGGAATCGCGAGCAAGTGTCCACGACAAACGAAGAGGAAATGCGAGAATTCATCGAGCGCATCCGACCGGACTACTTTTTACATATCGGTATGGGCGCGGTGGAGTGGGCCGAGACGCTCGCTCGTTTATGTGGTGAGGCGAAAATTCCTTTCCTGTTCACGAGCACGGTTTCAATTTTTTCAGATGAAGTGACCGGACCGATTTCCCCAGATACGCTACCAGATGCCGAGGATGACTATGGAAAGTATAAGCGTGAGTGCGAACGTGCGATTATGAACGCCAATCCTGGCGCTCAAATCGTTCGTCTCGGATGGCAAATCGGGGATGAGGCCGGATCGAATAATATGATGGACTATTTTACGAACGAGATGAAGCAACGAGGGGTCATCCAAGCGAGTGAGCATTGGTATCCATCATGTTCATTTTTAGCAGACACGGCAGACGCGCTATTTGAAATTTTGACTAAACGTGGACCGGGCATCTATCAGTTAAACGGAAATGCGAACTATTCCCTATACGACATCGCCGTCGGACTAAAAGAGCTTCATGACACCGACTGGCAGATTGAATGTACCGATGAACCGAAACGGGATAATCGAATGATCGATTCATCGGTCTCGATTCGTCCCATCTCCAAACGCCTAAATTTGCAAACGAAGTAAATTCAAAGTCGCCTACTCCCATCGAGTAGGCGACTTTTTTATTGGTTTCGAGTTAGATGAGTCAATCGCAATTTACTTTTCGGCAGACTCGGCATGTCTACAAAACTATAGCTCAAGTCTTGAGGCGGGACCGTGTAGGCGTATTCCTTAGTAAACAACTCAATGACTTGTGCAAGAATTGCAATGGTCACATGTTCACCGGCACATCGATGTCCAAAATCTACATCTCCCCCACCTTGCGGAATAAAGTTAAACGGACTCTCGTTCCAATCTTTGAAGCGAGAGGGATCGAATCGATCCGGCTCCGTCCAAATAGAGGAGTCATGATTCGTACCGTACAAATCAAGAAGCGTCAGCGTCCCTTCCGAAAATGCATAGCCGTCCCATTCAAAATCGGTTTTGACACGAGCTGCCGCTACAGGGAAAAATGGATAAAACCGTCTCACTTCCTGGACAAATTCTGTTTTCGAGACCTCTCCCCGCTCTACCTGCTCTTTTACATCCGGGAACTGATGTAAAGCTAAGACAGTGAAGAGGACATACACCGAGATTGCGACAGTCGGGCGTAAAATGTTCAATACTTCGACCGCCACGACGTCTTCAGGTAATAACTCTCCGGATTCATCCCGGTGCCACGAAAATTCGTACAGCGCCGTATGTTCGTTCGGCAATAATCGATTCGACCGCACTTCTTTTACCATCTGACGAATCCAGGATTCAGCGGAACTTCGTGCCTTCCGACCTTGTAAATACGTGGGACCAAGAGACGTACCCGATTCAAATAATAACCTCATCTCTTCAGTGCGCTTCCCAACTTCTTCTTTCGCAAGTGGAACTCCCGACCATTCACATACGGCCTTCATCAACACTTGTTGCGCAATATCGTATAAGACGACCTCCTCTCCCATTCGTTCAATCTGGTTCCACTCTCGATATGTCAAGCGGAGCAATCGATCTATGTTTTCTTTTGTCATCAATGACATGAACATATGTTTTCGATGCGTATGAGCCGCACCATCTAGTGTTTGGACCCCATCTTCTCCAAACAAGGTTTTCAATAGACGTTTTGGCGCCGCATTCTGACGCATGAATTTGTCTGCATCATAGAACACCTCGGCAGCCTCTTCGCCCCCAAGACAAATCACGCGCTCCCCGAGCAAACGTGTTTCAAAGATATTTGATTGAAAACTTTTGCGACGATTCGCAACAAATAGATATCCTTCCCGTAAAAAATCGACACTATGGTCGAGTCCTTCTTGTTTCGGTATGACTTTCCCCATCCAACTCACCCTTTCTCTTTTCTCGAACTATAAAGGATGTTCCCCCGTTTTTAGCGAACAAACCTAATATCGAAAGGAGCGAGTGACATGTTGCCGTTCTTACTGACATTGCGTCGAATTGTACGCGGAATCTGGCGTGGCCTCCGCGAACCTGAGTTCCAAGTCTTATTCAGCCTTGCCTTTCTCACTGTCCTATCCGGTACACTTTTTTACACACGGTTCGAGGAGATGCGTTGGTTGGACGCACTTTACTTCAGTGTCATCACCCTGACTACCATCGGATATGGTGATTTTGCCCCTCAGACCGACATCGGAAAAATATTCACAATCGGATATGTATTGACCGGGGTTGGCATCATGGTTGGCTTTATCACAAAAGTGTTTGATCATTTACAAAAAGCACGACTCGATGAATTAGAAGCAAAACAAAAGACGCCACCCTCTGATTCATAAGGATGGCGTCCTTTCGTTTAGGAAACTTTTCGATTTTCAATTTCAAGTTGTTGGTTGAAACGCTTCGTCTCGGCAATGACAACACCCGACAAGAACAAGAGACCAATCAAGTTCGGGATGGCCATCAAGCCGTTGAAGACATCCGATAACGCCCATACCAAGTTCAAGTTCGTCGTCATGGCACCGAGTCCCGCGACGAGTACAAAAGCAATCCGATAGGGGAGAATTGACTTTTGTCCAAACAAGTAATGGATGGAGCGCTCGCCGTAATACGACCAACCAAGCACGGTCGAATAGGCGAACAAGACGAGCCCGATTGTGACAATATAACCTCCGGCTGGTCCGAGGAACAGTTCAAATGTAGCTGAAGTCAATTCGACCCCTTCAAGTCCTGTCCCGATTTGACCACCCATGACGAGTGTCAATCCTGTCACCGAACAGACGACAAGCGTGTCCAAGAAGACTTGAGTCATCGAGACGAGCGCCTGACGACCCGGCATATCTGTTTTCGCTGCCGCTGCTGCGATCGGAGCAGAGCCAAGACCTGCTTCGTTCGAGAAGACACCACGTGCCACCCCGTATCGAATGGCAGCTCCGATGGCCCCTCCACCGATTGCTTCTGCACTGAACGTACTGCTGAAGATGAGTGCGAACGCATCCGGAATCAGCGAGTAATTCATCACCATAATTAAAAGACCGCTACCTAAGTAGAAGGCAATCATGACGGGGACGAAGTAACTGACTACTTTCCCGATGGAACGCACGCCTCCGAGAATGACCGCTCCTGTAAAAATCATAATGAGAATCCCTGATATGTATAGTGGTACGTCAAACGTTGTTTTGAGCGCAAGCGCGACCGAGTTCGTTTGGACCCCGTTTCCAATACCGAACGCCGCAATCGATGCGAATGCAGCAAATGCTACTGCTAACCATCGTTGATTCAATCCTCGTTCTAGGTAGTACATCGGTCCACCAGCCATTTGACCGCGCTCATCAGTGACCCGATACTTCACGGCAAGAACTGCCTCTGCGTATTTCGTTGCCATCCCAAAGAAACCGGACACCCACATCCATACGATGGCTCCCGGTCCTCCTAATACGACCGCTGTCGACACCCCGACGATATTCCCCGTACCGACGGTCGCCGCCAGAGCGGTCATGAGCGCCTGGAAGTGACTGATGTCCCCTTTAGAGGATTGATCCTGATTTTTAGAAAACGCCAATTTCAACGCATACGGTAATTTGGTGATTTGAATTCCACCTAGACGCACCGTCAAGTAAATGCCTGTCCCCACAAGCAAAATCAAGAGCGGTGGTCCCCATACAAAGTTGGATGCCGTACTCACCCATTCACTAAATGATTGCCCCATACAAAGTATCCCCTTCCCCCGAAAAATAGTGTACACCTCTATTTTTTCAGAATACTTAGAACAATGCAAAAGTATTGTACTAAAACAACTGATTCATTGTTTGTTCTGTACAAAAACAGCGAGACGAACTCAATCGTCTCGCTGTGACTCAGGTTTCTCTCGTTGTAAAGGCGCTTTCCAATCAAATGTATCCGGAACATAATCGAGCCCGCCTGGATGAAACGGCTGGCAGCGAATGAGTCGGCGAGCGGTTAAATAACTGCCTTTGACAGCCCCATGTTTTTCGATTGCTTCGATTCCGTAGTGCGAACAGCTCGGATAAAATCGGCACGTTGGCGGCTTTAATGGTGAAATAAAACGCTGGTAACCTTGAATCCCTTTTACTAGTACACGTTTCACACGATTTCGCCTCACTCTTTTGAATTAGTGCCATCATAGCGCGATTTGAAACGTTTGTCATGTTCGTCGATTCCTATGTCAAATCGTTTTCCATCTCTTTACAAATGAGCAGGATGGGCGATATTCGAGTGTATGTTTGTTATGATAGTCAACATAACTATTGACCGAATCGAAAAGAAGAGGTGACGAATGATGAATCAATTACTAATGGTCGGTGCTGGATCCATGAGTGAGGCGCTCGTTCGCGGGTGGATCGACTCGGGCATCGAACCGACACACATCACAATGACAAACCGAAGTGACCGGGAGCGCTTACTCTTCCTACAAGATGAACTCGGCGTTCAAATTGTTGAGGACGAAAACGTTAACGACTATGACATCGTCGTATTAGCGATGCAACCTGATGGCGTCATCCCGTACGTAGAATCAAAAGAATGGAAGACCCCACTACTCGTCTCAGTCGCTGCACATATCGAACCGAGCCAATTAGAAGAGGCTTCAGGGCTACCAGCTGTTTGCGCCATGCCGAACACGCCTGTCGCCCATCGGAGCGGGATGACGGGTCTATGGTTTGGTCCAGAAACAGATGAGGCCGTCCGTGAGAAAGCGACTTCTCTCTTTGAACGGGTCGGTCGAACGGCCGTCACCGATGCGAAAACGATGTCCGCCTTTATGGCCGCTGCAGGTTGCAGTCCAGCCTTTTTCTATGAAATCGTAGGTGCGATGACGCCCGTCCTAACGGATGTCGGTTACGATGAACAGACAGCGCGTCAAATTGTCGCCCAAGCGATGAAAGGCTCCGCTGAGTTACTGTCTCATGAAACACGTGAGACGAATGAACTGATTGCCGATGTGGCCGCTCCAGGCGGACCGACCGACCGTGGTGTCGGCGTGCTTCGTGAACGGAATCTTGCTGACGTGATGGCTTCAGCCTTGCGCGAAAGCGCCAAAGAAGATCATGAGTCGATTGAAGAAGTGTAAACGATACTCGTTTACACTTCTTTTTATGTTCACTCGACCTTACTATTTATTATTTATAACTTTTTATATGATCAATATTTCACTTTCTCTTTTGACATGATAAGATAGCGAATGAGAATCGTTATCAAAAGATGGGGAAGGTTACTTATGAGTCTATTACGACATGTCGCGTTGAATCAAACCGTCATTTTATCTGATTTGACTAAAATTGATGATCGCTTGCGCCGACGAATGATTTCTCTTGGTTTTTACGAGGGATGCTCGGTACGTGTGAAGCGCAGAGCTATTTTTTCAGGACCGCTCACCATTGAACAAGTGGATCATCAACAAATTATCGCCATCCGAAGATCAGATGCCGAAAAAATCGGAGTGATTGTACCATGAGCCAACGGATCGCATTGATTGGCAATCCAAATACAGGAAAAACTTCATTGTTTAATCGATTAACAGGTTCATTCGCACATGTGGGCAACTGGGCCGGTGTCACAGTCGAACAAAAAATCGGTCAGTTACATGGGAAAGTCGGACAATTAATTGATTTACCCGGTGTCTATGACTTAGACCCGCTCTCGGCAGATGAAGCGATTGTCTCCCGTTTCTTACTGCATGAACCATTTGACGGGATGATCAATATTGTCGATGCTTCACAATTAGAACGTAACTTACAACTTACTTTGCAACTTCTAGAGATGGGACGACCGCTTCAAATCGGTTTAAACATGGTCGACGTCGCAGAAAGTCGTGGAATGCATGTTAATCTCGACAAATTAAAAACGCTCCTCCAAGTAGATGTCTTCCCGATCACCGCACGAACAGGTGATGGTTGTGACGTCTTGCTCTCATCGATTCAAATGGAGAAGCGTCAACCTTTCGAATTAAACTATGGTCCAGAGACCGAAGAAGCGATTACACGCATTCTTCGTTTAACTGGTCTATCGAGAACGGATCGCTGGATTACAATTCAATATTTAGCAGGCAACCGGATTGTCGTCGACCATTTAGAAGCATCATCTCCAGAGATTGTTGCCGTCCGAAAAGAACTGGAAACGGCTATAGGGCGTTTTGCACACGCACACATCACTGAGCGTCGTCGCGATTGGGCGAAACAGATTCGACACCAGGTCATTGAAAATCACAATGCACAGGACGTGACGATGACAGATCGCATCGATGCGGTTGTGACGCATCCTATCTTAGGTTTACCCATCTTCTTCGGGGTACTCTATGCGCTATTCCACGTGACATTTAATTGGGTTGGTGCACCTCTTTCCGATTTATTAGACGGACTATTGTCTGGTCCGATCACATCAGGAACGGTTTGGATGTTAGATGCTGTAGGTGCTTCTCCATTCATTAAAGCCCTTCTCGTAGACGGTGTCATCGCAGGTGTCGGTGGCGTATTGGTTTTTGTTCCGCAAATCTTTGTCCTCTTTTTCTTTATCTCATTTTTAGAGGACTCCGGATATATGGCGCGAGTCGCCATCGTGATGGATCGTTTCATGCAACTCGTCGGATTGAATGGAAAAAGCTTTATCCCGATGATTATCGGATTCGGATGTAACGTTCCTGGAATCATGGCCGCTCGAACGGTCGAAGAGGAGCGCGAACGTCTAGTCACCATCTTCATCTCACCATTCATGTCATGTTCGGCCCGGCTTCCGATTTACGCTGTGTTTGCGGCGAGTTTCTTCTCTACTCATCAAGCACTCGTTGTCCTCTCGCTCTATATGTTGGGAATTTTCCTTGCCTTGATTGCCGCGAAAATCTTTACGAAGGCATTGGCCTCTGAAGATCAGACGAGCTTATTCATCGTCGAACAACCTCCATACCGCGTTCCCCAAGGACTTACCTTATGGCGTAGCACTTGGCAAAAAGCGAAAGGATTCGTTCGAAAAGCCGGTACATTTATTTTTGGTGGCTCTGTGTTCATCTGGCTACTCGCCTATTCAGGTCCAAGCGGCTTTGATGTACCGATGAATGACAGTTTCTTGGCGATGATTGGTGGTATGATTGCCACATTACTCGTCCCACTCGGATTCGGTACTTGGCAAGCCGGTGCCTCGCTCATCACCGGATTCTTAGCAAAAGAAGTGGTCGTGTCTACGATGGCAATCATCTATGCGGTCGGCGAATCAGATTTATCGGAGTCGCTATTACCAATCTTCACCCCACTCAGCGCGTATAGCTTCATGGCCTTCGTTTTACTTTATGTCCCTTGTTTGGCGACAGTCGCTGTCATCCGGCGAGAAGTGGGTAGTGCCAAGTTGACATGGTTCGCCAGTTTATACGGTTTAGGTGTCGCTTATGTGGTGTCTCTTGTCATTTATCAAGTCGGTCGCTTATTCGGATTTGCGTAAGGAGGAATACCATGTCATTCTTTGACCTACTCATCGGATTCATTGTTTTTGGATATGCCGCATTTTCTCTTTACCGCTACACACGTAAAGCAAAAGGCGGGAAATGTGCAACATGTGAAATTGAACCTACCTGTACAGCGGCGTGCGATGCAGCCGATTGGGATAAAATCATTGCGGAAGCTCTACGAAAAGAGCCTTCCAAAATGAATGCAACCACGAAAAAAGACTGAATCGAATTCAGTCTTTTTTCTTTACAGCATATGTATAACCGTGACAATCATCGCGACCACTAAAATCCCCGGTAATAAATTGGCCACACGAATTTTTGTGATTCCAACCAAGTTCAGACCAATCGCCACAATCATGACCCCACCGGTCGCGGTCATCTCTAAAATAAAACTGTCCATGAGCGATTCCGGTATGAATTTCATGATTTGAATGGCGAGTAATGCGATTCCGCCCTGATACAGTAACACTGGAACTGCTGAAAACATGACCCCAATCCCAAGTGTCGAACTTAACACGAGGGCCGTAAAACCATCAATCAACCCTTTCGTGTACAACACGTCATGATCACCACGCAACCCGCTATCGAGCGCCCCGATAATGGCCATCGCCCCGATCACGAAAATGAGTGTGGCCGTTACGAATCCTTCCGCTACACTCGATTGACTTCCAAGTCGCCGTTCAAGTCGATAACCGACTTCATTTAATAATTCATCCAACTTCCACCACTCCCCGAGCGCTGACCCGACGACGAGACTTCCGATGACAATCAAGAAGTTCTCACTCTTCATCCCCATTTGAATCCCAAGCAAGATGACCGCAAGCCCGATTGCCGCAGTCACCGTCTCCTTCATACGCTCCGGAATGCGGTGAAATAAGAGACCTAGCAATGCCCCGATGACAATCAATGCGGCATTGACGAGTGTACCCGTTAGCACCATGTTGCATTCCCCGTTTCATTATGTATTGAAAGGAATATACCAATTGCTTTCGTGCCATGTCAATATACAAAAAAAGAGCCACTTCTCGCAAGAAGTGGCTTCGCGGAAACCCATGTTCCGGTGGGTTTCTCGAGGGTTTGGCACCCAAGTGATTCTGACTGGGCTCGAACCAGCGACCTCTACCCTGTCAAGGTAGCGCTCTCCCAGCTGAGCTACAGAATCAGGTCGTGTCCTCTCTTAAGGACACTATTAATATATCAAGAAACTATTGAGTTGGCAACAACTTTTTTTATTTTTTTAGAGACTTTTTATCGTGTCATTTGTTGACGGTCGATATGTCGACATAACCGCTCCAAGTCACCCGCATAAACGGAGACGAGCATATCCTTGTACAGTGTATCTCGATCCCAGTGAAGACCATTCGCTTTGGCGACACGTTGAGATGGAACGTTGTCCGGATGAATCAGAGAAATAATCTCCTTCTCGCCCTCTGAAAAAGCATGCTGCATCAGACGCGCGGCGGCTTCTCGACCATATCCCATGTGCCAATGCTTCGGTGACAACCAATATCCGACTTCCAACTCGATTTTGCCGTCCAATTCATGCAATAGCGTACCTGCGTGACCAATCGGTTCATCACTTTCAAATGTCATGAGCTTCAGGAGACCCGTTTGGCGTCCTGTCTCATAGCGGGCCAATTGACGTTCAAACCATTCAATCGTCTGTTCGTCTGTATACGGTCTCCCATCCGGACTGATGAAGCGCATCACCCGTGGATCTTGGAGAAGCGATTTGACAAAATAGAAATCAGAAAGCGTATACGGTTCAAACCGCAAACGTTCGGATTGCAACTCGACAAGATGCATCGTTTTCCGCCCCCTTTTTTTCATCACATAATCTGAAGTAATAAATTCCCGTTTTCAGCACATTTCAATCCTTTACGAGACAATTTTTAAACCGATTACACTACTAATAATCATCAACAAAAAGAAGATACGCCAACGATTTTTCGATTCGTTCAAATAGAGCATCCCTAAAATGACACCGCCGGCCGCGCCGATGCCTACCCAGATGGAATAGGCAAGACTAAGAGGAATGACCTCAAGTGATTTTGATAACCAATAGAAGCTGAGCGCAAACGATAAAATTGATGCAATCGACCACTTTAAAATCTGGTATCCTTTCGATTTCCCCATAAAGAAAACGGCTGTCATTTCAGCAATTCCCGCTCCAATCAGATAAACCCAACTCATGCTTCTTCTCCTCCCGTCACTTGCTTCAATCCGATGATGCCGATCATCAACGTCGTCACAAGTAAGAGCTTCCAACCACTGAGCGCCTCATCAAAAAGAAGAGCACCGACAATCACCGTACCGACCGCCCCAATCCCTGTAAATACGACGTACCCCGTACCGGCAGGCAACGTCCGAAACGCTTTCGCCAATAATCCGAAACTGAGAATCAATAACACGATTGTCCACAATGTCGGACCTAGAATCGTGAAGCCTTCAGACAACTTCATCGTGGTCGCCCAGACGATTTCGAGTAGTCCTGCAAACAGGAGGGAGATCCATGCACTCTTCTCTTTACTCATCCCAACCCACTCCTTTCTTGAAAATTCGAAACGCAGCTTGTTGTCTCATATTCCGATCCTCTTCAAATGTGAATAAGGACAGCAAGGCGCCATCTAAAAAGCAATAGTAGGCAGCATATAGTTCATCGAGCGGTTGTACCGGTAAATCGCCACGCTCCATCGCCAGACGGAACTGTTCTTTTTCAAACCCTTTTAGCTCCGTCTCCACTTTTCCGATGATTTCTTCGATATAATCCCGAAATTCTGGAGGTGGTACGAGCAGCATTCGTTTCGTCAACATCCAAGTCTCATGATCACTAAAGAATGACGTGAGTGTGTTGACAATCGAATCGATTCGTTCTAAAGGTGGTCGTCCAGCCGTATCGTCACAAGTTGTCTGCCATACTTCTTCGTAACGATTCGCCATATCTGACACGACTTGTTTGAACAGTTGTTCCTTCCCATCGATATGGGCATATAAAGAAGCCTTGCGAATCCCTACATCTTCCGCTACTGCCGCTAGTGACAACCCTTCGTAACCATCCCGTGCGAAGCGTGTTCGAGCAGACTGCATGATTTTATCTTTTGTATTCACGTCATTCACTCTCCTTGCCTTATACATTACCTAACGAACGGTAGGTAGTCAAGTCAGGTGATTGTATTTTGGTTCATGATTCTCCACAATACAAGTAGAAAGAGGTGACGAAAGATGATTGAACAATTGAACGTGTCGATTCCGACGGAGAAGGTACGTGGTCAAAAGCGGATTGTCCGCGTATTTCGACCAGACTGGGTCGACGTCAGCACCCCGCTTCCCGTCCTGTATATGCATGATGGACAAAATGTGTTTTCTGGAAACACTGCTACATATGGAGAAGGTTGGGAAATCGATCGTTGCATCGACCTGCTACGACTCCCGCTCATGGTCGTCGCCATCGCGAGCGCCCCGAACTGGCTGGACCGTTATGATGAGTATTCATATGAGGAAGATGAGATGCTGTATCGACGGATCGGACCCGAATTGGCAAGAACTCGTCCAACACTCGGTGGCCAAGGCCGTATGTATACAGATTGGCTCATGAACGAATTAAAACCACGAATTGACAGCGAGTACGCTACTGACCCAGAAGATGTCGGGGTCATGGGGAGCTCGATGGGAGGTGTCATCTCTCTATACATGATGGCGACCTATCCTTCTATTCGACGAGTTGGTTCCCTCTCCACTGCGGCATGGGCCAATCTTGATCCATTGATCCGAGAAATGAAACATGCTGAGTTCGCCGGTAAACTATATATGGACATTGGCACAAATGAAGAGAGCGGGCCTATCACTCCAAGCGACTACCTATTCACGAATGCGAAACTGATTGACGTCATCGCGCAGAAAGGAATCGCCTTCCGATATGAGGTCGAACCAAATGCGATTCACAACGAATCGGCCTGGCGTCGCCGCTTGCCTCACGCACTGCGCTATCTATACGATTGCACGTAAAAAGAGCGAATTCCGTAACTTTCGGAATTCGCTCTTTTGTTTAGATGACCCAGTTCCCGTCACGCATGATTGCTTCACGCGTCCCGTCTTCCCGTTCACCATCGATATTCATTTCGGCTGACCCGATCATGAAGTCAACGTGTGTCATCGAGTCGTTCGCCCCGTTCGCCGCGAGCTCTTCTTGTGACATCGAAGGACCCCCTTCGAGACATGTCGAGTACGCACGTCCGAGCGCCAAGTGACACGATGCATTCTCATCAAACAACGTGTTATAGAAGAGAAGACCAGAGTTCGAGATTGGAGAATCATCCGGAACGAGCGCTACTTCACCGATACGACGCGCACCCTCATCCATATTCAACAATTCATCAAGAGCCGCTTGCCCTTTTTTCGCCTCCGCTTTGACGACTTTCCCACCTTCAAACCAAAGAGTGAACTCATCAATCAAGTTCCCGCTGTAGCTGAGTGGTTTTGTACTCGATACGTGACCTTCCACAGAATCTTTATCTGCGAGCGTGAAGACCTCTTCCGTAGGCATGTTTGCGATAAAGTCGATGCCATCGACGTTCGGGCCGCCACCGCCAAGGAAGACGTGTTTTTTCGGAAGTCCGATCGTCAGTTCCGTACCTGGCGCTTTGTAATGAAGCTTCGCATATTTCTTCTCTGTCAACAGCTTCGCACGGCTACGGAGTGATTGATCGTGTGTATCCCATGCCGCGACGACATCTTCTTGATCCATCCGCGTTGCTGCGAAGATGGCTTGCCATAATGCTGCAACCGCATCATCACGTCCCGGGAATACTTTTTGTGCCCACGCTTCTGACGCACCTGCGACGATTGACCAGCTCACATTGTCGCTCATCACATATTGACGCCACTTCGCAAGCGCTTGTCCTGCTGCACGGTTTGCATCCGAAATGCGTGACGATTCCACACCATTCAATGCATCCGGGTCATCACTGACGATTGACAAGAATGCCGTCTTCTCTTCAGCCAATTGCTCAAAACGAGCCTTCAACCAATCTGGAAACTCTTTGAACGAATCCGCTGGTGCATTGAAATAACGGATCTTCCCTGTTTCTTCGTCGCTCCAGTTGACGAACACTTGCTTCGCTCCGGCCGCATAAGCAGCCTTCACCACGTGACGGACGAGTGGTGCCTGACTGATGTCAGCACGTACTTCTAATTGTTGACCAGGTTGAATGTTCACACCTTTTTTCACAGCTAATTCTGCATAGCGTGCGAAATCTGCCTCTGTCGGCATCGAAATCTTAGACATATGTATCGTTCCTCCTTTTCAGTTATCTTTATTTTCTTAAATTTCAGGAAAAGTTGCAACCAATGCGCAAAAACGGGCATATTAGTAGATGAAGAAAGAAGGAGGAATCCAAATGGCAGATTGGAAAACAACATACACACATTTTTTAAAACAAGCGAAAGAAGACATCCGCGACCGAGAACAATTGGGCGACTTGCTCGTTCAAGGTGAACGCGCACTCGCAAAAGTCACAGTCGATGTGGCATCCAATGAAATCAGTAACATCGAGCGTGAAGAAGAACTGACACTTTACTTCCAGATGAAACAAATGCTGAATATGTTACGCGCGCTTTACAATGAACAATTTGAGATGCAACCCGATAAACAAGAGGAACTTGTTGCGGCCATCCTATACTTCGTCTCCCCATTCGATGCGATTCCAGACGATGTCCCACTCGGACTTTTTGATGATGCTCAAGTCATCGATTACGTACATGAGCAATTAGCGAGTGATATCGATCGATTCCATAATGACATGTGAGACTTGAAATGACGTAAAAGTAGCAGTACGCTTGCAGAAGACTTACAAAAAGGAGGCGTCAGGCCTAGCCATTATCTATGTATGCAAAATCTCGAAAACGGGTTGCCCTTGAAACGGTACTGTTCATCATTGCCGGGACAATCCTTCAGTCTGTCTTTGTCAGCTTACTGCTTAAACCAAACGAAATCGGTTCTGGGGGAATCGTCGGAATCACGTTGATTACGAATGAACTGTTTGGAACTCCCATCGGTTTGACACAGCTCGTGCTTAATATCCCGCTCTTTATATTGGGACTAAAATATTTGGGACGTCGATTTATCTTGATGACAGGAATTGTCGTCGTACTTTCCTCTATCCTCATCGATAGTTTGCCAGTCTTGATTCCCCCGACCCCTCTCGATGATCCGCTCGTCGCTTCGGTGTTCAGCGGAATCGTTTCAGGGCTTGGACTCGCACTTCTCCTCTTTGCAGGAGCTTCCACCGGTGGACTCGATATTCTAGGGAAAGTCATCTATATGAATAATCGAAACTTGTCGTTACCTAAAATCTTTCTGACACAAGACATCATCGTCTATGTGTTGGTCTTCATCGTCTTTGACATCAAAGCTGTCATGTACGCGCTTGTGTTAAGCTTCGTCAGATCCCGTACGTTGCTTACGATTCATAAATTCTTCGCTGCCCAAAAGCAATGCTTCATCATTTGTCAAAAAGCAGACGAAATCAATTTGGTCATCAAGCAGAATTTGAAACGGGGCGTCACAATTATGGATGCGACAGGCGGATATTCGAATGATTCGAAAAAAATGCTGTACGTCGTCGTCCAGAACAATGAAATCCCACGCCTTCGTCAAATCGTGTCTGAAATCGATTCTGAGGCGTTTGTCACTGTGTCTGAAATCGATTCAGTCGTCGGGAACTTTAAAGAACACTCATATACACTGTAAATCTAAAATTTTCGACAACAATATAGATTGTTGTCGATTTTTTTGTGTAATCTTCGTTCTCCTGTTCCGATAATAAATAAGAGCCCCATACATATAAAGAAGGAGGTGCATGAGTTGTCTGTTTACTCGTTGCGCCAATACGTTCCGGCGATTCTCATCGGAACTTTTTCTACCGGACTTTTATTTTTATTTTTGACCCCGCACGACTTACTACAGATCACGTTGTTCATCTATTATCTCGTCATATCAGGGGCAGCGATTGGCTTTAGCGGAGTAGCTATCTTTAAACATAGAGGTATGCGGCGTTTTATCCATATTTTGATTAGTGCAGGAAATGTATGCTTCACGCTGTACTTACTGATGCACTATCATTCAATCAACGACAATATGCAGTCCTTGTTGTTCCTCCAAAATTTCTTTTATTTAATCATGGCTTTAATCGTCATCACGCAATCGATTGAGTTTCGTACTTTGAAACTACGCACGTTCGATTTATTCGCCCTGTTCAGTTTCCTTTTGATTGGTGGTCTTCATATTTGGTTCTTTTCAACGCAAGACGTCTCACTCGTGTCACAGTTGAGCGGATTCGAAGAGCAAATGTTACTCATTAGCCTCTATATGATGCTCGCATTCCTCTACTTAAATCGAGTCGTCTCAGCCGGTCAACAGTTCCGGATTTTATTGCTCGTCGGAATTCTTGGATTCACGATTGCTTCGATTGCAAACACGTTGGTTGTCTTTTCCGGAATTACACATGAATTGATTCATCTGTTGCAAGTCAGTAGTATCTTGACCATCTCGATTAGCTACTGGGTCGATGATGTATCGGAAGATGCACTTGCCTACGATTCCATTGTCGATTATGTGCTGTATAGTGTGGTCGTCATGATGTTTTTACTCGCTTCCGATCGCCTTCTTGGAACATCCGTAATGGACTCGATGATCGCAAATGCTGTTCTCTTGTTGCTCATTCGTCAGTTTGTCGTCTCCAAACAGAACGCACTCATCAGTCATCGTTTGCATTCCGTCAACACAGATTTGGAAGTTGCCGTGTCGACCAAGGCACATGAATTAGAAATCCGTGAACAGCAATACCGTTCGCTTTTTGCCTACCATTCAGAACCGATTTTCTTATTCGACTTGCATGGCGAAGTGTTATCTGTCAACGAGGCCGGCAGTTCTATCTTAGGACTGACAACCGAAACACTACTCGGCTCGAACATCTTAGACATCATTGAATCGAAAGACCGTGCACCTTATACCATCATTCTTCAAGAGTTGACGAACGGTCGTCCCCGAACAATCGATGTGCGTGTGATGACCGACGAAGGGGAAACACGCGTCTGGCAATTGGTCAACGTCCCAATGATCATCGAGGGAGAAGTCGAGGGCATCTACGCTATCGCTAAAGACATCACCCAGATGATCGAGCAACAAGAACAAATTCTGTATCAAGCTAAATTCGATAGTTTGACCGGTCTTCATAACCGCTACGCACTTCAAGAGCAAATCGAACGCTTGATCGAGGAAGGGCGTACGTTCACATTGATGTTTTCCGATTTGGATGGATTTAAAGAAATCAATGATCAATTCGGTCATCATATGGGTGACCAGTTATTACAACATATCGGAAAACGGCTGCGGACTGCACTCTTGCCGAACGAATATGCCGGGCGACTCGGGGGCGATGAGTTTATCGTCGTCGCGGAACATGGAGACGATGAGATGTTGACGGAACGATTGCGGCGGCTTGTCTATCGTCCCCCGTATTATATGGCCGGGACACTCGTCGAAGTCCATGCCTCGATCGGGATTGTCCGCTTCCCGGAGCATGGGAAAAAATTAAAGCACTTGCTCTCGAATGCCGATTTGGCGATGTATCGCGCGAAAGACAAAGGTCGTGACGAAACCGTCATGTTCGAACCAGAGTTACGGGAGGACAAAGAAGAGCGGAAAGTGTTGATGGAAGGGCTTGAAACCGCACTTGAAAAAGGCGAGATTTCCCTTTTCCTTCAGCCTCAAGTGGATGCCTCGACGAAAGCAATCATCGGAGCAGAGGCGCTCATGCGCTGGCAACATAACGGTGCGTTCATTCCACCAAGCCAGTTCATTCCGATTGCTGAAGAAACGGGACATATTCAGGATTTAGGTCGTTGGATGATTCATGAGACATTCCAATTGATTCACGTATTTGAACAAGGCGACATCCATTTACCGAAACTATCGGTCAACTTATCCGTCCGTCAGTTGTTTGATGAACACTTGATCGATTACTTGAAAACATTGTTCGAGCGGTTCCCGATTGAACCGTCACGCCTTAATTTTGAGTTGACAGAAACCGTGGCCGCACATCATTCGGATCGTGTATTAAATCGCATTTTAGAGTTAAAAGCACTCGGCATCAAGCTGTCTATCGATGATTTCGGGACAGGGTACAGTTCACTCGCATACCTCGTCCGTTATCCAATCGATGAACTGAAAATTCCTCGTGAGTTCACGATGCAGCTTGAAGAGAATCGCGAATATCAAATGGTCACGACGACCATTGTCGCCATGGCACGCCAACTCGGTATGGCACTCGTTGCCGAAGGCGTCGAAACCGAGTACCAGGAGACGTTCCTTCGTAAAATCGGTTGTGACTCCATGCAAGGATATCGCTATGCGAAACCGATGCCGCTCGATGAATTTGTCATTTATTACATGAAACACACAACGCCTTGAACCGGTTATTCGGTACAAGGCGTTTTTTCATCTCATCTCGTACACTTTGACTTCTCCCGGTTTCAAATCGACCAAGAGATTCCAATTATCATCAAACGAATGCTCCGCATACGGCCACGAATCAGGTGAATAGACCATCTCCGCAAAACGACTCGCATTCCAATTTCGACGTCTCACCCCATCAAGCGTGACAACTCCTCGTAGCGCATCTACCATGTTCGTATTCGCTACGACGAGCAACGTATCATTCGTTTCCGGTCGTAACCAAGCGAATCCAATGAACGGGGCGAACGGTTCATTTAAAACGAGCGGTTCAAAGTGATTCGGATCCACGAGCACATCTAACCATCGACGTCGAATTTCAGCCACTTGATGCATCACTTCAATCATTTCATCCCGTTCTGGATGATCCCAATGAAACTGATACGCATCAAAAAACGCAAGCTTGCCAAAATAAGGATCCGTCGGGAAGAGTTGATACGCCTCTTCCGGTCGACAATCGAGTCCAGTGTTCATCGGTTGTGTCTCATACAATTCGAGCCCCGAGTTCGTCATCGGAACCCCATTAGGCATAAATCCGTTCAACACCGTCAACAAACGGCTTGCTTTTCGTCCGCCTTCCCGTGTCGCGAGTCGTCGCGTATCTGCCGTTTCACCTGCTGCAAATACCGGAAGAGGTAAAAAGCGTGAATCGTATAAGAATTGATGGGTTTCATGCGTGTTGAATCGCGGTTCTTTATAAAAACCATATCCGATAATCATATTATAGCCAGCGTCCTTCGCCGCCCAGGCTCCGGACTCGATGAGTTCTTCAGCGATAAAGCTGAAATTCGAATCGATGGCACGCGGTTGTTCCAAAATTCGTTGTGCTAAATCGACCGGAAGGGCATGACCCATATCAATACGCGCTCCATCTATACCGTATTCCCGTTGATAGTGAGGAATGATATCAGCGAGCATCTCCCAAACAGGTTCATTGATCTCATTTCCTCGGAATTGATTGGATTTGATCGAGTCAAACAGGATATAAGGTGCAATGTTCGCATCGTTCACATAAGGTGCCGCTGCAAGCGGATGGTCTAAGAAAAGTCGGAAATAGGTTACGTCTGACCATGGTGGTTGCGGGTCATTGATACAATCCGAGAAAGCAGGTGCAGTTGTCAATCCGAACTCTCGTTCAATCATCGCCAATACGTTTTCTTCTGGATGCTCGAGCAACGTGTTACGTACACGATCCCATTTCTCCGCATCAATCAAATTCGGTGCCATGGAGAACCGTCGCAAGTGTTGCCATACGTCTTCTGAGTTATACACCATCGGCAAGAAAGCAAATTCCGGTTTGACGTTCTCCCCAATGCCCGGAACATATGGCGGATGATAGTAATCGACTTCCGTCAAGGGAATCCAGTAAAACCATTCCGGGTTTTCTAAGATGAGACGGTTATCTCGGGCACACGTCCGCGGGATGACATCGATGACGACACGAATCCCTACCATGTGACAGGCCTCCACGAATGCGGCAAATTCTTCTTCGACCGTCATCTCGTCACCAGTTAACGTTTCCTTTAACTCTTCATCAATTGCGAAAAAGTCTTGAACGGCATAAGGAGAACCGAATTCACCCTTCTTGTTTTTATGGCTGTGTTGCGAAATCGGCAAGAGGAATAATGTATCGATCCCCATATAGAGAAGATGTGGAATCAATGCAAGCGTTTTCACAAAAGTGCCTGTGTCTTTCATTCCCACTGAATTCTCCCTTTCAACGTAACCCGACCCGTCATGGTCCCATGAGGTCGATGTACGAACTTGCATGGAGTAGACCGATGCCCGTTTGATCCAATCCCCCCCGGTTTGTAAATGTCCGTCTGCAAGCGCAATGGAAGTACGATAGTCGCGACTTTCATGTGCATACGGGAAAATCGTTTTTTCAATCGTTTCCAACAAAAAATCATATGGATTGACACGTTCCACCCCATCTCGAACCGGCTCGGAATGGAAACGCATGCGATTCCAAAGACTCGGAATCTCATAGGTAAGATTGGTTCGCTTGTTTCGTAAAACCTGGCACAGCTTGTGTAACGTCGAGTTCTCTGACATATTGACTCTCCTTATGCATCTAATTGTCTTCTCTCATCAAGAGACACTACTCTTAATGATTATACATTTCCCCGTTTTTTCCTTTTTCAAAAAAATATTTTCTGTCGTTTTTTACAAAATCATGTACGATGTAGAAGAAAGGAGGGTCACGATGTCACAACGAAAGTGGATTTTATTATGGATCAGTTTATCAATCTTATCTATTTCGATTATTTTTATTTTTATTTTTCAATTGAAAGAAACAAATGAGCGTCTCGAAACCATTCAAGGCGAACAACTCGACTCCTATGAATCGATTGAAGACGTGATGTATTATAACGTCGAACGGGCAAATGCCATTCGTGGATTACTCGCATATGAAGACCGACACTTTTTAGAGATGTACTATAGCATGTCTCGACAAGCCAAAGACCTTAAACAATCCATCATCGATGACCCGGACACACCGAGCTCTGTCCTCGATTTACTCGAACGAGATGCCATTTGGGAAAAGGAAGCCGACCGCGTTCTCGTCATCTATGAAGAAGGCGACTTAGTGAAAGCGACGGCTGTCGCAGAAACGATGACAGAACTTCGGCAAACGATTTTAGAAGATTTACGGTCTCTCAAACAAATGCAATATAAAGACATTCATAAAGAGTTGATTGCGGCAGAGAATCAAGTATCTTTCTTGACACAAGTCCTTTTCACCATCACTTTTTTACTTCTTGCTATTATTGTCATCCTCACCTTTATGTTGTTGCGCATTAAAACGCATCACGACAGAATCGAATAAAAAAAGAAGTGTCTCAGGTATAAAACCGAGACACTTCTTTCATGATGTCATACGAAGTAACCGCGTCGCGTTCGCGATGGCAAGAAGCGCCACTCCCACGTCCGCAAATACCGCTTCCCACATCGTTGCGATGCCGAACAATCCTAAAAGCATGACAAGTGCTTTGATTCCAAAGGCAAAGAAAATATTTTGCCAGACGACGCGCTTCGTTCGTTTGCCTAGCTCAATGGCCCGAATGACATCCGTTGGCGCATCATGCATCAATACCACGTCCGCCGCCGTGACTGCTGTATCGCTTCCGACGCCACCCATGACGAGACCGACGTCTGCCCGGGCCAAAGCCGCCGCATCATTCATACCATCCCCGACAAAAGCAACTTTACGCGTTCCGACCATCCGTTCGATTGCCTCCACTTTCTCGTGCGGCAGCAACTCCCCTCGTACTTCATCCAATCCGAGTTGCTTGCCAATTTTTGTAGCGACTTCTCGACGATCTCCAGATAGCATGACCGTCTGGATTCCGATTCGTTTCAATTGTTCGATTGCAGCCATCGCATCCGGCTTTACCGTATCCATCAGTTCGATTCGTCCAAGCCAACGATTATTCTTCATCACATGTACATTCGTCCCGATTGACGAATCTGCAATCACTTGACCTAACCGTTCCATGTAACGGGCACTCCCTACATACACCTCGTCGTCACCATCTCGTGCACGGAGACCATATCCCGGCTCCTCTTGAATCGAATCAAACGATTGAACCTCCCCAGCACGACGGACGATTGCTTGCGCAAGAGGATGATTGGATGCTTGTTCGACACGGGCAGCTAACCGTAACAGTTCATCGCTAGTGATGCCGTCTGTCGTCACGATATCGGTCACTTCAAATCGCCCGGTCGTCAATGTTCCTGTTTTATCGAAGACCACTGCATCCACTTCAGTCAATGTATCAAGGAACTCGCCACCTTTTACAAGAATCCCTTGTTTCGATCCAGAACCGATCCCCCCGAAATAACCTAACGGGATTGAAATCACAAGTGCACAAGGGCAACTGATGACGAGAAAAATCAAGGCCCGGTAAATCCATTCATTCAAGTCCCCTACAAACAAGGGTGGAACGAATGCGACAAGTGTCGCCATGACTACCACAATCGGTGTATAGACTTTTGCCAAGCGCGTGATCATTTGTTCCGTTTTTGCTTTCTTTCCATTCGCCTCTTCGACGAGAGCAATCATTTTTTGAAGGCTTGATTCAGCCGCGAGCTTTGTCGTTTCAACGATGAGACGCCCCTCGATATTGACCATACCTGCCAACACTTCCTCGCCCGCGCTAACTTGCCTTGGAACGGATTCACCAGTCAATGACGACGTATTTAAAGAGCTCGCCCCACTCACGACGAATCCGTCCATCGGGACTAGTTCTCCTGAACGAATGACGAGGTGTGACCCGACCGTTACTTCTTCCGGCAATCGTTCCATTTCCTGACCCGCCTCGAGTACACGCGCTCTGGTCGGTTTCATATTCAACAAGGACTGAATCGATTTTCGGGAGGCGCGTACCGCCCGTCCTTGCACGTATTCCCCAAGTTGATAAAACAGCATGACCGCCACCGCTTCCGGGTATTCCGAAATGGCGAATGCCCCGATTGTCGCGATGGTCATTAAAAATTTCTCGTCAAACCATTCCCGGTTCCATATGTTCCGGACCGCACCGTATACGACGTCGTAACCAGCAAGTGAATATGCCGCAATATATCCTAAAATCGAATCTGTCCAAATCGCCATCGAAAAAATAAGAGCGGCTGTGAGAAATCTCCAAAGCGTCCAATCTCGTCCTTCGGTTTGATCGTCATCTTGTTTTACAAACTTCGCTCCCGGTTCAATCCGCCCCATCGTCTGCTCAATTGACTGAAGCATCTTGTCACGGTTCGACGGGTCCACCCATTCAATCACCATACGACTCGTCGCAAAATCAATTTGGCAAGATGCGACTTCTTCACATTTCGCCACATCCCGCTCAATTTTGGCCGCACAATTAGTACAGGTAATACCGGACACAGGTAGTACGTCTCGATTTCTCATCATATCCCCCTAACATTCAAATGTTCATTTGAATATATCGTATCGTGAATTGAAATTGAAGACAAGTACAAAAAAATGACCGCCCCTCGAATGGGGACGGTCATTGAACTTAAACGTCTTTTTGTTCTTCACTGTGTGTCAATGCAATTTCAACGAGCTGTCTCACGTGCTCATCATCCAATGAATAATAAACGACTTTCCCTTCTTTACGATACTTTACCAATCCTTGTTCAAGTAATGTCCGTAAATGGTGAGATGCGGTCGCGTTAGAGTGACCGATAACGGCCGCCACATCGCATACACATAGTTCATGTTCGAGCGTCAACACATACAGCACTTTTAGACGGGTCGGATCAGCGAACGCTTTAAACAAACGACTGACTCGAGGCGCATCTAATTGCGCCAAGGCGGTTTGTAGCGTTGGAACGTCCTCTGATTGAATTCCAATCGTTTCACACTGTGGCACTTTCATTTTTTTCACCTCGTCTTTTGATGTGTATAGTGTAGCAAAAAATCCCGAATATATCTGTTATATATTATAGTTGACTTAATGACATCTGTTATAATACAATCATGACAACAACCAATACCGTGACACATCTACGAAGGAGGCATTTTCATATGAATGAATGGGCAAGCCGACTCGAATCATCTGTCGAGTTTTATCAAAAACTACCGGACAAAACGTGCCAGGAATGCGGGAAGCATATGGATGAACAGTGCGAGTCATACGAAACGACTTGTGCTTCATGTACCGAGAAGCTTCAACTTGCAGAATAAAACAACGCCCCTTCGAAATGGAAGGGGCGTTGTTTTAGATTGACCAGCCGATATAAGCAGCCAGTATTCCAAACAGATATGTCGCAAGGAGATAAAGTCCGAATCGAATCCAGTCTTTTGTCGCAAACCGCATCAATTCAAGTTTCAAAGTCGAAAACGTCGTAAACGACCCTAAAAATCCAATCCCTAAAAAGAGAAGGAGCGACGGATGGCTCGTGTGGGCATATAAATACCCAAGGCCAAACGAACCCGACACATTGACGAATAATGTTGCAAATGGAAAGGTGGAATCAGACCACCGTTTCATCAGTTGACCAATAGCAAAACGACACATCGCACCAAAAAAGGCACCTGTCGCAATCCACATGATTGTCACCCTATTTCACCTCAACTTTTCGTCTCACGCCGACACGATAACCAAGCCATGAGCTCCCGAGTCCAAGCGTGATACTCAAAAAGACGTATAGAAGCGCCAGCCCTATCCGACTTTCGTCTAATAATCGAATCGTTTCAACGCTAAACGTGGAGAATGTAGTGAAGGAACCAATCATTCCAGTCCCCACAATCGTGACGAATTGAGGAGAAAGTTTACCCGTTCGAAGAAACATGTGAGTCAACCACCCTAACAAAAAACTACCGATGAGATTGATGAGCAATGTCGAAACCGGGAATGCGCTCGGTCCAATCGAATCGATCATCATACCAAGACCATAGCGTGCCAAAGCACCGACCGCCCCTGCCAATCCGACATATATGTAAATCATCCAACTCCTCCTCCACGAAAAAGACACCTGCTAGGCAGGTGTCGATTGAACTGACTTCATTATACCAAGCTGACGCTTCTTACGAAATAGCTGCGGGGGCCAATACGGCTTCGATTGCTTCGAATGCTTGGTCGAGTTCTTCTTTCGTGATCACAAGCGGTGGTGCCAATCGAATCACGGTTTCATGTGTTTCTTTACAGAGAAGTCCCCGCTCTTTTAGCGCCTCACAATAAGGACGAGCCGACTCCGTCAACTCAATGCCGATAAAGAGTCCACGTCCGCGAACGTCACGAATCATCGGATTGTCGATCGACTTCAAGCGATCCATGAAGTACGTCCCGAGTTCTAGCGAACGTTCCGGTAGGTTTTCTTCTTCTAACACTTCAAGAGCCGCGACGGAGACAGCCGAAGCAAGCGGGTTTCCACCAAACGTCGACCCGTGCGAGCCTGGGTTGAAGACCGAAAGAATCTCCTGGTCAGCTGCAACACATGAGATTGGGAAGACTCCGCCTCCGAGTGCTTTTCCGAGAATATACATATCCGGTGTGACGTCTTCCCACTCGATGGCAAACCACTTTCCAGAACGACCAAGTCCAGACTGGATCTCATCTGCGACGAAGAGGACATTATGTTCTTTACAGAGCTCGGATGCCCGCTTCAAATAACCAGCCGGCGGAATGATGATTCCAGCTTCCCCTTGAATCGGTTCAACGATGAACGCCGCTGTATTCTCTGTGATCGCCGCTTCGAACGCGTCGATATCACCGTATGGCACAACTTTGAACCCTGGCAATAATGGTCCGAATCCACGCTGATATTCCGCTTCTGTCGACATCGACACAGCAGCCATCGTCCGTCCATGGAAGTTTCCTGAGCAGACGATGATTTCCGCTTGTCCCGGAATGCCCTTCACGTCATATGCCCAACGACGTGCTGTCTTCACGGCCGTCTCGACCGCTTCTGCACCCGTGTTCATCGGTAACACCATCTGTTTCTTTGTAAGCGTTACCACTTTGTCGTAAAAACGTCCGAGTTGATCGTTATAAAAGGCGCGCGACGTCAACGTGATCTTATCCGCTTGATCTTTAAGCGCTTGGATGATCTTCGGATGACAGTGTCCCTGATTGACAGCAGAGTATGCACTTAACATATCCATGTAGCGATTCCCCTCAGGATCGGTTACCCAAATCCCTTTCGCCTCCGAAATGACAATCGGTAGTGGATGATAGTTATGTGCCCCGAACTTCTCTGTCAATTCAATCACATCGTGTGTTTTTGACATATTGTTTCCCCCTTATTCAAAACTATCTTACTCTTTCAGTATATGACGTCCCTCTTTCTTTTGACAATGACGAACTTAAGCATTCCTTGAATTGGCAAAATCAGGTACACTGACATTAGAATATGCATTTAGCATGACAGATTGGAGGAAATGATGTGGCTTCATTGCGTGATTTACCAGTAGATGAATTCATCGATGCTTTATCTGTTCCGTGTTGTTATATTTCTCAAGATGGTACGGTCCTATTATGGAATACGCATGCCGAAGTTTTATTCGGCTGGGAACGTGACGAAGTCCTCCATCAACCACTGCCGGTCGTCCGGCAATTAGATCATGCTCTCGAAACATGGTCGCCGCTCCTCCTTCAATATCCATTCTCGACAACGGCGATGACGCCGTTTCAACATAAGGATGGCTCCGTCATCTATGCGACTGCCTACCTGCAATCTTTTTCGCTCGAAGGGATTTATGGTTATTTTTTAGCGTTTCTCCCAAAAGGATTTGGACCGCTCATCAGTACAGAACAGTTCAATCTACTTCATCATTTTCAAGAGATGATCAAACAGTCCACGCATTACTTGGCGACAAATGCGAAAGGCGAGATTGTAGACATTAATCCTTCGTTATGCCGTCTACTCGATGCGACGGAGCAACAGCTAATCGGACGCGAATGGTTCGAACTCATTCATGATTCAAGTGAACAGGACGGGATTTCGCGTAACGTTTTAAAATCACTTGAGACTAATCGGATTTGGAACGGTGAGATGCCGATCTCCTGTAAGCAACATGAGTCAGAGCCGTGTTGGCTTAACTTGACTGTCGTACCGATTGTTAGTGAGAAGAATGAAGTGATTCAATATACCGCATTCGGATTTGATGTCTCGGAAAAGAAGCGTCTTGAAAAAGAAGTCCAGTTCCTCGCTTATCAAAATGAGTTGACCGGACTTTATAATAAAAAAGGGTTTTTACGTCGCTACGACTCAATCCTTCGACAAATCGATGAGCGAGAAGGTCTCCTTCATATTGCCTTGTTTGATATCGACCGCTTCAAAATTATCAATGAGTCATTCGGGTCTCGCGTTGGGAACGAACTTCTCATCCAAATCAAAGAGCGCGCACTGCATCTCATTCCGGAATCCGCTCTTTTATTCCATCCTACGGGCGGACTGTTCGGTGTCATGTTCTTCGAGGAATCGAAAGAAGAAGTGTTCCAAGTACTCCGACATCTGCAACACGAACTGCAACGTCCGTTCCGGATTTACCATCACTCCATCATGGTATCGATTTCGATCGGATGCGTATTTTATCCGTCTTCGACAAGTTCACTCGAGGAACTGTATACACGTGCTGAAAGTGCCCTCTTCAAAGGGAAACAGATCGGCGTCGGTACGATTCAATTTGTGACAAAAGATATGGATGCCGCTTTCTCGAGACAAATCAATATTGAGAAGGCGATGTACCGAGCCCTTGAAGAAAAGCATTTTTATCTTGAGTATCAACCAAAGTATGAACTCGCCACAGACCGGCTCATCGGTTTTGAGGCACTCCTTCGTTGGCATCACGACGAACTGGGACAAATCCCGCCTTCAGAGTTCATTCCGCTCGCGGAAGAGATGGCACTCATCGTTCCCATCAACAACTGGGTCATCTTAGAGGCAACGAAACAACTGAAAGCCTGGAAAGCCGAGTTCGATCAACCGCTCTCGATGGCAATCAACATTTCGCCTAATCAATTCCGAAGCGACAGTTTTTTGAATACGTTACGAAACATCAAGCAACAACTCCAGCTCGACCCGGCAGACATCATCTTGGAGATCACGGAAAGTCTCGTCATGCAACAAACTGATGAAATCATCGAACGCATGGAACAAATCAAGCGCTTGAACTATCGACTGTCGATTGACGATTTCGGAACAGGCTTCTCGTCCTTGCAGTATTTGAAGTCCTTCCCGGTCGATGAACTCAAAATCGATAAAGTCTTTCTCGATGATTGGATGGCGTCCAAATCTCATCTCCTCGATGTCATCGTCCATCTTGGGAAGAGCTTAAATCTCCACGTCGTCGCAGAGGGAGTCGAAGATGAAGAGATGTTGGCACACTTAAAGTCGACAGATTGCGATTCTTTCCAGGGCTATTTATATGCGAGACCTGCTTCACCAAGTGTAATCGAACAATTACTCCGATCATCAAAAAACTCACCGGACGCTTGAGACGCCGGTGAGTTTTCTTATAGGGCAATCGTGGCTGTCCAAAGTCCATAAATGCCATAGGTCGCACACAATAGAATAATCAAGGCAATCATCGATTGGGTACGGGTCAAGAACGGTCGCCCTTGTTCCCGTTCTGCCAAAAGAAAGACGAAGATGCCAGGTGCGTATAGAATCATCGCAATCAAGACATACTCGAATCCTGAAGCATAGAGTAACCAGGCGGCGTATAGCGAGGCAATCCCGGAAACGACCATCATCCGTAGCGACGTCGCCCGCTTCGCCTCCATCCATCCATAGAGTGCCGAGAATAGATAAGGAACGAGTGCTGCGATTCCAGCGATGCTTGAAAGCACGAGATACGTCTGTTCTGAAAACAAGGCGATGGCCGTGACCACTTGAGTGAACGCTTGGGTGATGAATAGCGCGTTCACTGGTGTCTCGTTCGCATTCAAACGGTGAAATACTTTCGGAAACACCCCATCCCGGCTCGCCACGTACGAAATTTCCGTCGCTAAAATCGTCCAGCCGAGCAATGCGCCTGTTAATGATACGAGCAGTCCGATGTTAATCAATGTTGCGCCGAACGGGCCGACGACCGCTTCTAACACATATGCCATCGACGGTTCAGGCAACGCAGCGAGTTGCTCCTGTGTCATGACACCAAACGAGAAGATGGAAATCATCATGTAAATCAATAACGTCCCAATCAGGCCAATGACCGTGGCACGACCGACATCTTTTTTGTGTCGTGCGCGCGATGACAACACGACCGCTCCCTCGATACCGACAAATGCCCAGAGTGTGACGAGCATCGTCGACTTCACTTGTGGAAACACATCCGCCCAAACAAACCCTGTTTCTCCCCAAAAATCGACTTGGAACGTATCTATTTTAAACGCGAATAGGATCAACACGATGAACAAGATAATCGGGACGAGTTTCGCAATCGTTGTCACGATATTGAGAAGTGCCGCTTCACGCATCCCACGTGAAATAAGCCAAAATAAGCCCCAAATCAGAACGACACTCACGAACAAGCGAAACAGTCGGTGTTCTGCTGAGAATATAGGAAAAAAATAAGCCAATGTACTGAAAATCAATGTGATGTTGGCTACCGTCCCAATCCAAGCCGACATCCAGTACCCCCATCCGCTGTTGAATCCGACAAACTTCCCGAAACCTTCACGGGCATAGGCGTAAATTCCGCCTTCTAGCTCTGGCCGCGTGTTTGCTAAAAACTGAAACACAAAGGCGAGCATAATCATGCCGACACCCGTAATCCCCCATCCAATTAAAACTGGTCCGACCCCTGCCCCTTGTGCCATTGCACCAGGCAGGTTAAACGCACCTCCACCAATCATGGTCCCGACGACCATTGCCGCAAGACCGAAAAAGCCGATTCCGGCTGAATGTTGTTTCAAGTTAACGCCTCCACTACTATCCTATCCATACGAATAACTATACAAAAATATTGTATAATCATTCGTTGATTTTTCTATTCTACTTCCTGAAAGGATTGATGAATAGTCATTCTAAATAAGTTTATATTTTCGGATAATTTGAAAAATTCCATTGCATATTCATGTCAGATGTAGTTTAATTACAACATATTCTAAATTATCAGAATTTTCGGGAGGTTGTATGATGCGTAACAAAAAATGGTTAGCGTTATCGGGGGTCGCATTATTGGCGACGGCTGCTTGTAGCACAGGAGATGACTCATCAAGTTCAGAAGGTTCATCTTCGAGCGATGCGAAAAAAGAAATCACAATGGTATCGGCGACGGACTTGCCGCAGCTCGATCCGACACTGACAACAGACTCGACATCGATCATCGTGACAAACAACGTGTTCGAAGGATTGTATCGTCTAGATGAGAACAACCAACCGACACCGGGGATTGCCGAAGATGTCGAAGTATCTGAGGATGGACTTACATACACGTTCAAGTTACGTGACGCAAACTGGTCGGACGGTTCTCCAATTACAGCTGAAGACTTCGTTTACTCTTGGAAACGTGCCCTCAATCCTGAAACAGGTGCGGAGTATGCCTATATTCTTCAAGACTTGAAAAACGCGAACAAAATCCTTGCGGGTGAAATGTCGCTCGACGACCTCGGCGCAAAAGCGATTGACGAAAAAACGCTTGAAGTACAATTGGAAGCACCAGCTCCTTATTTCTTAGGTTTGACTGGATTCCCAACTTATATGCCGCAAAAACAAGAGTACGTCGAAGAGCAAGGCGAAGAGTTCGCAACATCTGTCGACAAGACACTCTATAACGGACCTTACGTCTTGAGCGAGTGGCAAGACAATGCAGGATGGGTTTACAAGAAGAACCCTGAATATTGGGATGCTGAAAACGTCAAGATGGACACGATCAACGTCAAAGTCGTAAAAGACGTATCGACTGGGGTCAACTTGTTCGAGTCTGGTGAAGCGGACTACACGCTCCTCTCTTCTGAATTCGTTCCGCAATTCGAAGACAGCGACGAGTTCAAAACGCGTGCCGATGCTCGAATCAACTTCCTTCGTTTCAACCAAAAGAACGAAGCGCTCCAAAACGTCAACATCCGTGAAGCACTTGCGAAAGGATTCGACAAACAGAGTGTAACAGATGTCATCTTAACAGATGGATCGCAACCGGCGAACTATATCGTAGCGAAAGACTTCACGTTCACAGAAGACGGAGCTGACTTCCGTGAGAAGTATCCAGACCTCCTCAACTACAACGTAGATGAAGCAAAAGCCGCGTGGGAAAAAGGATTAGAAGAATTAGGTGTTGAAACAATCGAACTCGAGTTCCTCTCACGTGACGAAGAAGCGTTCAAGAAAGTGAACGAGTTCATCAAAGGCGAACTTGAGAAGAACTTGCCTGGTTTGACACTTAACATCAAACAGCAACCGTTCAAAAACTTCCTTGATCTTGAAGGGAAAGGCGAATATGACGTTTCTGCAGCTGGTTGGGGCCCTGACTATCAGGATCCGATGACATACCTCGACATGTGGGTCACAGACGGACCGTTTAACCGTATGGAGTACTCGAATGACGAATATGATCAGTTGATTCAATCTGCGAAGAAAGAAGCCGATCAGATGAAACGTTGGGAAGCAATGCAAGAAGCAGAACGCATCCTTCTCGAAGAAGACTTTGCCATCGCTCCGATTTATCAAAAAGGTGAGGCATACTTAGAGCGTTCAAACATCGAGAACATGTACCGTCACCCGTTCGGTGCCGATGCAAGTTTCAAGTGGCTTGACGTGAAATAATGATTGTAACCTCCTTGATTCCTACATGGACCAGGGAGGTTTTTCTGTCGTGAAAGTCTCTCTATAAAGAGTTTGACACTGCGGTTCACCTTATTAGCTGTCACGATCTGCATCATGAATGTATCTGGATTGGATGACAAGCACATCTACTTCGCCTCCATTTTGGTTGCTCGAGACACCTTGGTTTTCTTTGTACGTCATTCATCTTCATTACCACAGCCTATCACTGTACATCATAGTTCTCTTTTGGTTCATTCTCGGTAAACTACTCGACCGTCTCACTTATGCAGTGACGACCGCACATAAAAAATGACTTCCATCGATTTGATGGAAGTCATTTTCATATATCACGCCTCACGTTTTGCGCGAAGTTCTGCAGGTACTTTCCCACGTTTTGAAATCACTTCTGCGACTCCTACCAATACGATAAACGAAATCAATGCAGCGAAGAATCCGATCCAAATCGATGCTGTAATCCCGAGCACCAAGTAACCGATCGCTGACACGACCGCTGCAAGAATAGCATACGGCAATTGTGTTACCACGTGGTCGATGTGGTGCGAGCCCGCTCCTGTTGAGCTGAGAATCGTTGTATCTGAAATTGGTGAACAGTGGTCACCAAACACCGCGCCGGCCAATACAGCCGCAAGTGACGCGAGAAGAAGTTCCGGTTCAACAGCCATGATCAAGTCGGCACCGATCGGAAGCATCAAACCAAATGTTCCCCAACTAGTTCCTGTCGAGAATGCCATGATTCCGGCAATCAAGAAGAGAAGGAGTGGCAAGTAAGATGCAGCGATTGTATCTGTCACGAAGCTCGCCAAGTATTCACCAGTCTTCATGTCGCTGATGACCGCAATGATTGTCCAAGCAAACAAGAGAATCAAGACAGCCGGCCACATGGCACGAACGCCTTCCCATGCCGCTTTTCCATAGTCACGCGTTGGGATTTTACGACCAATGAGAAGCAAGAATGCGACAATCAAACTGATGACAACACCCGCAACGAGTGAGCGTGTCACGTCTGTCGATTCGAAGGCTCCAATCAACGAGAAGTCTTGACCGTCAGCCGCGAGCGCTTGACCACCCGTGTAAAGCATCGCTGACACTGTCGCAATGATAAGCGTGATAATTGGTACGATCAAATCACGTACTTTTCCACCTTCGTGCTCGTGTAAATCTTCGCTCATTCCCATCGGTTTTCCTTTTGCCGAATCATACAACTCCCCTTGGAGGGCACGAAGTTCGTGCGTGCGCATCGGTCCGATGGCAAGTCCAGTGAATGCCACATATGCTGTCAAGAGTAGTGCGAAGACGGCATAGAAGTTCATTGGGATGATTTGAATGAATGCAGAGAATGACGAATAGCTGTCAATCGAGTATTTTGCCAAAATACCTGCGATGATGGCGATGATATATGCACCCCAACTTGAAAGCGGGCTGATGACACAGACAGGTGCTGCCGTTGAGTCAATCGTGTAAGCCAACTTTGCACGTGAGATGTTTTTACGGTCTGTGAGTGGACGACTGATGTTTCCGACCGCCAAGCTATTGAAGTAGTCATCGATAAAAATCAAAATACCAAGTCCGAATGAGACGAGACGTGCACCGCGTGCTGTCTTGACGTTCGCCGCAGCCCATTCACCAAATGCGCGTGCGCCACCTGATGTTTGAATGATTGACGATAAAATCCCGAGAAGGAGCAAGAACGCAATCAACAAGACGTTCCATTCGTTGATGGCTCCATCCGCCCAGAATAAAGCGATGATGTTCGACCACAAGTATTGAATCGAATCAATTGGATTGAAGTTATGCAAGAGAAGGACTCCTGCGATAATCCCGACACCGAGTGATGGGATGACCTTTCGTGTTGTGATTGCCATAATAATTGCAAGTAATGCCGGTACGAGTGAGAGTACCGATGTTGAATAATCTACCATGCTGAATTCCTCCTTTTTTATTAGGATGAGGCCCCCCTATGCTTAAAAAAACGCAAAGCGAGGGCATCGGCAACAAAGCCGACACCCTCGCTGGATGTTCCGTCTTTCTTAGCCGACTTGGAGCGCTCCATACGTAAATATGTATGGCAGTCCGACGGGTATTTCCCGTCAGCCCAGCACAACCCCACGGACATGGTGTTGCACTTCGGCGATCCTGCCTTTTTGTAGTCCTCATCGTTGTCATCCTCCGACTACTTACTCATCAGCATCGCACCTCTACCTCATCGATAGCACGAATATTCATTTAAAGTTACGTCTAAATTATCACAGGTTGGTGTCACATATCAATAGTTTTTTTCATCACGAATGATTCGCTTCAAGACAGCGAGTGCTTCTTGGTCATTCGTTTCCACCGCTTTAAAGAAGTCGTTGAAGAAGTGATACAACACGAATCGGTCAGCGTGAGACTTCGTCTGTTCTTTAATCGTAGAGAAAATGAGTCGTCGTAAACGACGTTTTGTCTGTGTTTCTTCTGGTAGTTCTTCGCATCGGTCCTTGAAAGCACGATATACAGAATTGATCAATTCCTCATGTTCATCATACGACCGATTGTAAGCAACTTGTTCCATCTGTAATATCCCCCCTTTCAATGTTGACCCGATGAAACTTGACGTAACTATACCAACTTCCCGTCACGCATTCAATCGTTATCGGCGGTTCTTAACAAAAATCATACGTTAGACCGAGTCAAGCGTTGATGAATGAGAACGTGGTCACGTCGAACAATCCCATATCGGTCAATTTCAAGTCAGGAATGACCGGTAAGGCGAGGAAGGACATCGTCAAATACGGATTGAAATGACGATGGGCTCCCACGACATCTAGCGCATCATTGAGCTGTTCCAGAATCTCTGCCACTTCACGATATGGTCGCTTCGTCATCAGTCCACCAATCTCGAGCGGAAGGACGGCAAGCACTTCTCCTTCCGATACGGCGACGACCCCTCCCCCTACTTTTTCAAGCGTTCTCGCCGCGAGCAACATGTCTTCCGGGCTGACCCCGGCGACGACCAAGTTATGGCTGTCATGGGCAACCGTGGCTGCTAGGGCACCTCGTTTCAAGCCGAATCCCGTTACCGGGGCAAGAGCCATATGGCCTGTCCCGTGATGGCGTTCGATGACGGCAAGCGTCGCGATATCCTGCGATAAATCTGCGCCTGATGCGTCTGGTTGGAACGTGAGACGCTGTCGTTTCGTCAACAAGCTGTTCGGAAGCACTTGAATGACATCGATTTCTTCTTCACTTGCGGCAAGTCGGAACGACTCGGCGGTCAATTCGGGTAAAGCGAGCTCACCTTTCATCGGTTTTGGCACTTCAATTCCTTCCGATTCAAACGTCGCATTCCCCTTCTCCGCGACGAGCGTACCATTCACATAGACTTGTTCGATTTTTACCGATTCGACGTCTGACAAGATAACGAAGTTCGCCTTCTTACCAGGTGCGATCGCCCCGACCTCTTTTAATCCATAGGTCTCTGCGGCATGTAGACTTGCGATGGCATAGGCCGTTTCCGGCTTAACCCCTTGCTTGATGGCGGTACGGATGTTGTAGTCGATTCCACCTTCCGCGACCAAGTCATCCAAATGCTTATCATCCGTACAGAAAAGGAAGCGGTGGGCATTGCTTTCCGTAACGGCTAGGCTCACCTTCTCCACGTTTCGAGCAACGGACCCTTCCCGAATTTGAACGTAGAATCCACGTCGCACTCGTTCAATCGCCTCTTCCGCAGTCGTACATTCATGATCCGTCATGATTCCTGCTGAGCGATATACATTCAATTGATCGGGGTTGAGACCTGAAGCATGTCCATCCACGACTTTACCCGCTTGTTCCGTCTGCGCGATCTTTTGAAGCATGTCTTCACTTCCGGCTTCAACTGATGGATAGTCCATGACTTCGCCCAGGCCATGCACCGCTGGATCTCCTAAAAACGGTACCAAATCTTCTGCATACAGTTTTGCGCCCGCATGTTCAAATGGTGTCGCTGGTACACAACTCGGAAGCATCATCCGAACGTCGAGTGGAAGTCCTTTCGCATCTGCTAACATGTACTCAATCCCGAGTGCTCCGTTCACATTCGCAATCTCATGAGGGTCAGCAATCACCGTTGTGACACCAAGTGGTAAGACTGCTTTCGCAAATTCATGCGGGGGGACCATCGATGACTCGATATGGACGTGCGAATCGATAAAGGACGGCGCAAGCGTCCACGTCGGATCGTGATACTCGACCTCTCCATCGTACCCTTCCCCAATAGCCACGATATATCCTGCGTCGATGGCGACGTCTGTACGAATCGTCTCACGACTGTACACGTCAATCACTGCGACGTCTTTAAAGACGACGGCCGCTTTCTTTTTCTTTGCGGCGATGTCAATCAAATGTTGTTTCTCCATCTCTTGATCTCCTTATTCAATGTATTTTAACTATCTTACCAAGAATATTCTTTTCGTTGCAATTTCTTTTTCAAGTTGTGCGACAATGATAACATATCTTTCTGAAAGGGGTTACAACGATGCAATACAAATTAGGAGAGTTGACACCAAAAGTCGATCCGACGACTTATCTTGCACCAGGGGCACACGTGATTGGAGACGTGACCATCGGTGCTCACTCGGGAGTATGGTTCAATACCGTCATCCGTGGAGACGAAGGACCCATTCAAATCGGTTCATACGTCAACATTCAGGATGGTTCGATGATTCATCAATATGAAGGCTCACCGACAATCATTCATGATCGCGTCTCGATTGGCCACATGGCGATGATTCACGGCTGTGAGATTGAAGAAGATTGCTTGATTGGCATGCACGCTACCGTACTCGATGGGGCGAAGATTGGAAAAGGGTCCTTTGTCGCTGCCGGTGCGCTCGTCACACCAAACATGCAAATTCCTGAAGGGGTGATGGTCATGGGCGTCCCAGCAAAAGTCGTTCGTCCATTAAACGATGAAGATCGTTTTATCATGGAGAGAACGGTAAAGAAATATGCCAAGCGTGCCGAACAATATAAGCAGTCGTGCGTTCCAGTTCGCGAAATCCAACAATTGTGAAAGCGTTTACAAGATTCATAAAATGTTAACGTTTCTCTCGAATTTTCTACATAGTTCCTTTGTATACTGAAGTTGTAGCCAAGCTGATGTATTGAAAGGAGCCCACTCTATGTATCCGAACCATGATCAACTCATGCTAGACCTGTATGCCTCGTCCATCAATCCAAGTTATGGCCTTCATATCGATGATTCATTCGATGATGCCCTTCATGGCGCACATCGAGAGGTTTGGGAACGTATGCATTTGGATAATAGTAGAGAAGAAGATTCTAAAAATGGAGGAACGACTGGATGATTCCAACGACTGTGATTCAAGATTGGCTCGCAACAAAATTAAAGCGATAACTGACCGATATATAGATCAAGCGAGCGAAGGGATTCCCCATCGCTCGCTTTTTATTATTCAAACATGATGAGATGCGAATCAATCGGTTGTCGCGCTTTCGGCGTAGGGATATCTTCTGTGTCATATTTCCCGATTTGCAGGAGACCGATAAACGTCTCCCCTTCCGCCCCAATCATTTCCTTCAACCGTGCATCATCAAACAGTCCACCCGTCCGCCAGACCATTCCGATCTCACGTTCACTTAAAAGCAGTTGAACATTTTGAATGAATGTCGCCGTCGCGAGCAACGCGTCACGATTCCCTTTGTCCGTCTCAAAATGTTTTGCCGTCACATACATACAGGCCGCCGCA